>JAJRWM010000108.1 GCA_024276815.1 bacterium
AGAGCTTTGTGAATCAAGCAACACAGCCCGCAACAGGTTCGGCCGGTTTTCCTGTTTTCTTTTACCGGCTCCGTAACCGGTCGCCAGCAGCTTGCCCGATGGCGAACCGCCAAATTCAGCGACCAGGGTTTTTAACAGGGCCGCTCCGGTGGGCGTGATTTTCTCGCCGACTTCATCCGTAAATTTTACCTCCAGACCCCGCAATATCTCCAGGGTGGCCGGAGCCGGGACGGGCAACGTACCATGCCGGCAAACGACTTCCCCGCGTCCTAACCGGGGACGGGAAGCGTTGATCTTATCTATCCCCAACAGCTCCAAGGCGACCAAACTCCCGATAATGTCAATCAGGGAATCAAGCGCGCCCACCTCGTGGAAATGGATCTTTTCCGGAACCGTCCCGTGAATTTTGGCCTCGGCTTCAGCTAAAGTCAGGAATACCTGTTTCGCCCGCTCCTGTACTTCCGCTGAGAGCGAAGAATTTTCTATTATTTTTACAATGTCCGGTAAATGACGGGCCGGCTGCTTCGCCGCAGCGGCGATTATCACCTCAAAATCGGTCGCGCTGATGTTTTGCGGCTTAACCTTGGTGATTTTCAGTTCATACCCGGAAAGGGGTAGGGAACTCAGGCTTGCTGAAAAATCATCCCGACTAAGCCCCAGGTCGCAAAGAGCGCCCAGGAACATGTCGCCGGAAATACCATTTCGCAGGTCCAAATATAAAGCTTTCATATTATTTCCCGGACAGATTAACGCTGTTAATGACGCTGGCTAACTGCCCGGCGCCAAAACCGTTATCGATGTTGACTACGGCGACTCCCGAAGCGCAGGCGTTGAGCATGGTTAAAAGCGGGGCTAACCCGCTGAAACTGGCGCCGTAACCGATTGAGGTCGGGACAGCCACCACCGGTTTATCCACCAGCCCGGCGACCACGCCGGGCAGCGCGCCATCCATGCCGGCGACGACAATAATCACCTCGGCGCGCCAGAGCAGGTCCTTCCTCCCCAAAAGACGATGGATCCCAGCGACTCCGACATCGTAAAGAGTTTCCACCCGGTTACCCATAATCGAGGCGGTTTCTTTCGCTTCTTCAGCTACCGGTATATCCGAAGTGCCGGCGGTAACTATCAGGACCAAGCCCGGACGTTCGGGCAGAGGCTGGTTGTTAATTGTTATGGTTCGTCCCATCCGGTTATAGCGGGCGTCCGGGAAAGTTTCCCGGAATTCAGTAAAAACGTTTTCTCCCGCTCTGGTCGCCAGTAAATTGCCGGCGTCAGCGACCAGTTTCCGGGCTATTTCAATGATCTGCGAGGTTTGCTTGCCCTCGCAGAAAATAACTTCCGGGAACCCTTTCCTTAAATGACGATGGGAATCAACGCAGGCGAACCCCAGGTTTTCATAAGGCAGGCTCTTCATTTTACGCAAGGCGTCGCCAATACCCAGATGTCCCGTCCTGACGGCTTCGAGCATTTCCCGCAGACCGTTTTCATTCATGGTCGATGTCCCTGTTTAGTCGATAGTTATCCAGTTGCTGATAAATATCAGCCAGGGTGTCAGAATGATTGATCGCGTTCCGCAGCGCGGCTGACCCCGGCCACCCCTTAGTGTACCATAAGACATGCTTTCTGATTTCCCTGGTTCCCGCCTTTTCCCCTTTATGGTTAACCAGCAGAGTGGCATGACGCCTGATGGTTTTTAGAATCTCCTCAATCTCCGGTGGGGGCAGGGTCTCTCCGGTAAAGATAAAGTTACGCATACTGTTAAGCAGCCAATAGTTACCACAGGCCGCCCGGCCGACCATCACGCCGTCGCAGCCGGTCTCTTCAAGCATTCGTAACGCGTCCGCCTCACATTTAACGTCGCCTGAACCGATAACCGGAATGCTCACCGCCTCTTTAACCCGGCGGATTATTCCCCAGTCGCTAAGCCCCTTGTATTTCTCCGCCCGGGTTCGTCCGTGAACGGTAATGGCTGAGACGCCCTCATCCTGAGCCAGCCTGGCGACTTCCACGGCGTTAATGGAGTGACAGTCCCAGCCGGAGCGTATCTTTATGGTCAGGGGCAGAGAAATCGCCCCCTTAATCTCACGCAGCATGTTTTTTAAGCGGGGTAAGTCCTGTAACAGGGCTGAACCGGAACCGCTTTTATTGATCTTTTTTACCGGGCAGCCGGCGTTTAAATCAACCAGCTCGAAGCCGGCGGCCTCAGCTTTGGCGGCGGCTTTGGCGGCGGTGAGCGGATCGGCGCCAAAAAGCTGGCAGCCAATCGGCCTTTCCGCCTCCGAGAACTTGATTAATCTTTGGGTCGCTTCATTGCCCCGCTTTAAGCCCTCGATACTGACCATCTCGGTAAAGACCAAACTCGCCCGGCCAATTTCCTTGGCCAGCGTCCGGAACGAATGATCGGTAACGCCGGCCATGGGCGCTAAGACAAACGGATGAGCAACCTTAACGTTGCCGATAGAAAAATCTTTATTATCTAACTTTGTCTTCATAAAGTAAAAACGGGGTATCCAACGTCTCTGTTTGGCCTTACATCTGACGATTAAAAACTTCCCAACGGCATGTGGGAGGCCGGTGGGCTTCCTTTCACTGTCTTCGGCGCCTTTGATTCCGCCTCATAGAAATACTCGGCTGCGTCTCGGGCGATAGCAAGCGAGCGTGTTAGAGGCCGCGAAAAAGAGGAACCGCCCAAGTTTAACAAAAAATGATTAAAAACACACTATTTTACCGGGATGTCGGGCGGGCTTTCGCCGGCCTGTTTTTCCGCCAGGTAACGGTAAGCGATGCGGGCTTTTTCCGCCCGCCCGGTCTTTTGGTAAATGCCGCCCAACCGTGCCAGCGGCGGCAAAAAGTTCGGGGTGATTTTCACGCTTTTGAGATAATAATTCTCCGCGCTCTTGAGATCATCCTGGTCCTCGGCGATTAACCCCAGCAGAAAATAGGCTTTGAAGTTTTGTTCATCCAGGTTGACGGCTTTTTGGAAATATCGCCCGGCCAGTTCCCGCTGGTCAGGTTTATCAAAGTAGATAAGGCCCAGGTTGTAGTTGGCCTGAGAGTAATTGGGACTTAGATTGAAGAAATTGTAATTTACCAGGAAAAATAAAATCGCCAGGATAGTTAGATGCCGGTAACGGGTTTGTTTGTTATGTTTTAAAGACTGCCAGTTGTGGTGAAAATAACTTCCGGTCAGAATCAGGACAAAGGGGATCAGGGGCAGTCTCAGACGGGTATAGATAAAAAAGAGCAGGATTGTTACGGAGTAACTCAAAACAAAGATGGTAACCAGCCGTTCGGCCGGGCTTTGCCGGCCGAACTGACCGATCCTCAGCAGGGCAAAGGGTAAAAATAATCCCAGGCTGAGGGGAAGCCGGTTCAGGAGGGAAGTAAACCGGGTAACGAAAGCCAGGGTTTTATTGTTGCTGTTTTCATAGCGATTAATCAGCAGCAGGAATTTCCTCAGGTACAGTTTAAAAGCCTGGGCCGGATTGTTCCAGAGATATCTTCTTCCCTTGGCGTACCAGAACCGCGAGACTTCGGACGGTTTCAGTTTATGACCCAACTCTCTTTCGGCGACTTTGATATGTTCATCAAAGGTTCCCTGCCACTCAGTTTTCAGCCCCGGGATCATCGCCGTCTGGCCATCGCTCAGAGGATTGTTGCCCATGTAAAAGCTCATCCCGCCTTGAAAAGCGATCAGGGTAAAATCATTGCCGACCAGATAGTTATGCAGGGTTACTGAAAAAACGATCAGGCAGCAGCCGGCGGTTAAATTAGCCAGGACTTTTATCCTTTGCCGCAGAGGTACTTTTTTTCGCTGATGAAAAAACAGATAAACAAAAAGCGCCGGCGCGAAAAACAGGATATTGGGCCGGGCGATGGCTGAAAGCCCCATCAAAACGCCGACCCCGGCCCAGAGATACGGCCGGTCGTTTCGCAGCGCGTGGATGCTCAGTATGATCAACAGCAAATCCAGAGCGACCAGCAAACCGCCGATTAATAATTCGCCTTCCATGAAAATGAAATAAGGGTAGAACAGGGACAGAACGGCCACCCGGGACGCTGTTTTGTTGTTGAAAAGCTGTTTGCCCAGGAGGTAGATCAAGAGCGGGGTGAAGCTGCCCAGGATGAGTTGGACGAGCCGCATGGTAAAGATCCGCCCCCCCAGCCAGTAGATAAAGCCCAGCAGGTAAGGATACAAGGGCGCCCGGAAAAAGACTTCCGTCTCGTAAAATCCCTTGGCAGCCAGACGTTCCGCCCATTGGTAATGATACAGTTCATCCAGGGCCAGTTCGTTAAAATAAGGGCTGAGATTATAATACTGCCAGAAGTAAATCAGCCTGAGGGCCAGAGAGACGATTAAAAGCAGGGCTGGAAAAAGCCAGGGACTTGCAGTCCATTTCCGCGGTTCGCTTTGTTTTTTCGCGCTTGAGGTCATCATCAGGTTATCTGTCAAACATGAGTGAATTGTTTTATTATGCCGCCAGAATACCTCGCAGCTTGCTGCGGGGTCAGGTTCATTTATCATGCGGTTTTTCAGATTGTAACATTTTTTCGTTGAAAAATTCCCTGTTTCATTTATCAATGGTACAAGTATGTCTTTAGCCTTCCCTTTTTCAAAACCCCAGGTAGAAATTATCTTGTAGTTTTCCTTAAGATTAATTAGAATGTGAGCAGGTAAAAGTTTGGTCTGTTTGGAGAATCTTGAATGGCTAAAATCAGGATATTAATCGCGGAAGACTCTGCGACCTTGCGTAAAATGACTGTTATGACCCTGCGCAACTCCGGTTTCGAGGTGCTGGAGGCTGAAGATGGCCTGCAAGCTCTGGGCCTGGCGTTAAGCCAAAAACCGGACATCCTCCTGCTGGATATCCAGATGCCCAAACTTACCGGCTGGGAAGTTTGCGAGAAGATACGGGAACATCCTGACGCCAAAACTCTGCCGATTGTTATCTTCAGTACACTGAATAAAGCCGGTGATATCAAAATCGCCAAACGGCATAAAGTCGCCGGTTACCTGGCCAAACCTTTTTCCAACGAAAACCTGATCTCGAAAATCTCCGACGCGCTGAAATATAACCCGGCCGAGGTTCTGGCCAAGAGCGATAACCAGCCTCCGGCGGAAAAACCCCCGGAACCACCTTCCAAGCCCGCGCCCAAACCGGTATTTCCCTGTGAAATGGTCGGCGACGTGGCGGTGCTGAGATTCAGCGGTGAACTGGATAAGCCGCAGATGCTTAATGACAGCATCCTGAAAATACTCAAAGAGGACGCCAAGAAAATCTTGCTGGAACTGGCTGCTGTCACCAAAGTGAAGGCGAAGAGTATTATCGCGGTCTCACGGGCCAACAAGCTGGCGAATGGTCTTGGCGGAGCAGTCAAGGTTGTCCTGAAAAACCCTGGAGTGATAAATGATTTTAAAATCGCCGAGGAACTGGATAACCTGGACTATTACGCCAGCAAAGAGGAAGCTCTGGCCAGCTTTGAAGATTAGATCGATTACCTGAAATGTCTATTTCCTTTATCCATACGGCCGATATCCACCTGGGCCTGGAAAACTACAGTAAAATCAACCCCGATAACGGCTTGTCCCAGCGTCTGGTCGATTATTTGAACTCCCTGGACGTCCTGGTACCCACGGCGCTGGAACAAACGGTTGATTTTATGGTCTTGGCCGGCGATATATACAAAACGCCTAATCCCAATTCAACGGTCAGGCGGGAATTTACCCGGGTCCTGAAAAAACTCCAAAATCAAAAAATTCCGGTCGTAATTGTTTTAGGCAATCATGACCAGGTCAACGCTTTTGGTAAAGCCCACGCGTTTTCGGTTTTCAACATACTGGAACTGGACAACCTTTATATCGTGGATACGCCCCGCCTGCTCAGACTTGAGGCTAAAAGCGGCCCGGTCCAGTTGTTATGCCAGCCCTGGCCGCTCCGTTCCCATTATTTCAGCGACGGGGAAGCTTATCCCTGTCAAACGGAGGATTTCCAGGCGGAACTGGTTAAGCGGGTCGAACGGCGGATAGGAGAACTGGCCGAAGCGGCCGACCCCGGTTGCCCCCTGCTTTTCTTCGGCCATCTCTTGATCCGGGGCGCGCGGTTCAGCGGTAGCGAGGGTATGCTCTCGCTGGGCAAAGACCCGGTTGTTGATAAATCAGTGTTAAACAATCAGCGTTTCAGTTATGTCGGCTTGGGTCATTTACATGATTTCCAGGAATTAAACCACGGGGAAAGTCCCCCCATAGTATACTCCGGCAGCTTGAACCGCATAGATTTTCAGGATAAAGGAAGCGCCAAGGGTTTTGTTCTCGGTCAGATTGAGCGGTCTGAGCTGAAATTACAGTTTAAGGAAGTGCCCGACCGTCCTTTTCTGGCGATTGAAATCGCGGTTGATACTTTGGCTGAGCCAACCGCTGAGTTTATCCGGCAACTGGCCGAATACGATCTCTCGGACGCGGTCGTGAAAATCAGCTACACAGTGGCGGAAGGAGTCTCCGCGCTGTTGAACTGGCGGGAAATCCATCAGGCGCTGCAAGGCTGCTACTATTTAGTCAGTATTATGCCCAGCCGTCAGCCCGGCTCCAGAACGCTCCGTTTGGAAGTTAACGAGGACTTTACGGTGGAAAAAGCTTTTGCTGAATATCTCAAAATAAACTCAGCCTTGTCAGGTGACGCCCAAAAACTCAACCGGCTTTTAAAGGAATTAATCAGGGAAGCGAAACCTCTATGATTCCGGTCACTCTGCAATTGAAAAATTTCCTCAGTTATGGCGATAATCTGCCGCCGCTCGATTTTAGCAACATTACCCTGGCCTGTCTGACCGGTCCCAACGGTCATGGCAAATCATCATTGCTGGACGCCATCACCTGGGCTTTATGGGGACAGGCCCGTAAAGTAGCCAGCGCCTCTGTACCCGACCCGCATCTCCTGAAGCTGGGGCAGTCCCAAATGTCCGTGGAACTGGTTTTTGATGTCGGGAGGGAACGCTTCAAGGTCTACCGGGAATACCTCAAAAGTGGCAAAAGCCATCGTTCTTCTCTGGAAATATTCGTTTGGGACGAGAGCGCCGAACGGTATCACGCCCTGACTGAAAACAGCAAGAAGCAAACCCAGACAAAGATCTGTCAGCTCATTGGGCTGGATTACCAGACCTTTATCAACTCGGCTTTTATCATCCAGGGCAAAGCTGACGAGTTCACCAGGAAAACCGCCCGGGAACGTAAGACCGTGCTGGCCAACATCCTGAATCTTGACTATTACGAGAGGCTGGCTGTTCTGGCTAAAACCAAGGCCAGGGAAGCCGGCGCACGGATAGAATTTCTGGAAAAGCAAAATGTGTGAACCGCTGACGAAGAGCGGTTTTTAGACTCCTGGGCCGGTCATTCTCAGGAACTCAGGAAAAAAAAAGAGGAAATCGCCGGGATGATCGCGGCGGCGGAAAAGGAACTTGCCGGTCTGCAGGCTCAAATCGCCCAACATGATCTGAAAACGAAGGAGAACCAACGGCTTGAGAAGCTGATTTCCGGGGCGCGCGAAGAGAGGGATTCACTGGAGCTTGAGTTGAAAGCAGTTCAGAAAGAACTGGCGGAAAACGAAAAACTCTTATCCCGGGAAAGCGCGATCCGGGAGCAAATGGCTGTGCTGGAAGCTTTAAAATCCAAAATGGACGAATGGGAGTTGAAGCGGAAAAAGTTCAGCGAACTCAGGGGAAAACGGCATCAGGCTGAAATTTCGTTAAACCGTAAAATCACTGAAAAAGAAAAGACGCTGGATTTGTTGACCAGTAAAATCACCGCGGGCCGGGAACGCCTGGCCTAGATATCAACCGATCTCAGCGATAAAGAACAGTTGTTTGCCCGGCTGCAAAGATACGAGGAAGCTGTTGAACGCGAAAGGCTCATGTCGGAAACCAGGCAGGAATGGCAGCGGTGGAACACGGAGCTGACCGATTTGAATCAAAGAGCGGCACTGGAAAAGCAGGCTGTTTTAAGCCGGCGTGAGGGCCTCCAAAATGAAGCGGCCCGGCTTAAAGTCAGCGAAAAGAGTATTTCACAGCTAAAAGAACAAAAAGAGCGGCGGCAAATAAAACAGGAGGAACTGCAAAAATCCGAGGAGCGTCTTCATGAGCTGACTGAGCGGTTAAACTCGCTGGCAAACGCTCTGGAAGCCAAAAAACAGCAGAACAAGGAAATTCGTTCCCTTTTAGCTGATTTAAACGAGAAGAGCGGTTCCTTAAAAAAGATCGACCACCCGGTCTGTCCGCTTTGTGAAAGCGAGTTGCCGGAATCCCGGCAGGCGGCCTTAATTAAAAGACTCGATAATGAAGCTTCGGATCTGAGGGAAAAAGACGGAGAACTGGCTGAGGAGATTGATAAGGGGACGCGGCAAATTAACGATTGGCGGCAGGATATCGCTGCTAACGAAAAGGAAACAGCTTTTCTGAGGAAACAGGTGTCGGCCTTGCAGGTCGCGATAATCTCCCAGGAAGAGAAACACGAGGAATCCCGCAACCGGATAAAACAAATCAACCACGAGCTGAAACTACTCGACCGGAGCCTGAAAACCTCAGACTTTCTCTCCTTCCCCCGGGAAAAAATCACGGAATTAACCGAAAGGTTGCGGGAGCTTGATTATTCAGCGGAAGGCCATGAAAAACTTCGGAGCTTGCTGAACAAGGAAGCGGGCGTTGTCGCCCGGGTTCAGTTGTTGAAAGACCTTGAGAAAGAACAAAAACGCCTGGTTGAAAGAGTGGACGAGCACCTGACGGCAAGGGACAGACTGTTGCAGGATATGGAAAACCGGGGTTATCTGGCCGCTGAGTTGAAAATCATGGCTGAACTGGACCGGAAAATAACCGAACTGGGTTTTTCCGATTCAGAATACGACCAACTGAAAAAACGGCTGGCCGGGCTGGAACAGACGCCGATAATTTTCTCCCGGTTAAACCAGGCGAAAAAGCGAAAGCCGGAACTTGATCGGCGGCGGGCTGCGCTTTCGGCGAAACTCACGGCTAACGAATCCGATTTGCTGAAAAACAGCGAACGGAGCGAACTGCTTAAGGTTGAACTGGACAATATTAATTTTAATCCGGGGCAGGTAACGGAACTGACGGCTAAAATCAAAGAGCTTCGTCATCAGCGTGAAAATCTGATCGCTGAGATAGCGCAGGGCAAGCGTGAGTTGGAGATTATCAGGGTTAAGGAGCGGGAAAGCAAGCTGGTAAGAAAAAAAGCCGTCGAACTCCGCGAGGATAAAAGACTCTATAATATTTTGGCCGCCGCCCTGGGCAAGGACGGTATCCAGGCTTTGATTATTGAAAACGCTCTGCCGGAACTGGAGCTGACAGCGAATGACATTCTCGGCCTACTGACCCAGGGGCGGACCCAACTGGGCTTTATTTCACAAAAGGACCTGAAGTCAGGCGAGAGCAGAGAAACCCTGGAAATTATCATCAGCGATGAACAGGGGCCGAGAAATTATGAACTGTTCAGCGGCGGGGAAGCTTTCCGGATAAATTTCGCCATCCGTATCGCTATCTCGAAACTCCTGGCGAGTCGCGCCGGCGCAACGCTGAAACTCCTCATAATCGACGAAGGTTTCGGCACCCAGGACGAAGAGGGGCTGAGGTATCTGCTTGACGCGATCAGGCACATCAGCGCTGATTTCGAGAAATTAATAGTCGTGACCCACCTGAAAGAGTTACAGGCCGTTTTCCCGGTTCGTATCGAGGTCAGCAAAGACCCGGAAACCGGTTCCTCTTTCAGAGTTGTCAGCTAAAACGAAGCGCGATCAAGTATCAGGGTCATTCAATTATTTTTGGTGAATAGCCGATATAAAACCTTGAGAAATCTACTCAAGGGGGGGATATGAAGAATAAAACACTTTGGCATTATCTGAAAAAAGTGCCCGATCACCGAAGCCGCCATGGCCAAAGGTAC
>JAJRWM010000109.1 GCA_024276815.1 bacterium
AAATTACGGGATGTTTTATGAATGAGGTGGTTCTGCGCCGAAAATTGATCAGGCTGGCTCTTAAAGGTCAGGGTAAAGTCAGCCCGAATCCGATGGTGGGCGCTCTGGTGGTGAAAAACGGTTCCGTTGTCGGCCAGGGGTTTCATGCCTGTTTCGGGGGGCCGCACGCTGAAGTCATGGCGCTTCGGGAGGCCGGGGACAAAGCCAGGAACGCGGCGCTTTACGTCTCCTTGGAGCCCTGCTCTCATTTTGGCAAAACGCCTCCCTGCGTCGATCTCATCATTGAAAGCGGCATTAAATCGGTCTGGGTAGGCATGACCGATCCCAATCCCCTGGTTCGGGGAGCGGGTATATCCCGCTTAAAGCGTTCCAATATCGCGGTTGAAGTGGCCGAACACCCTGATTTTTACTCGCTAAACAGGGCTTTTATCAAATATATTACCCAAAAAACGCCCTGGGTACTTTTAAAGAACGCTCTGACGCTGGACGGGCGGATTAATAATCAGCCTGAATATCTGAGCGGTGAAAAATCGCTAAAACTGGTGCACCGCTGGCGTGATCAATACGATGCTGTCGCCGTCGGGGTTAACACGGTGCTCTCGGATAATCCCGCTCTGAATGTCCGGTTTGTCAAGCCGCGGGGAAGGCCTCCATTACGTACTATCTTCGACCGCTTGGGACTGACGCCGCTTGACTCCAGGGTCTTTGACGAACCCGGCGGACAAGTGATAATAATAACGACTTCCCTGGCTGACGAAGAAAAAAAGGAAGAACTGCGAAAAAGGGGCGCGCTGATTATGTCGGCGTCCTTGAAAAATGGTAAAATTGATTTGCAATCAGCACTGAAAAAATTAGCGGCGGAAAAACAGGTGGCCAGTATCCTGCTTGAGGGCGGGCCAAACCTGAACGCGGCTTTTCTGCGGGAACGTCTGGCTGACGAGCTTGCCTTTTTCTATACTCCGAATCTTTGGGGGACGGAAAAAGGTAATCCGGTTGTCGGCGTCCTTGAGGATGTGCGGGCGAGGGTTTTTAACCTGAAAAGCCGTCAACTGGGTCCCGATATTTTGGTTTCGGGTGAAATCAGGTACCGATAATTATGTTTACCGGAATTATTGAAGAACTGGGGCGGATCAAGCGAATCGACAGCGGCGGGGTTGTTGTCTCCGCCGGCGTTGTGCTGTCTGATGTAAAGCTCGGCGACAGTATCGCGGTTAATGGGGTCTGCTTGACCGTCAGCGCTTACGATGAGGACAGCTTCTTTGCTAGCGTCATGGAGGAGACCTTCAAAAAGACCAATCTCGGTGATTTAAGTGTCGGCAGCGCGGTGAATCTGGAGCGGGCCTTGAAGCTGGGGGAACGGTTGGGCGGCCATCTGGTCAGCGGTCATATCGACGGCCGGGGGCTGGTCTGCGGTCTGGAGGGCTTGTCGAACTCAACCTTAATGACCATCAGGCCGGAACGGGAATTATTGCCCTTCATAGCATCCAAAGGCTCGATCACTATTGACGGAGTGAGCTTAACAGTGGTTGACGTGACCGGTGAATTTACGGTATCCTTGGTTGAGCACACCTTGAGCAATACCAGTTTGGGGGCTTGTCAAATCGGCGGTTCCGTTAATTTGGAGACGGATATTCTGGCTAAATATATTCAGCGTTTAATTGCGGTAAATAAAGATTGGCCGGAGGCGACCAGTATTAACAAATTATTCAAAGAGGGGTTTATTCTTTAGTGTATTTTAACAAGATAAAAGAAGCCATCAGGGATATTCGGGCTGGACGGTGTCTGGTGGTTGTCGATGATGAGGACCGGGAAAACGAAGGCGATCTGGTCATGGCGGCTGAGAAAGTCACGCCGGAGAGTATAAATTTTATGGCCAGATACGGGCGGGGGCTTATCTGTCTGCCGTTGGGCGGAAAAAGGCTTGATGAGCTGAAACTGCCGGCGATGGTGCCGGACAGTTCGGATCACCTGGAGACTGCTTTTACCGTGTCGATTGACGCCAAGGGAAAGGTCACGACCGGGATTTCCGCTCACGACCGGGCGGCTACTATCCAGACAGTCATCGATCCTTACACCCAGCCTGAGGATCTGATACGGCCGGGACATATTTTCCCGCTACGGGCCAGGGACGGCGGCGTCTTAACCAGGGCCGGCCATACCGAGGCGGCTGTCGATTTGGCAACTCTCGCTGGTCTCTACCCGGCCGGTGTGATCTGCGAAATCATGAACGAAGACGGGACCATGGCCAGGATGTCGGAGTTGGAAAAATTCGCTGAGAAACACCAGCTTAAATTAATCAGTATCAAGGATTTAATCGCCTATCGTTATCGCACCGAGACCAAAGTCAAGCGGATTGTCGAAACCGATCTGCCGACCGCTTATGGAAATTTCAGGCTAATCCTTTTCGCTTCGGAAGTTGATAAAAAACAACATATCGCTCTGGTGAAAGGTGATATCAAAGCCGGCGATAACGTGCTGGTCCGGGTTCATTCCCAATGTCTGACGGGCGACATGTTTCACTCGCTTCGCTGTGACTGTGGCGAGCAACTGGAAAATTCGCTAAGGCTGATTGAGCGGGAGGGCCAGGGTGTTTTACTGTACATGCGTCAGGAGGGTCGCGGTATTGGTCTGGTCAACAAACTCAAGGCTTATGCTTTACAGGATCAGGGGCTGGACACCGTTGAAGCCAATGAGAAACTGGGTTTCAAAGCGGATTTGCGCGATTACGGTATCGGGGCCCAGATATTGGCTGAACTGGGATTAAAAAAAATCCGGTTGCTTACCAATAATCCGAAGAAAATCGTCGGTCTTGCCGGATATGGTCTCGAAATTGTGGAACGCGTGCCGATGGAAATCGCGCCCAGACAGGAAAACAAGAGGTATTTAAAAGTAAAAAAGGAAAAGCTGGGTCACCTGTTAAATGGTGACAACGCGGCGTAGGAGGTAACAATGAAAGTTTATTCCGGTAAATTGGAAGCCGGGGGGCGGCGATTCGCTATTGTTGTGGCTCGTTTTAATGATTTTATCACCTCAAAGCTTTTGGAGGGCGCTGTTGACACCTTGACCAGGCATGGTGTCGCGGAAGATGATATCGCGACTGTCTGGGTACCGGGCGCTTTCGAGATTCCCCTGGTGGCGAAGAAGTTGGCGGCCAGCGGGAAGTATGACGCGATAATTTGTCTGGGAGCCGTCATCCGGGGTGGTACTCCTCATTACATTTATGTCAGCAACGAGGTGACCAAGGGGATCGCCGCGGTGAGTCTCGATTATAGTCTGCCGGTAAGTTTCGGCGTTTTAACCACCGATACACTTGACCAGGCGGTTGAGCGGGCTGGTTCAAAGTCCGGCAACAAGGGGTCCCAGGCGGCGCTTTCGGCGATTGAGATGGTTAATCTCATGTCTTTGATTTCCTGACAATTATGAATTTACGTAGTTATGCCCGGGATAAAGCGATCAAGCTTTTATACCAGGGTGAAATTTGGGCAATCTCGGAAAATAAAAGTTTGGTTGATTCCAGAACCGAAATTTGGCATAATTTCAATGCTCAGCGGATCAAACCGGAAACCTTGGGGTTTATCCGGGAGTTGTTCAACGGTGTTCTGGATCGCTTGGCAGAGTTGGATAGCTGTATTCTGGATCATTCTGTCGGCTGGAAGCTGGATCGGTTAAGTCACATTACCAGGAATATTCTGCGGCTGGCGTTGTGGGAGATTCTTTACCGGGAGGATATTCCTGTTGTCGTTTCGATTAATGAGGCGATTGAGCTGGCGAAGAAGTACAGCGATCAAAAAGAAGCCGGTTACGTCAACGCTTTGCTTGAGCGCGTGGTAAACGAAAAAAACAAATAACGCCTATTCGCTAACGGGAAAGAGGTCAGAAAATTCGCCGCCGTGTTTTGTTTTTAATCCTTGTTCCACTCTTGTTGCTAACGGGAGCTGTCAGCGCTGTCAATTATGATCATAAGATCATTGGCGGCGGCCCGGTGGTTCATACCGCTTTAAAAAAGAACACCTGCTATGATTGTCATGACCAGCATGGTTCCGAGTTCCCTTTCCAGTTGAGAGAAAAAGGAGCCAGGCTTTGCTGGCTTTGTCATGATAAAGGCAAGGAAGGCAAGGTTCATCCGGTTATTCTCAAGGACGGCTGTACGGCCTGTCACGCTCCTCACAGCGCAAAACACAAGTTCCAGTTGTTCGCCGAAGGCAACGCCGTTTGTTTTAACTGCCATAATACTTCCTTGCTGAAGATCCCGCATCGGGATTTCCCGGTCAAAAATGCCCGTTGTACCGGTTGCCATGATCCGCATTCATCGCCCAATCCCAAGCTGCTGGCCAAGTTCCAGCATCTGCCTTTCGCCAAACGGGAATGTTCGCTGTGTCACGCTCCGTCCGGGAAATCATCGGTCATCCGTTTAAAAGCTGAGAAGTCAGACCTGTGTTATCTGTGTCATGAGAGAAAGGACAAGAAAAAGCACACCCATTCCCCGGTGGAGGCCGGCGAATGTCTTTCCTGTCACAGCCCGCACGCGACGCCGTATAAATATCAGCTTTATCGCGAAGGCAGCAAGCTTTGTTTCATGTGTCATGAAAGGAATGATGAAGACAAATTTGTTCACGTACCGGTGGAAGACGGCGAATGTACTTCTTGTCATGAAGTTCACTCTACTGATAACGACAAGCAGTTAAAACTCCCGGTGCCTGATTTATGCTACGATTGTCATGACGACAAGAACGACAAGAAATTTGTTCATGTGCCGGTAGAGGACGGCGAGTGTACTTCCTGCCACAGCCCTCACTCCACAGGGTTCAAATACCAGTTGCTGAGCAAGCCGCCCGATCTTTGTTATGACTGTCATGACGATAAGGCGGACCAGGAATATGTTCATCAGCCGGTGAAAGAGGGGCGCTGTACGGCGTGTCACGATCCACATACTTCGGATAATAAATACCAGTTGAAAAAAGAGGGCAAGGAACTTTGTTATTCCTGTCATGAGAGCAAGGCTGATAAGGATTTTGTTCACACGCCGGTTGGCGAAGGCCAGTGTACCGGTTGTCACGATCCGCATACTTCGCCTAATCAGTACCAGTTAAAAGCGCCGGTCAAGGAGCTTTGCGCGACCTGTCATGGCGCCAAAACGGAAAAAAAATACGACCACCCCCCGGTGAAGGAGGGTATGTGTACAGTCTGTCATTATCCCCATACTTCCGAATTCCCCTATCAATTGCGGGCGAAACTGCCTGATCTTTGTTACAGTTGCCATGAGAACGAAAAATATAAATTCGCCCAGAAATATGTTCACGAACCGGTCAAAAAGGGACAGTGCCCGAAATGTCACAATCCTCACACCGCTGATTATCCCCACTTGCTGGACCGGCAGTTTCCGGCCGATGAGATGTACGCTGATTTCAGCCGCAAGACCTACGCGCTTTGCTTTGCCTGTCACAACTGGAGGCTGGCCGGCGACAAAGAGACCAGTTCGGCGACCAATTTCCGGGACAACAAGCGCAGTATTCACTTTGTCCACGTTAACAAGGTTAAAGGGCGCACTTGCCGGGTCTGTCATGATCCGCATTCAACCAACAACTACCGGTTGCTCCTCGATACGGTGCCTTTCGGTGTGAAATCCTGGGGAGTGCCTATTCGTTACAAAAAAAATGATGTTGGCGGCCAGTGTTCACCGGGATGTCATGTCCAGAAGATATTCGCGCCCAACCCGGTATCGCCGCCGTCCATGGTGCCTAAAAAATGAAAAAATCACTCAGGTTTTATCTTTTGTTTCTGCTGGTATCCGGTTACGCTTTCAGCCTGGCAGCCAAGACGCCGACCTACGTCGGTTATAAAAAGTGCCGCGGCTGTCATCGTGGCGAGAGGCGGGGGCATGTTGCCAACAAATGGGAAGACAGCAAACACGCGCGCGCGTTTGAGGCTTTGGACGAGAAAGACCGGAAAAATCCGGTTTGTTTGCAGTGTCACACTACCGGTTATGGTAGAATAGGTAACGGTGGTTATCTGGAAGGCGTCCAGTGCGAAGCTGGTCACGGACCGGGCAGTGAGTATAAACACGGCAGGATTATGAACGCGCGTCGTTACAAGGTCAATAGGGCTGAGCAACATAAGAAAGCTGTCGGGGCCGGTCTTTGGACTCCCAGTGTAAAAACCTGCCGGCGCTGTCACCGGAAGAACGCTCTGGATTTTAAAAAGAATTTATCCGATGAAAGGCCGCTTCAACCTCAATGAGATATGTAATATTTTCTGACATACATGGTAATCTGGAAGCCTTGAACGCTTTCACTGAGGCCGTTAAGAAAGAAAACGCCGATGAGTTGATTTGCCTGGGCGACCTGGTCGGCTATGGCGCTGATCCCAATGAGTGTATTGAGGTGGTTCGCGGTCTTACCAAGACGGTTTTGGCCGGCAATCATGATCATGCCGCTCTGGAACTGACGGATATTTCTCTTTTTAACAATTACGCCAAGAGCGCGATTCTCTGGACCAGGGACTCTTTGACGGAAGATAATAAAAGCTGGCTTCGGAAATTACCTTTAACCGGTGAATTTGCTGACTTCATGATAGTTCACGCGACTCCCAGGGAACCGGTCGAGTGGTTATATATTCTGACTATCGGGGAGGCCCGGGACAGTTTCGAGGCTTTTGACCAGAAAATTTGTTTTATCGGTCATTCCCACCAGGTAATGGCGGTAAGCCGCGACGGCGAGGAAAATTTTAATACCCGTTTCCCCAGTTCATTCAAGTTGCAGGAAGGTCTCCAATATATCATTAATGTCGGCAGTGTCGGGCAGCCCAGGGATCGTGATAACCGTTCCAGCTATGTGGTGTATGACACGGATTGTCGGCAAATTGAGTTCAAGCGCGTGAAATACGATATCATCGGAGCGCAGGAGAAGATCATCAAAGCCGGGTTGCCTCCCTACCTGGCGGAGCGTTTAGCCTCGGGTCGTTAATGAATAGTAACGCCGCTCACTTTGAAATAAAAAAACTCACCGAAGAAATAAATCTCTATGATTACCAGTATTATGTTCTGGCCAGTCCTGTTGTCAGCGATTACGAATACGACCTGAAGCTTAAACGTTTAATGGAACTGGAAGAACAATATCCTTTGTTTGTCTTGCCGGACTCGCCAACGAGACGAGTTGGCGGGAAATTGGCCGGGAAGTTCAAATCAGCCGCTCACGGAGTTCCGATGTTGAGCCTGGGAAATACTTACAGTTTCCAGGAACTGCTGGAATTTGACCAGCGGGTCAAAAAAATAATTTCTGAGCCGGTTAAGTATTCGGTCGAGTTGAAAATTGACGGGGTCGCTGTCAGTTTAATCTATAAAAACGGCTTGTTCGCGCGAGGGGTGAGCCGGGGCGACGGTCAGCGCGGCGACGAGATAACCGAAAATTTAAAAACCATCAAATCGATTCCCTTGCGCCTGACTTCTGACCGGGCGGTTTATTATCCGGAAATTGAGTTCCGGGGCGAGGTTTATATCGACAAGGATCATTTTAATCAGATTAATCGGGAGAGGGGAGAAGAGGGGCTTGAGCTTTTCGCCAATCCCCGCAACGCCGCCGCCGGTTCGCTTAAACTGCTTGATCCCAAAGAGGTAAGCCGGCGTCCGCTCAATATTTTTATTTACAGCGCTATTTTGCCTGAGGAAATGAGGCCGGCAAGTCATTTTGAGACCCTGTCTATAGCTGAGAAACTTAAAATGCGGATTAATCCGCGTCGGGAACTGGTTGATGACATGGAAGGCGTCAAGGATTTCGCCGACCGCTACCTGGCGGAGCGGGATGAGTTGGCTTATGAAATTGATGGTATAGTTGTTAAGGTTGATAATTTTAATCAGCAGGCGAAGTTGGGCGCGACCAGTAAAAGTCCCCGCTGGGCGATCGCCTACAAGTTCCCGGCGGAACAAGCCACCACCAGGATACTGGATATTGAGCTTTCAGTGGGGCGCACCGGGGCGCTTACCCCGGTCGCCATTCTTGAGCCGGTTAAAGTCGCCGGCTCGGTTGTTGGGCGGGCGACGCTGCATAATGAAGATGAGATCCGGCGCAAGGATATCAGGATTGGCGATACGGTTTTTATTGAAAAGGGCGGTGACGTTATTCCCAAGGTCGTCAAAGTCGTTTTGGAGAAACGGGCTGCCAACAGCAGGGAATTTGTTTTCCCGGACAGTTGTCCTGTTTGCCATGAGCGGTTGGTCAGAGAACCGGATGAGGTGGCCATCCGCTGTATCAATCCGGCCTGCCCGGCTCAGGTCAAGCGCGCTATAGAGCATTTCGTCAGTCGGGACGCTCTGGATATCGCCGGGATGGGGGAAGCTGTTGTCGAGCAGTTGGTGGATAATGGCCTTTTAAGCGATTACGCTGATATTTACTCTCTGACCAAAGAACAACTTGTACCCCTGGAACGGATGGGGGAGAAATCGGTTAACAACCTGCTGGCGGCGATTGGCGAGAGTAAAAAACGCGCTTTAAGCCGGCTGATCTTTGGCCTGGGTATCAGGCATGTGGGAAAAAACACGGCGGAAACGCTGGCGGAACGCTATGGTTCTTTGCTGGCCTTGAAAGAAGCCGCGGAAGTTGAACTGGCTGAAGTCGAGGGAGTGGGCGTAAAAGTCGCGCGAAGTGTTGTCGACTTCTTCAAACAGCGGAAAATAGCTATAATACTTGAGAAGTTGACGAACGCCGGAGTGAGAATGACGGCTGATCGGTCGGTCGCGACCGGGTTTTTAGCCGACCAGGTTTTTTTATTTACCGGCCGGCTGACTGCGATGAGCCGGCCTCAGGCCGCTGAAAAGGTCAGAGCGTTGGGGGGCAGGTGCGCCAATTCGATTAACAAACGGGTGAACTACGTAGTCGTCGGAGAAGAGCCGGGCAGCAAATACGAAAAGGCGAAAAAAATGGCTCTGACTATAATTACGGAAGCTGAATTCAGGGAGATGATTGAAAAGGGGGAAATCGTTCATGAAGATTAGAATGTTGGTTTTGCAGCTCTGTTTGGTCTTCCTTATGATTGGCGGCGGCTTTGCTCAGACCTTTAACGCCGCGCCGGACGGCAGGATGTTTCATAACGATTTGGAAAACACCGGAACTGTTAATGGCAATTACTCAATTCCGTTTAAATTAAAGTGGAAATTTAAAACAGACGGGCCAATCCGGACCGCCGCCGTGGTCAGTAAGGGAAAGGTTTATTTTGGCTGTGATGACGGCTATGTGTATGGCTTGAGCGTCAAGGACGGACACCTGGTCTGGAAGTATAAAACGGATGGCGCGGTCAAGTCCTCGCCGGCCGTTTACCAGGATGTTGTGATAATCGGCTCCAATGATGGTTTCGTTTATGGTTTTAACGCGGAGCTTGGCAACCGGCTGTGGCAACATGATCTGGGAGGGAAGGTTCTTTCCGCTCCTAAAGTATACCAGGATGACGTTTATATCGGTTCCCGCAATGGCAAGGTCTACCAGGTAAACTACGCCAACGGGTTATCTCTTAATGAAATCAGGGTTGACGGCTCAAAATACGGCGGTATTTATTCTTCACCGGCGATCACGCGGGACGGGACAATGTATATCACGTCCAAGCTGGGGATGATTATGAGTTTTGATCTCAATAATTCTTTGATCAACTGGACGAAACAGATTCAGTCGGCAATATATAGTTCGCCGTTGGTAACCGAAGAGTATCTTTATTTTGGCAGTTATAATGGTGTGTTTTATTCTTTGAATCGTAATACCGGCGAGATCGAGTGGAGCTATCAGGCGGACGGTGAGATCTACGGTTCCCCGGCGCTGGCCGACAAATACATCTATTTTGGCAGTCGCGACGGCAACTTATACTGTTTGGATCTCAAGGACGGCGGGTTGGAATGGCGTTACAACACGAATGGTCCCATAAGTTCGTCTCCGTTAGTCGCCAGTCAGCTTCTGTTCTTCACCTCGGAAGACGGTTTTATCTACGCTTTGGATAACCAGAACAGCGGAGCGGACTGGAAATATGAGCTGGGCGAAAAGCTTTTTGCCAGTCCGTCATTTGGGGAACGCCACTTTTTTGTTGGCAGTCTGACCGGGTATTTCTACTGTTTCACTACCAGCGACACCAACTAAACCGCTTTTTTCACCTTGTTGGCCTTGATACACTTGGTACAAACGGTTATTCGTTTGACTCTGCCATCAATAAGCGCCCTGACTTTGTGCAGGTTGGGCATGAAGCGGCGGCGACTTTTATTATGGGCGTGACTGACATTATTGCCAACCATGGGTTTTTTACCACAGATATCACAAACTTTGGCCATGATTTATTCTCCTTGGATTAATGAGGTGGTAATTTAACATTGTCTTTTATCTTTGTCAAGAATTTTCAAGTGAAATCAGGATTCACCTTGATGGTTATCGGAAAAAAACACTGGCTGATTTTCATTTTCATGCTGGCTTTGTCCACCCGTTTCTTCGGTTTGAATTACGGCTTGCCCTATACTGAGATGCCGGACGAGGAAGTCCTGATACGCGCGACCCTGGATATGGGGCGTTATCGACTCAGCCCTAACTATTACCAGGTGCCCCACCTGATGTTCAATCTCACCTTTCCGGTTATGGCTTCCTATTACGCGGCTGGCCGGCTGACCGGTAAATTCAGCTCGCCCAAGTCGTTTGCCGCCAGTTATTTCCGTGATATTACGCCATTCTTTCTGATTGGACGGGGGATGAGCGCTTTTGTGAGTAGCCTGACAGTTTTATTGCTGGCTGTTTTTTTGTGGCGGCTCTGGGGCCGACGGGCCGCTCTTCTGGGTTCATTGCTTCTGATCTTCTTTCCGCTGGACGTTAGCTACGCTCACCTTGTTCGCCCTGATACCTACCTGAATCTATGCGGCTTAGGCGTTATCTTTTTTAGCTTTCGATTGCTTGAGAGCCGCAAATGGTCTAATTTTCTTCTGTCTGGTCTTTTGATCGGCATTGCCTGGGGGGCTAAGTACAATGGCCTGGCTTACGGTTTATACTATTTAATGGGTTTTTTATTGGGCGTTAAAGCATTCAGGGATATTTTCAGCAAAACCGAAATTACTAAATTTGTCACGGGCCTTTTGATGATACCTGTTGGAGCGGTTATCGCCACGCCGTATTGTTTCATCAATTTCAAGAAGTTTATGGGTATCTACAGCGGGCAGCTTGGTCATGTGACCAGCCGGGGTCATCTAGGTTTTGAGAGTGTCAACGGCTGGCTTTACTATTTGTTTGAGGGATTCCCGAAGACCATGACCATCCCCCTGGAGATTATGGCCATACTGGGCGTTTTCATCGCTCTCGTTCGCCATAGGAAAACCGACCTCTTCTTCCTGGTTTTTCCGCTGGCCTATTTTCTTTACATCGGTAGCTGGCAAACGACTTTTCCCCGCTATTATTATCCCTTAATCATTCCTTTTGTTATATTTATAGTGATCGCCTTTGAGTTTCTGATTGAGAAATTCCCGTTTTTACAGTGGAATACCTGGTCGCGAATTCTCCTGGCCGCCTTAATTTTAGCCCTGCCGGTTAGCCAGGTACTGCAAACAGAATATTACTATACCCGGCCCTCAACCAGGCTGATCGCCAAGGAGTGGATAGAGAACAACCTGCCCGCCAACAGCAAGATAGCCATGGAAAATTATGGCCCGCACATCAGGCCCGGTAAAGAGGAATACGAAAGGCGGCTGGCCAAACTGGAAGCCCGGGGGAAGCCGGCTCTTAAGGTCAGGTATCTGCTGGAAAACTATGACGATTCGATTCCCGGCTTTGACTGGGAATATATCTGGAAAAAAAAGCCAAAAGACCCGGTACGCTACCTCATAGAGAATGGTTTTGATTACGCGATCATTAACGAGCGGAATTACCGGGCAGCCTATCACAAAGACAGCGTGATCCTTCATCCGGAGACAACCAGCTATTACCAGCGCTATTACGATTACCTGTGGAGCAACTTCAAGCCGATCAAGGAATTCATTCCGGCTTCAAAATACGCCCTGGGTAGTCGGATCACGATCTTCAAATTAAAATAACTGTTGAGAGTCATAAATGTAATCAAAAAACTCGCTCTACCAACAATAATATCCTCTGGGATTAAACCACCGCATATTAACAACCGATAACCATATATAACCTGTAATTTTGAGGGGGAGTTGTGTCAATTTATAAACGGCTGAAGCAAATTAAAAACTTAGGTAAGGCTTGCGGGGGAACCTTTTTTTATTCTCAAAAAGGTTCCCCCGCACCCCCTCCAAAAAATATAAATTGGCTGACGCTTCGCATAAGCCTGAAAAGTACTCTGGTCTCTCTCTTAACGCTTTTCTTTTGTTTTAATATTGTGTTCGCTCCACAGTATCTCTACGCCGCCGAAGGGCTAAAGGAGGGCGTCTATACCAGCTACCACAGATCGTGGAAGCAACTCAAGGGGGTTCTCAAGGATGCTTTCGCTCCCCGCTATCATGTTCGCAAGAACTTTTTCGGAGTTCATTACAAGAACTTTATCCTGGGCGATACCTTGCGTTTCAAAGATGAGGAGTTTTCCGTAAAGCTGTCTGATATCCACAGCAGTTACAACGCCTGGGGCGTTTTCTATGTCAATTTGCGCGATCGTTTGCGCACCCGGATCGCCGCCAGCTTTTATGAGTATCAGAAATTAAATTACAGCTATGTTCCCAGGCCCGGTTCTTCAGCGACTGTCGACCAGATCAAGATCACCGAAGGTGATTTTTCGCTCGCTTATGTTTTTTACGTTAACCCGACGTTGCCTTTGTACGCCGGCGGCGGCTTGACCGCGGGGCACATGAAGATACAGAACAGCGTCCGTTACCGGGAACTGGCGCTTGGTTACGTTGGCTTGAAAATGGTTTTAGGAGCGTCATATATCTTTGACGACACGCTTTTACTGGACGCCGGCTACCATTCCGTACCGCTTGGTATGAACCAGGGATTCGCCACGACCATCTCCGCCGGTCTCCCCTTCTAGCAGGCCTGCGACCTGTTTTAGTGGCCTTCGGCACTTTTTGATTTCGCCTCGTAAGGGTACTCGGCTTGAGTATTACCGAATTCGTCAGCGACTAACCTTACGAGCGGGTTAGAAGTTGCGAAGCGATATTTCCTCAAACCCGGAGGTTTGCCCCATAAAAAAACAGGGAAACTTCAATATGAAATCATCAAGATGTTTTTTGGGTTCATGGTTATCAAGAAAAACATACCTTATCTTTTCAGCTGGCCTGATTGTTTATAATTACCTGGGCGTGAAGAACCTGTTTGGCTGGGTTGATAGTGATTTCTGGGAGCATCTGGCGGCGATTGGCTCCTTCTCAAGGGATTTGCTCAACCCGGAAAACCCGTTTGTAGCCCCGTCTTCTTTGCCCACTCATTTGTTTACGCCGTATCATCTTTTCTGGGGCGCTGTCAGCCGTCTGGTCAACATTCAGCCCTATTTTTTAATGCCCCTGATCGGTTCGGTGAATATCATTCTCTTCCTGATTGCCGCCCGTTTTTTGGCCAGAGATATTTTAGGGAGCCGGAAATACGCTTTGCTTATCGTGCTGACCATGCTGTTCTTCTGGATCGATCCCTGGCTCTGGAGCGGTTTCTATAATTTTGGCCTGCTACCCTTGACCTCTCCCTATCCCTACTGGTTCGCTCTGTCAATATCATTGATATTAATCAGTATCTATAATGAAAATATAATCAGGGCTTTACTGATAGCCCCGGCTACAGGGCTGGTGTTTCTGGTTCATCCACTGGTTGGTTCATTTTTGGTTGTAGCTCTGGCAATCAAGGTTGTACTGTTTCCCCGGATATCATTTTTAAACAGGGTTTACCTCCTGTCAATCCTGTTGGCGGCAATTATTTTAACTTTTCTTTGGCCGTATTTCCCGGTTCTCAACGCCGTTTTAATGTCACGCCAATACCGGAATGTCGGTTTCGCCGGCGATTATCGCGATTTTTATGCCCATATTTATATCAGGCTGTTTCCGTCTTTTTTCGGCTTGTATTACATTTATCGCTCAATAATCCGCCGGCGGCTGGATTTTGTTACTCTCGGATTTTTGATTTTTATGGTAATCTATGTAGCGAACTATTTTTTCTTTCACAATGCGGTCTTCGCCAGATATATAATATTTATCGCTTTTTTCCTTCAGTTAAGTGTTGTTTTGCTCCTGAAGGAATACGAAAACAAGCCCCAGAAACCGGTTGTTTTTCTTCTGTATTTTTTCCTTTTGATCGGTTGCGGTGTTTTTGAGTTTCATGATTCTGTCAAAAAAATCGGCTGGTACTGGGATTTAAGCAAGAAAACTGAAATCGGCTGGCACTCGAACGAACGGTTCGTCAGGCGTTTTCAGAGTTATTCTGAATATGTCGGTTACAAGGATATAGTTTTGGCGGACCGCACTAATTCCTGGCTGCTGCCGGGGATACTGGGCTGTAAGGTGGTTGGAATCGCCCACTCCAATCCCTTCATGAATGATTTTGTCGAACGGGCCGTCGCCGTGGACAGTTTCTTCGCCGGGCGGTTGAGCCTGGCGGAAAAAGTCGCTGTTTTGAATCAATATGATGTTAACTATGTTCTGATAGCCAAAAAAGATATTGACAAGCATCTTGATCTAAGGGATCGTTTGAAATATGTGTTTAGCGATGGATTAAATTATCTGTTCCGATACCAGTCTGGGGGGCTGTCGTGAAAGAAGAGACTCTATCAATTGAGCAGTACAGCGATATTTTTTACAACGCGTTTGATTCGGTAAAAGGTAAAAGGGTGGTCAACGTCATCGGGATACCGCTTTCGACGCGCAAGATGAAAGAGCTTGGCTCGGCGAGGAAACTCGTTATTGAAAGTCTGGCGGATCTGAAAAGTCTTCAGAGAACCAACCTGGTCTGGTACCGGAATAAAAATAACAACGATCCCGTAATGTGGGATACTCCTGATTCCATCAACTTAATCCTCAGGGAAGCCGCCGAGATATACAAGGTCGATCCCTCCTGGTACAACAAAGTCCATTTAAAGAAATTCAACGATCTGCTCGAAAGTCTGAAAAACGGCCTGACCGCTAATGTCGAGATCATCAGCATCTTTGACGCTACCTTGAACGTCAGGCTGGCGGTTGACGGTTTAACCAGACTGGTAGCGTTATACCACCTGTACCTCTACGAAAAATACCTCCTGGCGAAACTGCTCGAATCCGCATACAAGATTACGATTGTTGAATACGTAACCAAGCTGGGCTGGGCTATCTGTCCCTGCGATTTCATGGCGCTCTACCGCCATAAATCACGTGATTAAAGGCTAAAGTAAAAGGCAAAGGCTTGAGAAGAGGCTTTGCGGGTGTGGGAGGAACTCCAGAATTATCCTCGCTTGACCTTTTCCGGTTATTTTGTTATATTCTTCTCACATCGTGCCCGTTGAGGTTTCCATGCTCCATTCCAATTTTGTTCACCTGCATACCCACTCTGAATACAGCCTGCTTGACGGCGCCTGCCGGCTCAAGGATTTAGTCCGGCAGGCCGTGGCTTTCAAAATGCCGGCCCTGGCCGTGACCGATCACGGCAACATGTTTGCCGCCATCAATTTTTATCAGCTGGCTCTGAAAAACGGCATCAAACCGATTATCGGCTCCGAGATGTACATTACCACCGGCAGCCGTTTCGACAAGGATTCACGGAACGCGGCGGGGAACAGCCTGCACCTGATCCTGCTCGCGACCAATGAAGTCGGTTACAAGAATCTAATCAGGCTCTCCACAATCGGCTACTTGGAAGGGTTTTACTATAAACCCCGAATTGATAAAGAGTGCCTGGCCGAGCACAGCGCGGGGCTGATCGCTTTGAGCGCCTGTTTAAAAGGTGAAATACCTTCCCTTATCCTGAAACAACAGTACGAAAAAGCCGTCTCGACAGTCAAAGAGTATCAGCGGATTATGGGCGAGGATAATTTCTTCCTCGAACTCCAGGATAACGGCATCGCCGAGCAATTCGAAGTTAACAAAACCCTGATCGAAATCGGTAAAGAACATGGCATCCCGCTGGTGGCGACCAACGACTGTCACTACCTGAAACAAAAAGATTCCCGGGCGCACGAAATACTGCTCGGTATCCAGACTGCCACCACTATTGACGACCCCAACCGTTTCAAGTTCTCGACGGACGCTTTCTATTTCAAGTCGACCGATGAAATGAAAGCCGCTTTTTCCTATATCCCGGAAGCGATCTATAACACGGTAGCCATCGCCGAGCGCTGTAACGTGGAACTGCATTTCAAAAAAACTCATCTGCCGCGCTACGAAGTGCCGGCTGAAAAGACGCTGGAGTCATATCTAACCGAACTATGCCTCGAACGCTTGCCCAAACGTTATCCCGAAATCAGCGAGGACGTTACCAAACGACTGGAATTTGAACTTGAGATTATCAAAAAAATGGGCTATTCGGGCTATTTCCTGATTGTCTGGGACTTTATCCAGAAAGCCAGGGATATGGGGATTCCGGTCGGACCAGGGCGCGGCTCAGCCGCCGGCAGTATCGTCGCCTACTTACTGGGCATCACCAATCTCGATCCACTGAAATACGGCTTGCTGTTCGAGCGTTTCCTTAATCCCGAACGGGTAAGCATGCCTGATATCGATATTGACTTTTGCTATGAAAGACGGGACGAGGTTATCAAATACGTCACGGAAAAATACGGCCAGCTTCATGTGACGCAGATCATTACCTTTGGAACGATGATGGCTAAGGCGGTGATCCGGGACGTCGGCCGCACGCTGGGAATGCCCTATAACGACGTTGACCGCATCGCCAAGCTGGTGCCCGATGAACTCAAAATAACCCTGGAAAAAGCCCTGAAACAGGAACCCAAGCTCAAGGGACTGCAAAAGGACCCGGCGATCGCCGACCTGCTTGAGGTGGCCCAAACGCTTGAGGGGATCCCCCGTCACGCCTCGACTCACGCCGCCGGAGTGGTGATTACGCCGCAGGTGTTGACCGAATACGTTCCCCTGTACAAAAACAACAAGGATGACATCACAACCCAATACGACATGAGTTCGCTGGAGAAAATCGGCCTCCTGAAAATGGACTTTCTGGGCCTGAAAACACTTACGGTTATTAGTGACGCTATTAAGATAATCAAGCGAACCAGGAACCTTGAAATTGATATCGATAACATCCCGCTGGACGATGAGGATACTTTTAAACTGCTCACCAATGGCAAAGGGCTGGCTGTCTTCCAGCTTGAAAGTTCGGGTATGCGCGACTTGTGCCGTAAAATAAAACCCGAATGCTTTGAGGATATTATCGCTCTGCTTGCTTTATATCGGCCCGGCCCGCTCCGCAGCGGCATGGTTGACGATTACATCAAAAGAAAACACAAGAAAATCAAAACGGAATATCCCCATCCCCTGCTGGAATCAATTCTCAAGGAGACTCACGGGGTTATTCTCTACCAGGAACAGGTTATGCAAAGCGCTGTCGTTCTGGCTAATTTCAGTGTCGCTGAAGCCGATCTGCTACGCCGGGCTATGGGTAAAAAGATTGCCGCCGTTATGGATGAACAGCGGGAACTGTTTGTCAAGGGAGCGCTGAAAAATAAAATCCCGGCCAAAAAAGCGGAAAAAATATTTGATCTGATCGCCCAGTTCGCCGGATACGGCTTCAACAAGTCGCACAGCGCCGCCTACGCCCTTATTTCCTACCAGACAGCCTATTTGAAAACCCATTACCCGACAGCTTTCATGGCGGCTATGCTCAGCAATGAAATGGGCAACGCCAAGAAGGTTAATTTATATCTCGAAGAGTGTACGGCCCTGGGCATCAAGGTGCTACCGCCCGATATCAATGAGAGTTTCAGTAAATTCACGGTTGTCGATGACAAGTTAATCCGTTTTGGGCTGGCCGCTGTCAAGAACGTGGGGGAGGGGGCGATCAGGTCTATCGTCGAATATCGTGAGAAAAATGACAGGTTTACCTCCATTTACGATTTTTGCGAACAAGTTGATCTGCGCCTGGTAAACCGCCGGGTGATTGAAAGTTTTATAAAATGCGGAGCCTTCGATTCTTTTGGCGTCAAACGCTCCCAGATGATGGATGTCATTGACGACGCTTTGGAGAACGGCTCCCAGCGGCAAAAAGACCGTTTGCACGGCCAGGTCTCGTTTTTTGATGATTTCGCCACCTCTCTGCAAATAGAGGATACTCACAAACAGTATCCTGACATCCCGGAGTGGCCGGAAAGCCAGATTCTTACCGGGGAAAAAGAAGTCCTGGGCTTTTACGTCACCGGGCATCCCCTGGCTAAATACGAGATGACAATCAAGAGGTTTACCGATACGAACACCGAATCAATCGCGGAAAAAAGCGATAGCGCGACAGTAACCATGTCGGGTATTGTTTCCGGCATTAAATACAAAGTCACCAAAAAAGGCGACCGCATGGCTTTTGTCACGCTGGAAGACTTGAAAGGCACCGTGGAGACCCTGCTGTTCCCAAACGTGTTTTCCCAGTTTAATGATTTAATCAAGGAAGACGCGGTCCTCTTCGTCAGAGGGCGGGTCGACAAGAGCAACGGCGACGATCCCAAATTGATAGCGACAGACGTTGATTTACTGGAGAGAATATCGGAGAAATTGACCAAAGCGGTAAAAATCAAGCTACAAGCGGCCGGTCTGGAAGAAGACACCATCAATAGTTTAAGAAATATCGTTAAAAAATATCCCGGTAAAAGCGACCTGCTGCTCGAAATTAACAAAATCGGCCACGGTACTTTTTATATCAAAACACCCAAAACCTTTAAAGTGCAGCCCTGCAATAAATTAGTTCAGGAAGTTGAGGATTTGCTGGGCGAGGATTGCTTCAAATTTTTGCTCAATGCGTAACAGCATATAAAGTTCTTAGGGGGCATAATCCATACTTTTGCGAAGTCTAAAAGAGTCCCCTCGGCTAAAATTTACTTTGCCCGGCTTTTCTGATTTTATCCAGAGCCTTGGACGCTTCCGAGCTGACAGTTGTGTTTTCATCATGGAGCGTTTTAACTAGAGGTTTTTCTGCCGGCAGACCAATTTCAACACCCTCATCCCAATCCCGTCTGGCGATCAGGTAATAGATTCGATCATCGCCCACCGGCGTCCAGCCGATCCGTTCCAGCGCCTCAGCCGCGCTCCTCCTGACCAGGCTGCTTTCATCCCTCAGCATCTTCAATAACGGCGCGACAGCTCTGTAATCGCCGATCTTGCCCAACGCTTCAGCGGCGCCTCTCCTCACCCAGAGATTGCGATCATTCAGTGATTTGAGCAGCGGCTTTACGGCCGGGGAGCCAATTTTACTCAAGGCGTCGGCGGTTACCCATTGCACCCAGTTGTCGCCATCCCTGAAGACCTGGATCAGCGGTTCAATGGAATTAACACCGATGATGCTCAAAGCTTCAGCGGCGCCTCTTTGAACCCAAAGATCCTGGTCGCTGATTGTTTGCACCAATGGTTTGATCGCTTCTTTGTCCTTGCTGATTTCCAGCGCCTGAGCGGCGCCCCTTCTGATTGAACTCATTTCATTTTTCAAGGCCAGAATCAAGGTGTCGATAGCTGTTGGGCCAAAATTGCCCAGCGCTTCCACGGCGACCCAGCGCACCCAAATATCTTCATCCCGCAAAGTACGCACAAGCGGCGGCAGAGCGTCCGCTATTTTGAGTTTCCCCAGTGAATCCGCGGCCACGCCCCGCACCAGGCTGCTTTCATCATCCAGAGTCCCGATTAAAGGTTTTAAGGCCCGGACATCGCCAATCTCACCAAGCAACCGGGCCGCTTCCCAGCGAAACCAATTGTCTTCCTCCTGCAAGCCCTGTATCAATGGCTCAACAGCCGGGGCGCCGATTTTCGTCACCCCTTCCCAGTCCCGTTTGGCGACCATAAATAATACCTTGTCTTCTATATTCCGCGGCTGCCAATCAATATTGTTCAGAGCTTCGGCGGATACCCAGCGCACATGCCGATCCTTGCTTTTCAGGTCTCTGATCAGGAATTCCGCTTCCCGGGGATTTCTCATCTCCAGAGCCAACAACTGCTGGAAACGTTCTTCATTTCTGATCACGTCAATCATCGGCGATATCTCTTCCGCGTATCCCCTCATGCTCAGAGCGCTGATAACAGCGTTTCTGACCTCCTTGTTTTTATCGCTCAAAGCATCCAGTAAAGGTTCCAGTTCCCGGGCGTTATTTCTCCGACCCAAAGCGACCGCCGCCTGCATCCTGACCAAACTGTTCTTGTCTTTCAGTGCCCTGATCAACGGCTCCTCGGCGGCTTCTCCCATGTCAGACAGAGTTTCAGCCGCGCCATTCCTGATCAGCCGGTCATCATTCTGAAAGGCCAGCAGAAGCGGCTTGATGGCCGGTTCGCCGATTTTTTTCAACGCCTCCTTGGCTCCCCACCGCCGGCCGGAATTGTCGTACCCAAGCATTTTAAGCAAAGGCTCAATAGCCGGCTTTCCAATTATTCCAAGCGCCCAGGTTGTGCCGTTGTGAATTTCCGGGGTTGTGTCCACGAGAATGTTCAGTAAAGGCTCAAGAGCAGGTTCGCCAAACCCGGCGACTTTCAGCCAGTTCTGCTGAGCGATGTAATAGTAAATCTCTTCCCTGGTTTTATGCTCTTGCGGTATCCAGCCAATTTTATCCAACGCTTCCGCTGAGCATTTCCTGACCCAACTGGTTTCATCCTCTAACGCCAGTACCAGCGGATCAACCGCTGCCGGGCCAATTTCTCCTAGAGCGCTGGCCGCTACCCAGCGTACCCAACTCAGTTCATTTTTAAGCGCCCTGACCAGGGGCTTGATGGCCGGTTCGCCGATTTCCCCAAGAGCCGCTGCCGCATCCTTCTGCACCCAGATATCAATATCCTTGAGCGACTCAACCAAAGGCTCAACGGCCCGGGGGTCGCCGATTTCCCCAAGAGCTTTTATGGCGCCTCTTCGAACCCAGGGGCTTTCATCATTGATAACCGTTAAAATTTCCGGAACCGCGACCGGGCCAATCAGCACCAAAGCCCTGATTACGCCCTTTCTGATATCGCCCCGGTTGAGCATCAACGACGCGACCAAAGGCTTGATCGCGACCTTGCCCATTTTGCTCAAGGTGTATACCGGTCCCCACTCAAGCTCGATATTATTTTCCCTGATAGCCATGATGATAGGCTTGACAACCGGCAGTCCGATATCAATCAGAACCCTGGCGACCTTTTTCCTGACTTCGATATTTTTGTGGTTAAGCGCGCCGATAAAGGTCTGGATATCATTGGTCTGGCCATATTTAACTATCAGGTCCTGGACGATAATATTCACTTCGTTATCAGGCCAGCCCAAGACGCTGGCGGAAAGAAGAGCGAATATCAGGATGTAATAAAGAGAGAACCTTTTCAACAGCTCACCTAACTCTGTGTTAATATTATCTATTTATTAATCATAACACTTATTTGACTAATCGGCAAGGTCCCGGAAGGTCGGTGGACAGGGCGATTCGCTTCTCTGAAAGGATCGTGGATTACTTTTAAAAGACCGGGCGGGAGTGGGGCGAGACGCTCCGGCGTATTTCTTCGAATATGGCATTGGGGCGTGTACTGCGCTTCGCAGGTTTACAGCCAACTTCGCGAACGCTTAATCCCGCCTCGTGTAATACTCAAGCGAGCACTGTTGCGAGCGAAATTGATGCGCCGAAGGCAACAAACATCCTCAAGTCGGATACTTGTTAGAGTTTGTCTTCCAGCATTTCGTAGAATTGATCAATTTTTTCTTTGCAGTTGGGGATCTCAGCCTTGGCGATACGAATCCAGCCGCTGCGTTCAGTCAAGGAATAATCCTTGGGAATAGCGATTACGTCAATTTGCGGACTGGCCATGATTTTGTTGATATGCTCCTGAGTCAACGGCACGTAGGAATCAACGATCATTTCACTGGGAATTTGTCTCGCGATCTCGGCTTCCCGATGACCATCAGGATAAATAGCGTCGGCTAACATCATGCCCGGCTTCAATTGATACTCAGTCTTTCTGACCCGTTTGCGGGTGCCTGAGGTGAGCAGTTGCTCGACTGTTTCAAAGCTCCACAATGCTTCCCGGTAATTATCATAGGCGCTTCTAATATCTGACTGGTTCCTGGACTGCATAGCCTTGGCTTCAGCTTCCCGCGCTTTTTTCAGATAGACCTTGCCCTGATCATACGCTTCCTGCGCCCGATCCAGCAACTCCAACCAAGCCATGGAAAAAGCGATCAAACCAACCAGCACGCAGATACCAATGACCTTAAAAATCTTTTTCGGTGGAACACCGGCTCCCAAAAAAGTCACCTCCCGTTTAATCACGACTTCTCATTATCATGTACAGCAACTGCATAACCGCCATCGCTAACGTCGCGATGTAAGTCAAGGCCGCCGCGTTTAACACTTTACGTCCGGCCGCCACTTCCGAACGCTCGACCAGAATACCTTCGCTCGTCAGGAGTTGCAACGCCCGGCTACTGGCGTTTAGCTCAACAGGTAATGTTACCACATGAAAAGCGATAGCCAAAGAAAAAATTATAATTCCCAATTCCATCAACGAGCCGGCCCTGAAAATGAGTCCCAGGAAGAATAAAGGGAATCCCATCTGCGAGCCCAGATTCGCTACCGGAACCAGGTTATGGCGGATCGCCATCGGCAGGTATTCTACCTTATCCTGCAAAGCGTGTCCAGTCTCATGAGCGGCGACACTGATGGCGGCAATTGAGGAACTTCCGTAGACCCCTTCACTAAGCCGCAAAACTTTGCCGCGGGGATCATAATGGTCAGTAAGCTGTCCTCTGACCTGCTCAACGCTGACATTGGACAGACCGTTACTCGCCAATAACCGGCGGGCGACATCGGCGCCGGTTAGTCCACTGGAAGCGCGGATTTTGTTATATCTGGCGTAAGTCGCTTTGACTTTGTACTGGGCATACATAACCAGCGCGAACGCCGGCAGAATCAACATCATATACAAAGGATCCAACATAAACATGATTCCTTCCTCCTCATTTGTTCTCTTATAGAGCGTTTAACGTTCATCTATAAGGTAAAACCTTGGAAACCCCCTTTTTAATAAAAAGGGGAGTTTCCAAACCTTCCCCCAAAAACTTTAATTGGTTTTAAGGAAAAACTTACATCCGCTTGCAAAACGCTCTAGCTATTTAGATAGTATCAAAATAATTTCGATTTGTTTATTTTAATAAATTCCACTCAGATTATGAGAGCCATTATAATATAATAAAACAAAGGGAGGCTGATAATCCCAGCCTCCCTTTTTGAATATTAAACGTCTAAAGTTTTTGGAAGGGGGTCCGGGGGAGAACCTTTCTTCAAAAAGGTGTCCCCCGGGAATCATCTTCCTAAATCCTTTGATTTTACTTCTTCTTAGTACATACCGCCCATGCCGCCCATACCACCCATACCGCCGCCAGGAGGCATCATCGGAGCTTTATCCTCTTCCGGGATATCGGTGATCAATGCTTCGGTCGTCAGCATTAAAGCGGCGATTGAAGCCGCGTTTTGCAACGCTGAACGTACAACTTTGGTCGGATCAATAACCCCATCTTTAAGCAGGTCAGAATATTCGCCGGTAGCCGCGTTGAAACCAATGCCTTTCTTGGCCTCAGTTTTCAAGTGTTCCACAACAACCGAGCCTTCAACACCGGCGTTATTGGCGATTTGACGGACCGGGGCTTCCAGAGCTTTGACAATGATCGCCGCGCCGGTTTTTTCGTAGCCGGTTAACTCCATTTTGGTTATTTTCGGAATAGCCCGTAAATAGCAGGTGCCGCCGCCTGGAACAATTCCTTCCTCAACCGCGGCCCGGGTAGCGTTCAAAGCGTCCTCGACCCGCGCTTTTTTCTCTTTCATTTCGGTTTCAGTAGCCGCTCCGACATTAATCACGGCGACTCCGCCGGCTAATTTAGCCAGCCGTTCCTGTAATTTCTCCCGATCGTAATCAGAAGTAGTGTTTTCGATTTGCTGACGAATAGCGCCGATGCGCGCTTTAATATCAGCGGATTTACCCGCGCCTTCGACGATAGTCGTGTTGTCTTTGTCCACGGTAATCCGTTTCGCTTTACCCAGCATGTCGACAGTAGCGTTTTCCAGCTTGAAGCCGACGTCTTCCGAGATCACCTGGCCGCCGGTTAAGATAGCGATGTCTTCGAGCATCGCTTTGCGGCGGTCGCCAAAACCTGGAGCCTTGACAGCTACGCAGTTCAGGGTGCCGCGCAACTTGTTAACCACCAGGGTTGCCAGCGCTTCGCCTTCAATGTCCTCAGAGATCAAGAGGAAAGGACGTCCCATCTTGGCGATCTTTTCCAGGATGGGCAACAAGTCTTTCATGTTGCTGATTTTTTTGTCGTGGATAAGCACGATAGCGTCTTCCAGCACCGCTTCCATGCGTTCGGAATTAGTCACAAAGTAAGGTGAGAGGTAGCCTTTATCGAACTGCATACCTTCAACCACATCCAGCGTTGTTTCCATCGCTTTCGCTTCTTCAACGGTGATAACGCCGTCTTTGCCGACTTTTTCCATGGCGTCGGCAATCAGGTTGCCGATAACGCGGTCGTTGTTCGCTGAAATAGTGGCAACTTGAGCGATCTCGTGTTTATCCTTGGTGCTTTTGCTGATTTTCTTAATTTCTTCGGACACAACTTCAACGGCTTTTTCAATACCTCTTTTCAGGGCCATTGGATTGGCGCCCGAGGTCACGTTTTTCATGCCCTCGCTGATAATTGACTGAGCGAGGATAGTGCCGGTTGTAGTGCCGTCGCCGGACACGTCTTGGGTCTTGGTGGCTACTTCCTTCACCAACTGGGCCCCCATATTTTCGAATGGTTCCTTCAATTCGATCTCTTTGGCGATAGTAACTCCATCATTAGTTATAATGGGAGAGCCAAACTTTTTGTCTATGATTACATTGCGTCCCTTCGGACCCAAGGTAACCTTTACCGCGTCTGCCAACTGGTCAACGCCGCGCAATAAAGAGCTTCTCGCTGAGTCGCTAAAACTTAGTTGTTTAGCCATCTGTTCGCTTTAACCTCCTTTTCTAAAATCTGTTAGTTCAGGATTCCGATAATTTCGTCTTCTCTCATGACCTGGTAAGCTTCGTCTTTGACTTTTATTTCCGAGCCGGAATATTTACCATAGAGAACGGTGTCGCCAACTTTAACTTCAAAAGGAATCTTGTCTCCTTTTTCGTTGCGTTTACCGGTTCCCAGAGCGACGACTTTGCCTTCCTGAGGCTTTTCTTTAGCCGTATCAGGAATAATAATCCCACCTCTGACCTGCTCTTTTTCGTCGTTCGGTTTCACTAATACGCGATCCCCTAAAGGTTGAAACTTCATTGATTTCCCTCCTTTCCCTCATTTTCATGTTTGCTAGCACTCATCTAAGGTGACTGCTAATAAACGTATCATAAGTTACTATCAACAAGCTTGCAAAGCCCATATCAAAGCGATATGTCCATGTTTTATGAGATTTTAGCGATTATCGGTATTTTTAATCTCAAAATCACAACTTTGCTTCATTTTTCTTGATTATTCGCCGAATTTGTTGTGACTGGATATTTCCGACCATTCCTTGCGGGGTTTAGTCGGAGGAGTTCCCGCCGGATAGCCGACCGGCGTCAGGGCGACAACCCTGAGATTATCCGGTATATTCAAGAGAGATTTGACTTCCTTTTCTTTAAACGAGCCGATCCAGCAAGTACCTAAGCCTAATTCATAAGCCGCCAGGGTCAGGTGGTCGAAGCCAATCGAGAGGTCAATAGCGAAGCTGCTCATATAGCCGCCCATCCGGTCATAAGCGAGCTTTTCGTCAGCGCAGCCGACGATGACCAAAGGCGCTGTGGCGATAAATTTCTGGCTATTGCAGGCAACAACCAGTTCTGCCAGCAATTCATCATCATCAACGACAATATAGTGCCAAGGCTGAATGTTCTTGGCCGAAGGCGCGAGCCGCAAGACATCATAAATAACAGCCATCTTTTCTTTTTCAATGGCTTTGGGGGAATATTTACGGATACTGCGCCGCCCCCTGATAGCCTCCAGAACGGTCATGATATCTTGCCGCTGGCCTTCAGATAGTTGATCAGTCCGCCGGCTCTCACAATCTCCTGCATGAATCCGGGAAAGGGCGTCGATTGGTAGGTCTTGCCCTGGGTGATATTCTTGATAACTCCCTGGTCGAGGTCAACCTCGAAACGGTCCCCGGTTTTTGCTTCCTCGGCGCATTCTTTTGCTTCCAGGATAGGCAGGCCGATATTGATACAGTTGCGGAAAAATATGCGAGCGAAAGTCTTGGCGATGACCAGGCTCACTCCGGCGTGCTTGATCGCCAGGGGAGCGTGTTCACGGCTCGAACCGCAACCAAAGTTCTTCAAACCGACCAGGATATCGCCGGTCTTCATCTTTTTGACAAAATCCGGGTCCTCATCCTCAAGACAGTATTTCGCTAGCTCCTCAGGCTCTGACGTACTCATTCTTCTGGCCGGAATAATCAGGTCGGTATTGATATCGTCACCGTACTTCCAGGCGTCACCTTTAATATTCATATGCTTACTCTCCTCTCAACACTTCGTCGGGATGGGTGATTTTGCCCAACACCGCGCTGGCCGCCGCTACCGCCGGATTGGTCAGGTAAACTTCGCTTTCCGGATGTCCCATCCGCCCGACAAAATTACGATTCGTCGTTGACACCGCCCGCTCGCCTTTAGCCAGTATGCCCATGTGCCCGCCCAGACAAGGGCCGCAGGTCGGCGTGCTCACCGCCGCTTTGGCGTCCAGGAAGATATCAATCAAGCCTTCCTTCATAGCCTGGCGATAGATATCCTGGGTCGCCGGGATAACAATCATCCTGACATGGCGGCTGACACTCTTGCCCTTAATCACCCGGGCGGCTTCTCTCAAATCCTGGATCCGTACATTGGTACAGGAACCGATAATCACCTGGTCGATTTTAATATGAGAAGCTTCGGAAACCGGTCTGGTGTTAGACGGCAGATGCGGGAAAGCCACCTGCGGCTCTATTTTACTGACATCGTACTCTTTGACTTCACAATACTCAGCGTCCTCATCGCTTTTATAAATAGTATAGCCACGGGTAGCGTTTCTTTCGGTGACATAATTGACGGTACAACTGTCAACGGCGAAGATACCGTTCTTGGCTCCGGCTTCGATGGCCATGTTAGCCATGGTAAAGCGGCTGTCAATGGAAAGCTTGTCGATAGTCTCACCGCTGAATTCCATCGCCCGGTACAAAGCGCCGTCAACGCCGATATCGCCGATGGTATAAAGAATGAGGTCTTTACCGCTGACATAGGGCGGCAGGACGCCGTAATAAATAAATTTTATCGTTTCCGGCACTTTGAACCAGGCCTCACCGCTCAGCATGGCTGCCGCCAAATCAGTGCTACCGACGCCGGTGGCGAAAGCTCCCAGGGCGCCGTAGGTGCAGGTGTGCGAATCGGCGCCAATAACCAGGTCACCGGGCAGGACAATCCCTTTTTCCGGCAGCAGCGCGTGCTCAACTCCCATGCGGCCGATCTCAAAATAATGCTTTAACTTTTGTTCCCGGGCGAAATCCCGCAGTATCTTGCATTGCTCAGCGGACTGGATATCCTTGTTGGGCGCGAAGTGGTCCGGCACCAGCACAACCTTGGTTGAATCAAAGACTTTCTTCCCGCCGGCCTGATAAAATTCACGGATAGCGATAGGAGCGGTTATATCATTACCCAGGGCTATATCGACCCTGGCCATGATGTAATCTCCGGGCCTGACTTCTTCTTTTCCGGCATGGGCCGCCAGAATTTTCTCTGTAACTGTCATCTTGGTCATTTACAAGTAACTCCTTTATCAATAGAGAGAAGGGCACCTTAGGGGGAGATCTTTTAGACTTCGCTAAAAATCAGCTCGTCGATAGATATAGAAAAAACCGCTCCTCCTCGGCACCCCCTCGCAAAAACTTTAGCCGGTCTTCGGCACTTATACTAAATTAGTGTTCGCACAAAAAACAGCGTTAATTCTACAAATATTCTCCCGAGAATGCAAGACAAACCAGCTGCCAGATTATACTATGACGGAAAAGCAAAAGATAAAATCAGAGGCTTTAGAGGATAAGTTCTTGGAAAACCCGACTTTTCAAACTTACAGTTTGAGGGTTTTTGCCTTTGGCACTTTTAAATTTCGCTTAAGAACTTCTTTCCTACGCTCTTCTCCGCCCCTAAAAAGCCTTTCAGTATAATATTTTTTTCCAGTAACGCGTCAGTGAAGTGGGGGAAC
>JAJRWM010000110.1 GCA_024276815.1 bacterium
GCTTCAACAACCAGCCGGGACTGCGAGACGCCAATCTCACTCAAACCAATGTCCCGCCAACCGTAATAAGTATGCTTTTCGCCGCAGGTCTTACCATGGCGCACCAAAACCAAGCGGGTCATCAAAACTCGATTCCCTTTCTGGCGGAAAGACCTTCGTAATAGGGATGCTTCTTCAAATCCATCTTGGTAACCAGATCGGCGGCGTTAATAATTTTCTCAGAAGCGTTTCTTCCCGTCAAGATAAGCTCGGTAGATTCATGTTTTACTTTAACAAGCTCCAGAATATCATCATCATTAGCGTAATTATTGTTGACTACGTTGAGGATTTCGTCCAAAACAACCAGATCAAACCCGCTCTCTTCCAGGAGTTCCCTGGAATACACCAACGACTCTTTAATACTTTTCAGGAATTTATCCTGATACTCAGGCCCTTTCCCGGGAAATATCAGCGGACACTCCTGATTATCAAAGCGGATTATTTTCACACCCAGCGTTTCCAGTGATTTTAACTCGCCGCTAAAACTGCTTTTGCGCTTTAAAAACTGAACCAGACAGCAACTCAAACCCTGCCCGACAGCGCGTACAATCAACCCAACAGCGGCGGTAGTCTTGCCCTTGCCATTACCAGTATAAACCTGAACAATCCCTTTTTTTAATTTAGTCATAATTTAATTCCAATCAAAATATTTTAAAGGCATATTAGAGGCGTTTTTCTGGGGGACACCTTTTTGGCAAAAAGGTTCTCCCCCAGACCCCCTTCCAAAAACTCTTAAATTATTAATTTTGCCAAATTTATTTTATTATCTTCTTTGATACACTCTATCGTCTTAACAAACAAATTCAATAAACCTTTAATATTCTCCACAAAGTCAGTGGATGTAATACAGCCACTAAGTCCTACAACAACACTTGGATTATTGCTATCACCTATACTAAAAATTGGATACTCAACTTTATTTTCTGTCTTTTCGTTCCTGTCAACACGAAGCCCTGGAGAACTAGGCAAATAACTATGAGTTATATCATTTCTCAGCTTATTCGCTTTCATATAAACCCTATCATTAACTATCTTTTTTAAACAATCAGATAAATTCTTATTATTAGATTTTAATTTTTCGCATTCTACCGCTGGCTTGAAATATACCTTGTCTAATTTTAAATCATATAAAACATTCAGCAAATGCCCAACTGAATCCCAAGCTGAAAATATTTTATAGTAGAAAACGTCAACATAGTAATCAAATTGACTTTTAATCGAAAAATGCTTGGCTTCAAAATCTGGAAAATATCTATTAGCGTTGCTATCAAGCCATTTTTTATCAGGAATTCCCATTTCATAATAAAACATAAGCATTACAAAACTTTTTTTAACACCAGATAACCTATGAATAAGATGCAATACACAGCTTTCCATTTCTATATTCTCAATTAAATGATTAGAAGAATTCGGATCATCCATATTAATTGTAAATTTTCTTTCTAATTTTAGACCATCAGTGCCTATGTTTAACTTACTAATTGATGGGTTTGTAATATTCTATTCCAATCATCTTTAGTGGGATACTCATGGAGTAGATAAATTGGATGTTCTTTCATTGTTTTCCATCCCTTTCTATCCTAATTTAATCCTTCTTTTCTTACAATTCATCTTCTCTAACTAATTCAGGCTCTTGTCCTTCAGCATACAGTACTAAAAACCCCCACTTTCGTTTCAAATACCTAAAGTTTTTGGGGGAAGGTTTGGAAACCTACTTTTTTTTCGAAAAAAGGGGTTTCCAAGGTTTTTCCCCTCACGCCTCTGACTTTCTATCATTTGCCTTTCATCCTTTGAAGTCCCAGTTTACGCCTAGTTTTATGTCACGTTCCGGCGCCGGGAATCATTTGCGCGTTTCATAGTTTTCGTTATACAGGTTAGTGGCTTTCAGGAATATTTCCAGGGTAATGATCCGTAAGGCCAGTGTCGCGTTGGCCACGTTGTATGCTGGCAGTGTTTTTTTGTTTTCGGTGTCGATATTTCTGCTTCCGACGCTTTCAGTACCATAGATCATTTTAAGTGTCAGGTCATCTTTGAAATAGTTATTTTCGAATTTCACCTGGTAATCGGCGTAGTAAGCTGGCTGATAGACCAGTGTTTTGCCGGTATTTTTATAAGTTGCTGTTTGATTTATGTAGCTAACTTTACCTGAAAGCACTGAAAACGCCTTGATTTCGGCCAGCGTTTCCAGGCCGCTGTGCCTGACATCGGTGTTGCGTACCTGGTTATTCAATCGTTCGATCTTGTTTCTGGTCTCTCCTGTGTAATAGGCAACGGAGGCGGTCAAGATATCCCCCACGCCCTGGATTAAGCTTATATCGGACATTTGACCGCTTGCCGGCTCCAGTTCGTCATCACCGTATCCGCCATACAGATCGTCAAACGCCGGCAACTGATACCCTGAGCCGGTCGAGGCGGATATTTTAGTATGATTGAATGGAGTCAGGCAAATATTCACTTTCGCTGAAGATTGGTCGCCAAATTTTGAATGATTATCGATTCGCCAGCTTCCCGTCAACGCCAAAGAATCCTTGTATTTGATCTTTTTTTGGATAAAATATCCGGTATCGCTGAAAATCGTTTTGTCCTTAAACTCGCTGTTGTAGCGTTCCGAGTAGCTTTCCACGCCCAGGCTGAAGACATCAGCCACGCTGCCCTTTACCGATACGCCCCGCAGTTGATTAAAGGTGAGGGGGGGATCATTATTTAATTCCTCGCCAACCTTTTTCAGGCTGTCATCGCCGAAATATTTTCCTTGAAGAGAGAATTTAGCGCCAAAGCTTTGTTCGTATGAAACGGAGAAAAATTCCGTGGTCAGCTTTTCCCGGAAATCATCATAGGTGGACTCCTGCCCGTCGATATCGGCTCCCGGCAGCCCTCTTTCGCTTTCGTACCTGCTTCCGGAGACGCCCAAATAACCATCAGGAACTATCTCCACCCAGGTATTAACGCCACCGCCACGGGATTTATAATCACTGTTGAACCGGGTACGCTCTTCATGGTTTTTATAATAACGGTAGCTCTTCACTTGGGAATCATGAGCGGAAAAGCTGTAGGCGAGCCGCCCTTTTTTCTGCGCCCCCTTCACCCGATAGGTCTCCCTCTGATAATTTCCCCAAAAAGTCGAGATACGGGTCTCCAATATTTCATTAACTGGCCTTAACGTTCTGATATTAATCGCTCCGCCTATGGCGCCGGCGCCGTAAATTGCTGAAACCGGCCCTTTCATCAGTTCAATCCGATCGATCATTTCCACTGGCAACAGGTCCCATCGTTGAGTCATATTTAACCGTGAGCCATTTGAGAGCGCGAGCGTTTCCCCGTTACCGCCTCCACCACGCAAGTTGAGTATTGCCGGGAATCCCAATCCACCGGATCGCTCAATCCTGACTCCGGATTGTAATTTAATAATTTCTCCGGGACGCTCCGGATACAGGTCCTGAGCATCAGTCCAGGTTATTATTTTAGCGGCTGTCGTTAATTGACCAGGCCCACCACAAGCTAACGGAGAAACTGATTTTACAGCCGTGTCAGAGAGAGCGGTAGCTTCTTTCATATCGGCAACTTCCAGAGCATATGAGGTTGTCGCGAGGCCAACGGACAACAGAATGAGGATAAATAACAGGTGACTTTCACGAGACATCTTTTAGACTTAGCTCTTCCAGCGCTGAGAATAATTCCGCGGCGTTAGCCAACTCAACGGCTCCATTTTTAATGATTTTTTGCCTTAGCATGGTAGCTTCTCCCTCAAGAAAATCATAATCTTGCTGAGCTTTAAGCAAATAGACCTGCTTCCCCATCCCCAGAGCTTCACTCACCGCTAGCAAATTTAACTTGTTACCGGTCCCGAAAGCGACTCTCCCCATAATCACGACATCGGATTGACTTATACTTTTTAGATTTCTATTATAATTATATTCGGAGATGGGGGAAAACGGTTTCTCGGTTACTACCTCAACCCCCAATGATTTCGCAGTCTCACAGTCCGAGTCACCGGAATTAAGCACGCCGCAGGTCACCTGGTGTCCCATAATGATCAGCTTTCTCATCAGGTTGGCGATACTCCCTCCCCCGCCGACCAGATGGATTTTCAAGGGCAAAAAATCAGCGGCGTCCTGAAAATACTGACTTTTCAGGATTATTCGGGGACGATCAGTAATTGGGTGGGGTTCGATCATAACTTCAGTTTCATAGACCTCCTCGAGTGTTTTTTCGGTCAGGACTTCGTTAGGCGTACCGATCATATAAATCTTGCCGTTTTTCAACATAATCAGGCGGTCGCAATACAGAGAAGCCAGGTTAAGATCATGGGAAATTGTCATAATAGTCAGATTATCTTCGACATTAAGCTTTTTCAGCAGGTCATATATCTCAACCTGGTGATTGATATCCAAAAAGGCTGTCGGTTCATCCAGGAGAATCATTTGCGGCTCCTGGGTAAGCGCTCTGGCAATCATCACCCGTTGAGTTTCGCCACCGCTGAGTTCGTTAATATAGCGCTCCGCGAGATGCTTGACGTCGGTCAGGGCCATCATTTCTTTAGCGATCCGGACATCTCGCGGCGTTTCCCAGCGCACGCCTCCCAGGTAGGGCATCCGTCCCATCATGACCACGTCTTCCACCAGGAAAGAAAAACTCACGGTCGTGTTTTGCGGCACGACGGCAAGTATTTTAGCCAAATCTTTTCTCTGATAGCTTGCCAGCGACCGCCCGGCAATCCTCACTTCGCCATTACGAGGCGGCAAAACGCCGCTTATTGCCCGAAACAGCGTTGTTTTACCGGAACCATTCGGTCCGATGACGCCGACAAACTCACCCCTGGCGACAGCCAGGCTGATATTCTCAAGAATAATTTTGTCAGCGTATCCACACGCCAGGTTATTAGTATTTAACATTTATCACCCAATTTTTCTTAAAGCAAATTTCCGCTCAAGCATAATATCGTTGTGCGGAGTGAAACGACAAAGCAATCTCGATAATCGTGCGTTTCCGCTGGCGGCAACGAATCAGTCGTTTGCGCTAATTTCCGGGCGGCCACCACTTGCTACCAAACATATACCCGTTTTATACCTATATCGATATCAATTTGCGCCTGCGCTTCAGTAAATAGATGAAAAACGGCACGCCAATCATAGCCGTTACCACACCAACCGGTAACTCCGCCGGCGACATGATAACCCTCGCCAAGGTATCAGTTATTACCAAAAAAATAGCTCCGCCCAACGCCGAAGCCGGTAACAACAAACGATGGTCAGGACCAAAGATTATCCTCATTAAATGCGGCACCATAAGACCAACAAAACCAATCAGACCGCTGACGGTCACCGCGATACCGGTTAACACTGAAGCGACGATAAAAACGATTATCTTCACCTTTTCCGCCTCAACGCCTAACCACAAAGCGTTTTCTTCCCCCATCTGCATAACATTAAGCGCCATTGCAAACCAAAACAGTATAACCAGGCTGACCAAAAAACTCAAGCTGACAAAGATTATCTGGCTGTACTCAACACTTTGGATTTGCCCCATTAACCAGATAGTGATACGGTGTACCTGCTCCGGTCGAGAAATGGAGATGATAAACATGCTAGCCGCCGAGAAAAAGGAATTTATCATCACGCCGGACAAAATCAGGGTAAAAGTCGGGAACTTACCGCTTACCCGGGAGATATTGAGAACCAGGAAAATACTCAACAAAGCACCAAAAATAGCGAAAAATGAAACCGGGTTCAAAATACCAAGCGTAACGTCAAGTCCCAGGGCAAACGCCAGGGTAGCGCCAAACGCCGCGCCGCTGCTGGCTCCTAAAATGAACGGACTACCCAGAGGATTCCTCAAAATCGCCTGAAAGACCACGCCGGCCACAGCGAGACAGGCTCCGACCAGCGCGGCGATCAAAACACGCGGTAGACGCACCTGGAAAATAATAACAGCGGCGGTGTCGCTTCCATCCCATCCTTTTAACAGCAAATAGTTAACCAGCGATAGCGGGTTCACCCAAGTTGGCCCCACACAAATAGCGACAGCGATGCTGGCTATCAGGATCGAGCTTAGCAAAGTAATTATCAGAAGCCGGGAATAGCTTTTGGAAGTCATATTTTCCTCATAAAAAACGCGAAGCGATATTTCCTCAGGTCGTAGACCTGTGGATGATATTTACTAATTGTTCCAAAGCGTCGACGATGCGCGGCCCGGCGCGATTGACAATATCTGACTGAATAATATAAACCCGATCATTTTTGACAGCCGGTATAGTTGACCATTTCCGCCATTTTTGTTTAATTTCCGGTAGTTTTTCCGAATTAGCCATTGAGGATATGATGATAATATCAGGCTTGAGCGAGATGATTGTTTCTAGGTTGATTCGGGCATAGCGAACATTCAGATCGCCAACGATGTTGGTTCCCCCGGCCTTTTTAATTAAATCACCAATAAAAGTCCGGTCGCTGACACTCCATTGATCTGAGCCTATTTCAAAAAATATTTTAGGCGATGCCAGGCCTTTGACCTTAAGCCGTAATTCGCGGTACTTGCTTTTCATTTCAGAAACCAACTCCCTTGCCGTCTCAGCTTTTCCCAGAGCAACCCCCAACTTCTCAATGGAGGTAAACGTTTCCTCAATATTATTTGAGTTTTGCAGGTAAACCGGGTAACCTAAACTTATTAATTTTTCAACGTTGGCTTTATCATTGCCATCAAAGGTCGCCACGATCAAATCAGGCTTGAGCGAGATGATGACTTCCAGGTTGGGATTCGAGAAACCACCCACCTTGGGAAGATTAAGAGCTTCCCTGGGATAGTTGCAGAATTTAGTGACACCAACGATTTTTCCTCCCATCCCCAGCGCGAAAAGGCTTTCGGTCACGCTGGGAGCCAGGGAAATAATACGTTCAGGCGGATGGGTTATTACAACATTTCTCTTTAAATCATCAACATATACCCCGGCGTACAAATTAAACGGTATTAAAAGACTAAGGAAAAATATAGAAAAATATCTCATCACCATTGACCTTTCAATTAATTAATGTTAATCTGGTATTTATGAAAAAATTAATATTGATTACGATAATCAGCGGTTGCCTGTTTATCTCAGGGTGCGTTACCTTACCTCGTAAAACAAACAGTACTCCCGCTAAATTCCATGTCCACTTTGACCACGAGGATTATGAAAAGGCTATCCTGGCGGCGAAAAAGTTTCTTGAAAACAACCAGCAAAACAAACAGGCCCCGGAAGCGTTGCTCATAATCGGCAAAAGCTATACCCGCCTGGGCGCTTTATTACGCCGGGAAAACTACTTGGTTGACCGGGATAATTATGCCGCGTTTCTCACCATGTATGAGAAGGCCAGACAAGCCTACCAAAGCATTATAACAGTTTACCCTAACAGCCCCCTGGCTCCCTTGGCGCAGCTTCACATTGGCAAAATTTACGATATTGACCCCTACGGCGGTTTAAATCTCTTTGATAAGGCGATCCGGGAATACCGCAAAGTAATCGAGAACTATCCCGGAACCAACTCCGCGGCCAAGGCCCAACAAAGAATTGATGTCATCATGAGCCAATATTAGGAATCGTTTGCCAATAAAAAACTGAATTTCTCTCCCGGCGCCCTGGTAACCAGCCTCCTCAAAAAACCTGAATGTAACGCTACCAGCCCGCCCAGCCCGTCAAAAACCACATCCATCACCTCAGGACTGCGCAAGGGAACAAACGACTGGTGAATTTCATCGCTGATGCCATACAAAACCACTATCAGTATTACGACAAAAGACAGGTTCGAAGAGCTTCCCCTGGTAAAGAACAGAGCGCGATACAGGATCAATCCTAAAACACCGTAGAGAATCAGATGCTCAATTTTATCCAAAAAGGGAACCTCCCATTCTAATTGCGGCGGATTTGTTTGGGCTGAAAGATAGAATATTAATGATAAGTACAGTATCACCGGCAACCACAACGAGATAAAATTAACTGTTTTTTTGATTTTCGTCCTCACGCGTTCTTTTTTCCCGTTCCACAAACAACTCTTCCGAACTGGTTAATCTCAAACCGTATTTTTTCTCGTAATCCCACCAAACCCTTAATATCGCTATTGATTTTTTATGTAACTTGGATATCCACTCCCGGCTTTTTTTCATCTCGCGACCAATTTCGGCAAAAGACTGGCCTTCCTCATAATGCTTTTTGATCACGTTTCTCTCATCAGGACTCAATTTATCAACAAGCGATTCCAGGCGCAACCTGACATCTTTACGCTCCACCAGATCGAATGGCGATAATTCATTTTTATTTGAGATAACCTCGTGTTTGGTCCAGCAGGAATCATCACTTTCCTGGATAGAACTGTCCAAAGAGGCGCTGTCCGAAAGTTCCACGGTTCGCTTACTGCCTCTGCGTTCATGATTACGCAGTTGAAAGTCGCGCCATAAATACTGCTCGGCGATTTTTACCACCCAGGAAATAAAAACTTTATTGACGTCCAGTCCGGCTTAAAGCCGATCAGGGTTAAAATTTACCATTCCTTTCCAGGCTCCCATGCGTAAAAGCTGGATTATATCCTCGTGAGTCATTCCCGGCGTGTAGTATTTACGGCTGATTACCTGCATTAACCCCTCAATATCTCTAAGCACCTGGGTAACACTTTTAGGGTCGCCCGTCATGGCTTTTTTGTACAACAACTTTAATTTTGTTTCTTTTGGCATGAAACCGTCCCTGGATTTGAAATATATCAGAAAAAGTGGTATACTTCGTATTCCTTTTGACTACTTCCCGTTAACACTAATAACTTGCAGTATAGCATAGGAAAATTTGACAATGAAGAAAAAAGCCCTGGCTTTACTATCCGGAGGGTTGGATAGCACTTTAGCCATAAAAGTTGTTTTAAATCAGGGAATTAATGTTGAAGCGGTTAATTTCACCTCGCCTTTCTGCCAGTGTAACCGCAAAGACAGCGGTTGCGGCAGTGAAGCGAAGCGGGTCTGCGATGAATTCAAAATCCCGCTTCACTTCAGGAATGTCGGCTCGGAGTACATCGAGATGATCCAGCATCCCCGCTATGGCTACGGTAAAAACATGAATCCCTGCCAGGATTGCCGCATCATGATGCTGAAAAAAGCCAAAGAACTGATGGCCGAAATTGGCGCCAGTTTCCTCATCACCGGTGAGGTTTTAGGACAGCGGCCCATGTCGCAGCACAGGGCGGCCCTGGACAGGATTGAACGAGACACCGATCTGACGGGATTGATCCTGCGGCCTTTAAGCGCCCGGCACCTTGAGCCAACGATTCCGGAGCGGGACGGGACCTTGAACCGGGAAGAACTCCTGGATATAACCGGGCGTTCCCGGAAGCCTCAAATGGAATTAGCCGTACACTTGGGCATAAAAGATTACCCCTGCCCGGCCGGGGGCTGTCTGCTCACTGATAAAGATTTCAGCAAGAAATTAAGGGACGCTTTCACGCATGGCGAGAAGACTCTTGGTGAAATTCGCCTGCTGAAATTTGGCCGTCATTTACGGTTGAGCGACGGTAGCAAGGTAGTCATTGGCCGGGATGAAAA
>JAJRWM010000111.1 GCA_024276815.1 bacterium
AGCACGTGGTCGGGACGCACCAGTTTGTCCAGGTCGTAGCGGATAAAAGTCATTTGAGGGTTCCTTTCAAGTATCATACACCTATTATAACACATATAACCGATATATTGAATACTTTATTTGCATTTCGCAACAGCCCCCAAAAGCCCCGCGCGCGGGTTTTCGTTTTTTGATTGTTAATGTCCTGTTTGGAGTTTGCCTGTTGTCCTGATAATTTTGGGGTAAGACGTCAGTCCTTGAGGGAGAGGGCGTCTCTCCGGGCTCTCTGCCCTTTATGTTTTTTGCTTGATTCGCAGGAAATATAAGGCCAGCAAACAAACCAGCGCGCCGATAAAAGTAATACTCAGGCCAATTTTAACCGCGCCGGCGTTATAGCGCATGACAACTTTGTGCTGACCGGCCGGCAACGGTAAAGCGCGCATGAAGTAATTGGCCCGCAATATTTTTTGCGGCACACCGTCAACCGTCGCCTCCCAGGCCGGGGAATAGACTTCGCTCATGGTCAGGAACCCGGGCGACTCCAGCTTGACCTCCAGGATTATCCGGTTCGCCTGGTATTCAACGATTTTGACGGTTTCTTGTCCCGGAGCGGAACTGGACCGGGGGGTAAAATCCGGCTCTTCTTCAAGATAAACCAGGCTGGCAACCTCTTCCGGCCTTAACTCCATAATTTCGTTAATAATATCCTGGGGGTTCTCACGTACCTGAAAAGCGTGGGTCAGAAAATATCTGGGCAGGAAGAATCTGTTCTGATAAAAATATATATTCGCCGGAGCGCGCAGTTGGGTCAGGTAATCATTTCGCAAGGGCGAGGACGAGATAACATATTTAACGTTACTCAGCGCCATAAAGTTAACGCTCTGGTTCAGGACTCCGTCGTCGTAATCCTCGATATCATAAAAACGGCCAATGGGATTCTGGTAGTAACCATTGGTGCTGTAAATCTTGTGGTAGACCGCGACATTGCCGGCCCCGAGACGCCGGGGCAGACGGTAAAGCCCTATCCGGTGCACCCTGAACAGGTCCTTGTCCTGTTTCAGGTATTGCCAGATATATCCCTCCTTGTAATACTGGTTATCCGGTCTGGCCGGTTTTAAATATTTCGAGTTAACGATAAAGAGGTCGGCAATCAACAGCGCGCCAAAAAAGATTAAGCGTTTCCTGGGCGTAAAATGCTGACTGAATAATCCGCCGCCAACCAGCAGCAAAACCCCGCCCAGGTATAGCAAGGCCTTTAAGGTAAACTTTAAATTCGCCAGCGCCATTATTTGATCAACCCATTTGTATTTCATTGTTGGCGAAACCGCCGCCAGCCGGACCAAATAATCCGCCAGGGGAACCTGGAAAAGGTAAAGCCCCACAGCTAACAGGATCGTCAGGAACAAAGCTCCCAAGACCTGGATACCGCTCTTCCGCCAAAAAGGGTTTTCCCGCTTGGCTAGATAATCCAGGCCCAGCCCGGCCAGGAGAGCCTGAAAAAAAGCATAGAGATACATTGAAGACATGGGCAGACGAAACTTGTTTATGCCCGGAATCAGGTAATAATAAAGTTTGTAAATAGGCGTGTAGCCGCCCAGAGAAATGGTCAAAATAAACAGCGCGCCAAAGGTGAAGAAGGAGACCTCCCGCCGGCGGACAAAAAACACGGCGATTAACGCGAAAACCAGAGGTATGACCGAGGTGTAATGGTTGCGGTCCATAAAGGGGATACGGCCAAAATAACCGCCTTGCTCACCGGATGAACCGGGAGCGAACAAACCGGCCAGGTCTTCAGGCGGCAAAGACCAGGAAGTGGCGAATTCATAACTTACCCCCTTTTGCCGGGTCGAGTAACCCATGTAATCAAAGGCCGGATAAAACTGCGCCATGCCGATGCTTAGCCCCAGAGAGATCATCACCAAGTAGTGGACACCGCCGGTAAGAAACTTTGTGTAGTCCCGGTCACGGATGAAGTCCTTGATCAGCCAGTAGGCGACGAAAAAGCTTAACAACATCAGGCCATAGAAAATAACCTGCATGTGCATGCTCAGCAGCAGCAGACCGATAACCCCGCCGGCGGCGACGAAATGGAAAAGACGTTTTGAGTTGAGTCCCTTGTAAACCAGAAGAAAGAGCAAGGGATACAGCCCGTAGGTATAGACCTTCATGAAGTGACCGGCGGCGAGAATGGTCAGCACGCTGCCTGAAAACATGAAGGCGACGCCGGAAAAGAAGGCGGCCAAACGGCTGATACCCAGTTCCCGGGCTAAAAGATAGGTGAAAAAACCGGCCAGAAATATGTGGATCAAGTACTGAAGGTTCATGGCTATCGCGAAAGGCAGGAAGAACAGGAGCCAGAAAGGCGGGTAAAAGAACGGCACCAGCAAACACTCGACCATCGGCATCCCGCCATAAATATAGGGCAACCAGAAGGGGATTGTCTGGTGTTCATGGAAATAATCGAGAGCGAACTTGATAAAAATGTTGTAGCTTAAAATAAAGTCGGAAGCCAGTAATACCCGGTTAGCGATCAATACCCGGTAAAAAAAAAGCAGGGTCAGAACAAGAAAGCCGATAACGGGGATGAGAGACGACCAATCCCGTTTCCGGCTACCGGGCCGATTCATCTTTGTTCTCTTTGGCCTGTTTTCTTTCCAGTACTTTCAGCCGGTCCGACAGCGAAACAATGATTTCCGACATAAATCCCAGGCTGATAAGTTGAATGCCGCTTAAAAACAACAGGATGATCAGGAAAAGGAGCGGGCGGTAGCCATAACCGAAATGTATGTAGAAGAGCAGCAGGCCCAGAAAGCACAGGACAGACAACCCCATCATCAAAAATCCCAAAGAGCCGAACAGCAACATGGGTTTGTCTCTGAATGACAGTTCGAACTTGACCACCAGCAGATCAAGCAAGCCCCTCAGAATTCTTTTTTTACCATATTTGGAACTGCCGTACTGGCGCGGGTAATAGTTGGTCTTGACTTCTTTTATGCGGTATCCCTTGGCGGCGGCGATCACGATTATATAGCGGTGCCAGTCGCTACGGAGCTGGAGGTCGTTCATGACTTCTCTTTTAAACGCCTTGATCCAGTTGATGTCATGCGCGGTAATGCCAAACAGTTTCCCGGTCAGGAAATGATAAATCTTGGAGACAACGATCTTGCCTTCTTTTCTCCCCTGCCGCCAGCCGGTCACAACGTCATAGCCTTCTTCAATGCCATCCAGCAATTTGGGGATATCCTCTTCGGGGTCGGACTGCAAATCAGAGCAAAGAAAAACAATGACTTCTTTGGTTACATTGCGAAAACCGGTCATCAGCGCTTAGCTCAAGCCAAGATTCTTACGATGATGGATAACTTTAACAAAGGGATGCCTGGAACAGGCTTTATCCATCTCTTCTCTGGTATGGTCAATGCTGCCGTCATTGATTAAAATCACTTCTCCTTCGATTTTTTGCTCATGGAAGGATTTCACGACTTTTTCCACCAGGGGCCTGATGTTGTCGCCCTCGTTATAGGCCGGCAGGATTACCGAGACGCTGTGACGGTACATTAATCACCTTTTGAGATATAATTACAAGCTTAGCAAGAAAATAACATATCATTCTTTGCCTGTCAACAAGCTGGCGGCCGGGGACCCAGGGCAACGAGATTACGGCTATTCCCATTTAATTCATCTTTGCCCCGGGGTAAGTTATAATAGCGGCTATAAGGGAACTGTTAGTTTATGAAAATAAAAATCATCAGTCTTGGCTGCGCCAAGAACCTGGTAGACTCAGAATATCTGGCCGCCTCATTGATTCGTGGCGGTCATGAACTGGTCGAGGAAATTGAAGAAGCGGAGGCGGCTCTGGTCAACTCCTGCGGCTTTATCCAGCCGGCCAAAGAAGAAACCCTGGATATCCTTTTCCAACTGGGCGAGCTTAAGAGCCAGGGCAAAATCGCCCGGATTTACGCTTCGGGATGCCTGGCAAACCGTTACCTGGACGAGTTGACCGAGGAGATGCCGGAAGTAGACGCCTTTATCCCGTTTAGCGGCTATGCCCGAATCAACGATATTATGGCCGGTCAGCCGGTAAATCTTAAACAACAGTCAACTCGGCCGGCGTTGTTGGCAACCCATAAAAACAAGGGCAGGAAGAGACTGGATACCCTGCCGTACGCCTACCTGAAAATCTCTGAAGGCTGCGACAATAATTGCGCTTACTGCGCGATTCCCTTGATCCGCGGCCCGTTACAGAGCCGTTCACCAAAAAACATCGTCAGGGAAGCGGGATTGCTCGCCGGGTCGGGCGTAAAGGAATTACTGATCCTGGGGCAGGATACCACGAGCTTTGGCAGGGACGCCGGCGACACCAGAGGGCTTGTCTCGCTGCTAAAAGAACTGGTGGAACTGAAATTATTTCCCCGGATTCGTTTGCTGTACGCTCATCCTGCCTATTTAAGCGACGAGTTGATCGACCTGATCGCTGAAGACAACGTCATTCTCCCCTATCTTGATCTGCCGTTACAGCATATAAATGACCGTGTGCTGAAAAAGATGAACCGCCGGATAAAAAAGGCGGAGATAATTCATCTAATTGATAAATTAAGACAGCGGATCACCGCCCTGGTCTTGCGCACGACTTTCATTGTCGGGTTTCCCGGCGAATCGGAAGCCGAGTTTGAGGAACTTCTTTCCTTTGTGAAAACAGTCCGTTTTGAGCGGCTGGGAGCCTTCCCCTTTTCCCGGGAGGAAGACACGCCGGCCTTTCGGTTCCGTCCCCAGTTCGCCGAGGAAGTTAAGCTTGGGCGGCTGGATAAGTTAATGACGGCTCAGCGGGAAATTTCTTTGGCATACCAGAAAAGCTGGCTGGGAAAAGAGTTGGAAATACTTATCGAAAAACGGGATCCGGACGGGAACAAAGTTATCGGCCGCGGCTTTATCGACGCGCCGGAAGTTGACGGCCTGGTCGAGGTAGCGAATTGCCAGGCTTCGCCGGGCGATTTGCTGACGGTAAAAATAACCGGGGCGACCGCCTATGATTTGACGGGAGAAGTCGTTGATTAGCCTGGAAAAGTTATCAGAAAGAGCCGCCCAGGCTTATTCGCGTTTAAAAAATTGCGATTTGTGTCCCCGGCTTTGCGGGAACGACCGTACCAAAGGTCAGACCGCTATTTGCCGCTCCGGGGAAAATCCCCGGGTATACAGTTTTTTCCTCCATCACGGGGAGGAGCCGGTAATCTCCGGTTTCCAGGGGTCGGGGACGATATTTTTCAGCCGCTGCACGATGCGCTGTGTCTATTGCCAGAATTACCAGATCAGCCAAAACGGCGAAGGCGAAGAGGTCTCTGTCGAGAAACTGGGAATGATTATGTTGTCGCTGGCAGATGATGGAGCGCATAACCTGAACCTGGTGACCCCGACTCATTTCCTGCCGCAAATCCTGAAAGCCCTGCTGTATGCCAGGCAAGCGGGTTTCGGGCTGCCGGTGATTTACAATACCAGCGGTTATGAATCGGTGGAGAGCCTGCGCTTGCTGGAGGGAATTATCGACATCTACCTGGTTGACCTGCGCTATGGCGATAACAAGGCGGCGGCCCGCTATTCCCGGGTGAAAAACTACGTTGAGGTTAATCGGGCGGCGGTGAAAGAAATGCAGCGTCAGGTCGGCGTCCTGGAAATTGACAAGGGATTAGCCGTCCGGGGTGTAATCGCGCGGCACCTGATCTTGCCGGCAAACAAATCGGGCACGGAAGCGGTCTTAAGATTTATCAGCGAAGAAATTTCGCCTGAGACCTATATCAGCCTCATGAGCCAGTACCACCCGGTTCACCGGGCGACGGAGTTTCCTGAAATCAATCGTAAAATAACCTTTGAAGAATATAGCCAGGGCAGAAAACTACTGAAAAAATACCGCCTGGAAAACGGCTGGCTCCAGGCGCCGCCGGTCGCCGGCGATTCTGAGTTTCTGGGTACTAACTTTAAGTCCAAAAGCCTTACCTGAAGCGTGTTGCGATCAGATGCAAAGCAAAACAAGAACCTTGGAAACCCCTTTTTAGACTTCGCTGAATGAACGCTCGTCGATAGATATCGAAAAAAAGTAGGTTTCCAAACCTTCCCCCAAAAACTTTAACTTGGGGGGGGGCCTTAGGTAAGATCGTTGTTGCGATCAGGTGTAAAATCCTTTGCCGAAAGGCGCAATTTAAGTTTTTGTGGGGGTTTGGGGGCGGTGTTTTACAAAAAGAGCCCCCAAGGTTCTTGTTTTTGTCTTACATACACGTGTTCGTAAAACGCTTTAGCAATTCCCAGGAAGGCCGGATTGTGTTTATAAACAAGATTATCAGATCAAAAAGAAAAACCCTGGCGCTTTACGTAAAGGAAGACGGCTCTCTGCTGGTGTGTTCCCCCCGTTTTCTCAGCGACCGGTTCATTAACGAATTCGTTAAACAGAAAAAACGCTGGATTGAAAAAAAAAGAGAGCAGATTAAAGAGAGAGAAAAGTTCCAGGTCAATAAACAATTCAGCGAGGGCGAAGAGTTTTTGTTTCTGGGGAAAAGTTACGTTCTGCGCCTGGTTGACCAAAGGACGCCAAAATTAATTTTAGCCGAAGAGTTCAGGCTGGCGAAACCTTGTTTGCCGCGGGCGCGGGAAATTTTTATCACGTGGTACAAGCGGCAGGCCAGGGAATTTATTCTTCAACGGGTACCCGCTTTGATTTTGCTCACCGGCGGTTCCTATAAAAAAATAAGAATAACTTCGGCAAGGCGCCGCTGGGGTTCCTGTAGTAGCTTGGGCAATTTGAATTTCAGTTGGCGGTTAATCATGGCGCCGCCCGAAATCATTGATTACGTAATTATCCACGAGTTGGTTCATTTGACGGAAAAAAACCACGCGAAACAGTTCTGGGGCAGGGTTGAAAAAGCGATGCCGGATTACCAGGAGCGGCGGAACTGGCTAAAAACGCACGGCCACTTACTGATAATTTGATTTCCCAGGGCGTGTTGCGATCAGATGCAACGTCCTTTGCCGAAAGGCGCAATTTAAGTTTTAGTGCTGGACGACTCGCACGATAGATATGCAGGAGGCTATAGGGGGACGGTGTTTTTTCCCAAAAGAGTCCCCCTGGCAAAATACAGACTTGATTGCACTTTACTCAGTAAAACCCGGGCCGGCGCGCCGTCCGGCGTCTTTATTTTTAGCGGTAAACAAAGTAATTGATAATCACCCGGGGCAATTGATCTTAAATCAAGCCCTTCAATGGTTATCACGCCCGCTTCCAGCAGTATTTTATGAGTTAAGGGATTATCTGCCCGGTATTTTTCCACCGAAAAATAATCGATGCCAACCAGCATAATCCTTTTTGCCACCAAAAACCGGGCCGCTTCGGGTTCGATGTAGACATAGTCTGGGACAAACTCACTCATACCAAGCAGGTTCGTGTTATCGGTCCTGAAAAGAACACGCTCCACACCATCCCAGTCCAGCTTAACCAGATCTTCAGGACCGATTGACTTAATCCCGGGTAAATCAAACACCCGGACCGGGCCGATCATTTTATTCAACATTAGCTGGTCCGCGGTCGGCTGGCCAGTCATGCTGTGTCCCGGGGCGTCGACATGGGTGCCGGTATGAACGCACAGACGCAAGACGGAAACATTCGCCTTATCACCATTTTCGAGCGATTTATGAAGATCGATTCGGGGAGAAGGATTGGAAGGCCAGTTCAACATCCCTTCCCTGACCATCAACGTTACGTCCAGCCATTTTTCGGTCATTTCCTGCTGATTACCCTTTTGGCGGCCGCTTGAATCGCTGCCGAGTTAAGCCGATACTTATCAATCAGCTCAGCGGCTTTCCCTGATTCGCCGAAGGTGTCGTTGACAGCGACCATTTCCATTGGCGCCGGGCAATGGCGTACCAGACACTCGGCGACAGCGCTACCCAGCCCGCCACTACCCTGATGCTCTTCGGCCGTGACCACAGCGCCCGTTTCCCGGGCGGCTTCGACCAGAGTTTCTGTGTCCAGCGGCTTAATACCGGGATTATTGATTACAGTCGCTTGAATTCCCAGTCCGGCTAATTCTTCCGCCGCCAGGAGAGCTTCATAAACCAAGAAACCGCAGGCGATAATCGCGACGTCGTTACCTTTCCGCAGCTTTTGCGCCTGACCGATAACAAAAGGCGTTTTTTCGCTGGTAAACACCGGAACTTTTTCCCGGCCGAAGCGGATATAAACCGGCCCCCTGATTCCTGCGGCGGCCAGAACCGCCTTTTTGACTTCCAGAGCGTCGCCGGGAACGAGAACCGTCATATTGGGTAAACAGCGGGTAATGGCGATGTCTTCCAGGGCCTGATGGGTGGCGCCGTCCTCACCGACATTCAACCCGGTGTGGGCGCCGATGATTTTTACGTTAGCTTCGCTGTAACAGACACTTACCCTGATCTGATCCCAGTTGCGGCCCGGCGAAAACACGCCAAAGCTGGAAATGAACGGGATTTTCCCTTCGGAAGCCAGGCCCGCGCCAATGCCGGCCATATTCTGTTCCGCGACGCCTATTTCAAAAAAACGTTTCGGGTACTTATCCCGGAAATAAGCGGCCCGGGTCGAGTCGCTCAAATCAGCGCAGAGCACAACGACCGATTCGTCCCGCTCTCCCAGTTCCAGCAGTCCCTGGCCGTAACCGTCCCGGGGCGATCTTTTTTCTATCCGGGCGGAAAAAAGCTCTTCAACTAAAAACATTTCCGGATTTATCATTCGCATTCCCAACTTTTAATCTGACCCCGAAGCGTTCTGAGTTCTTTTAACGCCCGGGCGGCTTCAGCCGGCTTGGGCGGCGTGCCGTGCCAATGATAATCGGATTCCATAAAGTCAACTCCCTTGCCGGGAATGGTAAAGGCGACTATCGCCGTGGGTTTGGTCGAGACAGCCTTGGCCTTTTCGCAGGCGTCGATAAA
>JAJRWM010000112.1 GCA_024276815.1 bacterium
ATACACCGTACCGTCAAGGCGCAGGTAGCGTTTGGATATCAGCAGGTTCTGGTTTAATTCGTAATACAGGGGCCGTTTGCCCAGGTATTTTGCTATTATCTGGTTGACCCAGGGGTTGATTCCATTTATTTAATAACGCAGTTTTTCCTCTTCGGGATTGGCGAACATTTTGGGATACCAGGCGCGGAGGTGATACCGATACCAAGCGAATTGGGACGGCTGCATTAAGTTGGTCACGATATGCGCAACATCCCGGCGCTGATTGTTTACCGCCTGGACGAACCATAAGGGGAAAGCGACCGGATCGCTTTTGGAAAAGAAGATAGTTCCTTGAGGTAACTGCCTGATGGTGTTCTCCCCCAGATCGAGGACAAAGTAGCTTTTTCTTTGATCTACCTTTTGGTAGTTAAGCGAGAGAAAAGAAGCTAAGGAAAAAATAAAAAACAGGAAGATTATGAGTTGGCCGTTTCGTTTGAGTCTTTCATCCCAGAACCGGTAACCAAACCCAATCGCCACCGCGCCGATTAAATAAACCGGCAAATAATAGTTGTTCAGCCGGCTCTGATTTAAAGGGTTAAACCTGAACCGTAAATGGAGGATGATTATCATGACCGGCAAAAAGAACAGGGTGGCGAGACCCAGGAACAGCCGCTTGTCTTTTAAAAACAGGACCAGCAGACCCCAGAGGAAAAGCAGGCTGGCGCCAAAGGTATAAGTGTCAAGAAACAACCGGCGGATGAAGTCGAGGAAAAACTTCTTCCGGGAAAGCCAGTCGGTTTTGTCTTCTCGTTCCATTTGCCGGTAAGCGCTGCGTTCAACGTGGGCGGAAAAATATTCGGCGAATTCCACCTGCTCCCAGTGTAAAAAAGGGTTTGTCACCGATCTGAGCGGCAGGGCGCAAAAAAGAGTTAAGCCCAGAATGAAGGCGAGTAAGGCTAAAATAACTTTTTTAAAGCTCAACCGCTTAATTACTTCTAATGATCTTATCTTTAAAATCAGCCAGCCGGGTATAAACAAAAGACTTAGATAGTGAATGCCAACGCCGATCCCGGTCAACAGGCAAAGGAGAAGGTATGATCTTGAGCCGCCGGCTTGATTAACTGAGAGAGAAAACAGGAGTGCGATCCACAGTATCAATTGCGGGTAAACCTCCGCCCCGCCGGCAGTCTGCATAATCTGAAACGTTGTCATAAAGGTCAGGGCTGCCACCAGCGCGCTTTTCCGGGAGGTCAACTTTACGACACAGACAAAAAGCAGGGCGGTCGCTAAAACAATGGAGGTTAGTGAAACCTGGTTGGTCCGCCAGCCTATATTGCCCAGCGGCAGGGTAGTGAAAACTTTTCCCGCCAGCATCCAGAAAGGATAGCCCGGAGGATGGGCAATGTCTAAATTATAAGCGGCAACGGCAAATTCCGGGCCGTCGCCGGGACTGATAACCGGTGTCATTATCTTCAAATACAACCCGCAGGACAGCAGGAGAACAGCCGTCGCGGTCAGGATATTAAGGGAACGCGCTTTACTCATGATGAAATCTCTCTGACGAATCGTTAACTCCAAACACCCGCCGTTTCGGGTGTTTGACGAGCTTACCCAAAGCTCCTCCCGGTTAAAGTTTTAGTGCTGGACTACTCGCACGATAGATATGGGGGAAGGTTTGGAACCCCCGTTTTTACTAAAAAGGGGGGGGGCAGGGTTCTTGTTTTTATCAAAAAAGAGACCCCTGGTCCTTTTTCTTTTCCAGCAGCCGTTGGTAATTATAATAGATTCCCCGCTCCCGCGGATTTAAATCCAGCGCTTTTTTATAATTTTCGAGAGCTTTCGCGTCTTGGCCGGTTTCTTCAAAAGCGATGCCCAGAAAATTATAAACGTCCGCGGACGGCTCAAGTCCGGAAGCTGTCTTCAAAGGAGCTAAAGCGTCTTTGTACCGCTCGCTCAATATCAGTAACCGTCCCAGACGAAAGGCCGCGTCAGCGAAAGCGGGGTTTTTCTGATAAATTTTCTGAAAGGCCGCCGCCGCTTTTTCCTTTTCTCCCAAGATTTCCAGGGTTAATCCCGCTTGATAGAAACCCGGTAATATTTGGGGGTAAGCCGTTGAAAAATAATTGAACTCCCGAACGGCCATTCTCAGGGCGGAGACCTTTCGCCGACCGTAGTATTTTAGCAGCAAACCATAATTATAATGCTCCCCAACCACCATTCCGCTTAGTTCTGAGGCCCGGGAGATTTCTTCCAGGCCCCGGTTTAACTTCCCGCTCCGCATCAGGAAGAGACTTCTGAAAAGTCGATACTTACTCAAGGTAAACCGGCTCATCATATCCGTAAACTCAGGCTGATTATTAAACCCCCTGATCCGGTAAAAGGAAGGCCAGTCGGGAGGCGGCGCGCTCTCCGGGGTAATGAAAAACAAACGGTAAGCGGGGAAAGGTTCATTCCGGTCGGTTAACGGCATCGCGGTAAAAAGGGTTTTCTCCTGATTAAACTTTTGAGCCGGGAAAATCGCCGAACCGGTAATTTGGCTTGCCGGATAGTAGCCTCTTACGTATTTGACGTAAGCCAGGGGAAAAGAAGACACGTCTCCGGTGCTCAGTATGCCGTAATCAGGAGAGGGTAAAGAGTTAAGCAGGTTGCAGGCGTAATCGAAGGCCAGAAAATTCCGGCGTTCTGAAGAGGCTCTTCGGCTGAAGGCTGATAACGGCAACGATAAACAAAGAATGACCGCCAGATACGTCCGGCGTTGTTTGGGACAGAACTTCATTGTTGCCAGCAGGCCTTTGCCAACCGGAAGAAGCATGATGATAAACATCGGCGTCAGGAATTTCGGCCCCAGCGCGTAGGCTTCCGCCCAGGAAGGATAAGCGCTTATCTGAACCATCGCGAGAAAAAACACCGAATACATGACCAGGTGTCCCAGCGCGTAAAATCGATTTTCCTGATAAATCATGATTAAGCCGGCTAGCCAGAAAAGCAGGAATATCCCGAAGGTTGACCAGCATATCCTCGCCAGATAAATCGCTTGTTGAAGGTAATCCGACCAAGACTTGCCCCGCTTGACCTCCGTTCTGTTTTCCCAGTCCTTCAAGGTTATTTTGGCCAGGAGCTTCTGGTATGAGACCGGCTCGCCCCAGGAGGGGGTTGGCGCTTGCCTGGCCCGAAGCGGCAGATAGATGATGGTCAGCAGGCCCAGGGACGCCAGGAAGATGACAAAAATGAGGTTCCCGGGTTGCCAGAACTTTCTCGTGGTCCAGCATAATAAACCGGGGACCAGTAACAGGAAAGCGTAATGGCCGGCTATGCCCAGACCGCTCAGGAGCGTGGCGGCAAAGTAATTCTGTTTTTTCAAGGAATAGATCGTCAGGATCAGACACAACCAGAACAGCGGGTAAACTTCACTGATTACGCTCATGCTGGCCGTTGCGGAAATTAAGCCGAAGAAGAGACTTCCTCCCAAGGCGATTAGCCAGGAAAGTTTTTTGTCATTCAGACCGGCCAGAACAAGAATAAAGATTAATGACGAGTTGCCCGCGTTCAATAGCGAGTTAAGCAGGTTTTGCCGGAAAGCGATTTCCCCGACCGGCAGAAATGTCCAGATTTTACTGACCAGCAGGTAGAAAGGGTACCCGGGGGGATGGCCAACGCCCAGGTTATAGGCGGCGGTTATTAACTCAGGGCTGTCGCCGGGAGAAATCGTGGGCGCGAGCAACTTTAAATAGTACCCGAACAAAAGTAAAAAGATGATGATAGCCAAGCTGTTTGGTCTGGTTTTCTTCATAAGCGCCAATGCCGATGGATTTTACTTATTCTATCTTTAGTTAACTGAATGAGCAATCCCCGGCCCGGAAAACAGGCGGGGTCAGTATCCCGAGCCGGGATTGGTGCCTGATGATATTTTGCCCCGGAATGTTAGCCAAAAGATTAAAAGCAACCATTCATCCCTGAAAAACAACCGTTCGTGTAAAAAACGTTGGGGAGCCGGGCGTTCCCTGCGTATACTGGCAACGTTGTAAATCCCTCTGAAAGTTATCAGGAGCGATAGCGGATGCTGACCAATTATGTTGGAGTGCTGTTTCTTTTCATCTTTGCCTTGATTCTGCCGGCTTTGATGATAACGCTGAGTAAAATTATCGCTCCCAGCAATCCCAGCGCGGAGAAGTCCTCAACCTACGAGTGCGGGATCGAGCCTCTGGGGGACGCCAACACGCCGCAGTCCATGCACTTTTACGTGATCGCCATTTTGTTTGTTATCTTTGATGTGGAAACCTTGTTCCTCTTTCCCTGGGCGATCAGTTATGATCTGCTGGGTATTTTCGGCCTGATTGAAATGATTATCTTTATCGTGATTTTACTGGTGGGCTTTATTTATGCCTGGAAGAAAGGGGCGCTGGATTGGGTCTCATAGAAAACCGCTTTGAAAAAAATGTTCTGGTGACGACGGTTGATTCCGTGCTGAACTGGGCCAGGACTTCGTCCATGTGGCCGCTGACTTTTGGTTTGGCCTGTTGCGCTATCGAAATGATGGCTACCGGGTCGGCCCATTATGACCTGGATCGTTTTGGTATCATCTTCCGGGCCACGCCTCGTCAAGCTGACATCATTATTATCGCCGGGACGGTGACCAAAAAAATGGTTCCGCCTATTCTCAAGGTTTATAACCAGATGCCTGACCCCAAGTGGGTCGTCGCCATGGGCAGTTGCGCCACCACCGGCGGGCCGTTCAAGACCTACTCGGTGGTTCAGGGTATTGACAAGTATCTGCCGGTTGACGTTTACGTGCCGGGTTGTCAGCCTCGTCCGCAAACCCTGATCGCGTCGTTGGTTCATTTGCAGGATAAGATTAAGGCTGAGCATACTATCGCTAAAAAGTGAGGAAGTAATTGAGTCGTTCTATCGCTCCCAAGCTGGTCGAGAAAATAAAACTTGAGTTCGACGATGTCATTCTGGATATCAGCAGGTTCCAGGAGCAGACAACGGTTTGTCTCAAGGCTGAGCATACCCGCCAGGTTTGCGAATTCCTGAAAAACGAGAAGGACCTGGATTTTAATCTTCTGCTGGATCTGGCCGGCGCGCATTATCCTGACCGGGAACGTGATTTCGAAGTTATTTATAATTATTATTCTTTAACCCACAAACATTTTCTGCGTTTGAAAGCACAGATTAAGGGTGATCCGCCTCGGGTCGCCACCATCAGCGATCTCTGGAAGGCGGCTGACTGGCTGGAAAGAGAGGCTTATGATATGTACGGTATCATTTTTGAGGGCCATCCCAACTTGAAGCGTTTGTTCCTGGACGATTCCTGGATCGGTTTTCCCTTGCGCAAAGATTATCCTCTGGAGGGTAGAGATTAATGTGTCCCGCTAAGGTCATGCCGGAAAAAAGGCGCGTCAAGATTCACATGGGGCCGCAGCATCCTTCCACCCATGGCGTGTTGCATCTTGTCCTCACCCTGCACGGGGAGCGGATCAGCAAGGTGGAGTGCGAAGTCGGTTTCCTGCACCGGGGCATGGAAAAGATCGCTGAAAATTTGCAGTATCAACAGTTTCTGCCCTATCCTGAAAGGCTGGATTACCTGTCCGGTCTGGTTCATCCCATGGCGCTTTGCCTGACCGTGGAAAAAATGATGGACATTGAAGTGCCGAAACGCGCCGCCTACATCAGGGTTATCCTGGCTGAACTGAGTCGGATTGCCAGCCATCTGTTGTGGTTGGCGACCCACGCTTTGGACATTGGGGCGATGACCGTGTTTATGTACGCTTTCCGGGAACGGGAGGCGATTCTGAATATTTTCGAAATGGTGACCGGCGGACGGATGACCTTTAATTACTTCCGTTTTGGCGGTTGCAAGCAGGACGTACCCGCTGGTTTCGTTGAGCGGGTCAACCAGTTTATCTATGATTTCCCCTCCCGCATGCAGGACTATGAGACCTTGCTGACCAACAACCGCATCTGGTTGTTGCGAACCAGGGATATCGGCCATCTGTCCGCCGAGGATGCTATCAACTACGGCGTGACCGGTTCGACCTTGCGGGGCAGCGGGGTTGATTATGATGTTCGCAAGGAGTTTCCCTACTCCTGCTACGAGGAGTTTGATGTTGAGGTGCCTCTGTCGGATCGCTGTGACACTTACGGGCGGTACCTGGTTCGGCTGGAGGAAATGCGCCAGAGTCTGCGCATCATCAAGCAGGCTTGTCAGAATCTGCCTGAGGGAGACATCATCGCTGACGATCCGAGAGTTAAGCTGCCGAAAAAAGAAGAAGCTTTCAATAACATGGAAACCATGATCAGGTATTGTTGTTCGGTCATGGAAGGTTTTTCGCCGCCGGCCGGCGAGACCTATATGAGCGTGGAAGCGCCCAAGGGCGAGCTTGGTTATTACCTGGTTTCGGATGGTTCGCCCAAGCCGTATCGTCTGAAGATCAGGGTCCCCAGTCTGCTTAATCTGGCGCCTTTGGATTTAATGAGCCGCGGTCATCTGATCGCTGATATTGTCGCGATTATTGGTACGTTGGACATCGTTCTTGGCGATGTTGATAAATAAGGTTAATTAGGAGAATTTGATGCCGGCCTTACTGCTTCTGGCGATTAAAGTGATTCTTACGGTGACGGTTGTTTTGCTGACCGTCGCTTACTGCGTATATGCCGAGAGAAAAGTTATCGGTCACATGCAGCAGCGGCCGGGTCCGCAGTTTGTTGGCTGGCGCGGTTTGTTGCAGTCGCCCGCGGACGTTCTCAAGCTGATCATCAAGGAAGACATCGTTCCCACCAAGGCTGACAAGTTTATCCACTTCATCGCTCCGGTTCTCTGTCTGGTGCCGGCGGTGCTGGCTTTGGCACCGATACCTTTTAACAAGTCGGGTAGTCTGTTGATCGCTGACATTAATATCGGCGTTCTTTACATTCTGGCGGTTTCCGAACTGGGCATTTTCGGCATTATCCTGGCTGGCTGGGGATCCAACAGTAAGTATTCCCTGATGGGCGCGATGCGTTCGGCCGCCCAGATGGTCAGCTATGAAGTTGCCCTGGGTCTTTCCTTGGTGGGTGTTTTCATGATGTCCGGCTCGATGTCCATGGTTGAGATCAGCAAGGCTCAGTCGGGAAGCGTCTGGTACATACTGCCTCAGTTCCTGGGCTTTTTTGTCTATTGCGTCGCGGCGGTCGCGGAGACCAACCGGACGCCTTTCGACTTGCCGGAAGCCGAGACCGAACTGGTCGCCGGTTTCCACGTTGAGTATAGCGGTATGAAGTTCGCTTTCTTCTTTTTAGCGGAATATACCAACATGATCGTTGTTTCCAGTATCGCCGCCACCTGTTTCCTGGGCGGCGCCTCAGGCTGGTTGTTGCCGCCGCTGGTTTGGTATCTGATTAAAGTTTACGCGTTTCTGTTTATCTTTTTCTGGTTGAGGGCAACCTTCCCTCGTTATCGCTATGACCAGCTAATGGAAATCGGTTGGAAGTTTCTGATTCCCCTGGCTTTGGCCAATGTTGTTATCACCGCGTTAATTAAAGCGTATATATAGTTTCGCAGGAGAGCACAAGTTGGGTATAAAAGAATTTATCGGCTGGGTTACTTTAAAGGATTTACGCCAGGGTTTAGGCGTGACGCTGAAGCATTTGAGAAGGCCGGTTGTGACCTATCCCTATCCCAAGCAGGAATTTCTGGCGGAAGAACGCTGGCGGGGGCTGCATACTTTGTGGAAGGATGAGAACACCGGTCTGGAGCGTTGTATCGGCTGTTGTTTGTGCGAGAAGATCTGTCCTAACTGGGCGATTACCATAACCACCTCGCACGCTGATGACGGCAAAAAGGTTGTTGACGAGTTTATCGTCAACGCCGGGCGCTGTCTGTATTGTGGTTTTTGCGCCGAGGTCTGCCCGGTCAGGGCGATTCGTCAATCCACTGATTATGCCCGGAAGGTTCATAAGCGCGGCGATATTATCTTGAACAAAAAAGAGTTGCTGGAACGCGGCGGGCAGGATTAAAAGGATGAGATTATGACTGTTCATATATTGTTATTTTACTTTTTTGCTTTTATTGCGGTCGCGTCGGCGATTGGCGTTATCACCTTGAGAAACACCATCCACTGCGCGGTCAGTCTGTTGCTGACGTTTTTCTGCGTCGCGGCGTTGTTTGTGCTTCTGGAGGCGGAGTTCCTGGCGGCGGTGCAACTGTATATTTACGCCGGCGCGATTATGGTGCTGGTGGTGTTTGTCATAATGCTGGTCAATGTTCGCGAGGATTTGCCTCAGCCTGGCCAGATCCCGTTAAACGCGGTGGCGGTCTTCGTGGGGATTGGTATATTTTTCTTCCTGATGTTTGTGATTATGGCTGGTGATTTCTCGCCTCCGCGGGGGATTTACACGGCGGCTTATCAGGCCGCAAACGGCGGTCAGACAAAGTTGATCGGCAAGGTTCTCTATACAGAATACCTGTTCCCCTTTGAGATCGCGTCGGTGCTTCTGTTGGTGGCGATGATCGGCGGTATCATACTGCCTACCCGCCGCCGGTTCCGTCGAAACGGTAAGGGAAAAGGAGAAATGGTATGATTCCTCTGACCTATTATCTGGGCCTGGGCGCGGCGTTGTTCACGATTGGCCTGATCGTGGTGTTGACCCGTCGCAATATACTGGTAATCTTCATGTCTATTGAGTTGATGCTTAATGCCGTCAACATAAACTTTGTGGCGTTTTCCCGTTATTTTGATCATCTTCAGGGCGATATTATCGCCATCTTCGTTATTACCGTAGCCGCCGCGGAGGCCGCTGTTGGTTGGGGGATTGTCGTCTCGATCTTCCGTAACCGCGGTGATGTTGACATTGAAAACATTAATCTTTTGAAGTGGTAAGGAGCACAGGATGCTGGCATACATTTGGTTGATTCCCTTATTTCCCTTACTGGCCTTTCTTGCGAATGGCTTTTTCGGGAGAAAGTTTATCAAGCATAACGCACATGCGGTTTCGATCGTGGCCATCCTCGGGTCGGCTCTCTTCTCGACAGTCGCCTTTATCGCGGTTGTTCGGGGAGCGACCTTGCATCATAATGTCTACACCTGGGTCTTCGCCGGCGAGTTCCAGGCCAGTATTGGTTTCCAGGTAGACGCTTTAACCGCCACCATGCTGATGATTGTTTCGATCGTGGCGACCTGCGTACATATTTATTCCATCGGCTACATGCACGGGGATGACAGTTACTACCGCTATTTTACCTATCTCTCGTTGTTCTGTTTCTCGATGTACATGCTGGTTTTAGCTAACAACTACTTGATGCTTTATGTGTTCTGGGAAGGCGTTGGCTTGTGTTCCTATCTCCTGATCGGTTTCTGGTTTACCAATCCGGCGCCACCGGCGGCCGGCAAGAAGGCTTTCCTGGCTAACCGGGTTGGCGACTTCGGTTTCGGTCTGGGCGTGATGATGATTTTCGCCACTCTGGGAACCCTGGATTATTCAACCGTTATGGCGAATGTGCCTCTTATTTCAACCTCAACGGCGACTCTTATAACTTTGTTGCTTTTCCTGGGCGCGACCGGTAAGTCGGCCCAGATTCCACTTTATGTCTGGCTGCCGGACGCCGGCGAGGGGCCTACTCCCTGTTCGGCCCTGATTCACGCGGCCACCATGGTTACGGCCGGTCTCTATATGATCGCCAGAAGCTCGGCGCTGTTTAATGCCGCCCCCTTTACCCTGACGCTGATCGCGACTATCGGGGCGATGACGGCGCTGATGGCGGCCAGCATCGCTCTGGTGATGAAAGACATTAAAAAAGTGTTGATGTATTCAACCATCAGCCAATTGGGTTACATGTTTCTGGGGCTTGGTTCAGGCAACTATACCTCGGGCATCTTTCACCTGATGACCCACGCTTTCTTCAAAGCCCTTTTATTCCTGGGCGCTGGTAGCGTTATCCACGGCATGAGCGGTGAGCGGAACATGTTTGTCATGGGGGGGCTGAAAAAGCACATGCCGACTACTTGGTGGACTATGTTCGCCGCTTGTGTGGCGATTGCCGGGATTCCGCCCTTTTCGGGTTTCTGGAGTAAAGATGAAATCCTGGCCAGCGCTTTTAAGTCCGGGAACTATATCCCTTGGGCGATGGGCTGTATCGCCGCGTTTATGACGGCGTTTTATATGTTCAGGTTGCTTTTCCTGACTTTCTATGGCGAAAGCCGGGTTGATGAGCATCATATGCATCATCTTCATGAGTCGCCGGCAACCATGACCAGGCCGATGATCTTTCTGGCCATACTGGCTCTGATCAGCGGCGGCGTGGGAATCAGCTGGCCTCTGGAAAACGGATTTATTCATAAATTCTTAGGGTCGGTGCTGGCTAATCAGCATCACGGTTCCTTGCCGGTGACGCTGGAATTTGGCTTGATGGGTTTCTCTGTCCTGATCGCCGTTGCCGGTATCCTGGTCGCCTACCTCATGTATATCAAGAAATCAGTCTCGCCTGAAAAAGTCGCCGGTGCGATGGGTCCTTTCTATAAACTGGCGCTTAACAAATATTATGTGGATGAGGTCTATAACTTCATCTTCATCAGGGGCCTGGTTCTCGGCGGCGGCAAGTTCCTGTGGGATTTTGACGCTATCGTGCTTGACGGTATTGTTAACGGTATCCGTCATCTGACGATTTTTATCGGTAATTTTTCCTGGAATTTCGATATCTGGATTGTTGATGGTATTGTCAACGGCGTCCGTGAAGTTATCCTGTTCGTGAGTTATCTGAGCGCGTTAGTCGACGGCAATATTGTCGATGGACTGGTCAACGCTGTTGCCGACGGCATTGGTTATCTGGGTAAAGGCTACCGGAAAGTTCAGACCGGTTTTGTTCAGAACTATATGTTGATTATGGCCTTAGGCTTTTTCGTTATCATAGGCGCGTACTTTGTCATACTTTAAGTTTAACCGCTTAAGTAAATATAAAATTGAAATTAAAGGAAATTTAAGGAGGATTACATCATCATGTTAGGTACGAGCAATGTGTTAGGCTTTCCTATCTTGTCAACAATCGCCTCTATACCTCTTCTGGGCGCTCTGTTTATTATGTTCTTTATTAAAAAAGAAGACGAGGAGTTGATTCGAAGGGCGAGTTTAGCAACGTCTATTCTTACCTTTTTCGCTTCCCTCATCCTGGTGTTCAAGTTTTTGCGCGGCACGCCTGACTTTCAGTTTGTCGAAAAGCTCACCTGGATCAAATCTTTGGGGGTTTCCTACTTTGTGGGGATAGACGGCATGAGCCTGTTGCTGATAATACTGGCTACCGTGATTACCTTCATTGGCATTCTCTCCTCCTGGACCGCGATAACTCAAAGAGTAAAAGAATACTATATTTTCATGCTTCTTCTGGAAGTCGGAATGCTCGGCGTGTTTATCTCGCTGGATGTTTTTCTCTTCTATGTTTTCTGGGAAATCATGCTGGTGCCGATGTACTTCCTGATCGGAATCTGGGGCGGCGAGCGACGTCTTTACGCCGCGATAAAGTTTTTTCTGTATACGTTGTGTGGCTCAGTCTTGATGTTGCTCGGTATTCTTACCATTTATTATCAGGCCGGCGCGCAACTGGGGCACTACACCTTCAATATGCTGGAATGGTACACGGTTTCAATCCCGCAAAATACCCAATGGTGGGTTTTCCTGGCTTTCTTCGTGGGTTTTGCCGTGAAGGTGCCGATGTTTCCCTTCCATACCTGGTTGCCTGACGCTCATGTCCAGGCTCCCACCGCCGGTTCGGTTATTTTGGCCGGCGTTTTGCTGAAAATGGGAACTTACGGTTTCGCCCGGATATCAATGCCGCTGTTGCCCTGGGCGACGGTGAAGTTTGTGCCGTTTATGGTGGTGCTGGCGATTATCGGTATTATCTATGGGTCGCTGGTCGCGATGGTTCAGAAAGACATGAAGAAGCTGGTCGCTTATTCCTCGGTCGCTCACCTGGGTTTTGTTATGCTGGGACTGTACGCTCTTAACGCGCAGGGGATTACCGGCGGCATCCTGCAAATGATTAATCACGGTATCAGCACCTCGGGCTTGTTCCTTTGTGTTGGTATCATTTATGAAAGACGGCATACCAGGATGATTTCCGAGTTTGGCGGACTATCCAAGCAAATGCCGGTCTTCGCTGTTTTCTACGCCATTATGACCATGTCGTCTCTTGGTTTGCCGGGCCTGAACGGATTTATTGGCGAGTTTCTGATTCTGGTGGGCGCTTTTAAGGCCAACTGGATGTACGCCGCCTGGGCGACGACCGGCATTATTCTGGGCGCCGGCTACCTGCTCTGGTTATTTCAAAGGGTTATGTTTGGCCCTCTGGACAATCCGAAGAATGAGAAGTTGCCCGATCTCAGTGTGCGGGAAATTTTTGTGATGCTGCCTCTGGTTGTCTGGGCGTTCTGGATCGGTTTGTATCCCAAGCCATTCATTGAAATACTGGAACCCTCGGTTAATCATTTGGTTGAAAGAATCAATCCGCCTCCGCAAAATGTATTCCGGGTTGGCGGAGTGAATATGAACGCCGGAACGGTTTACAGCGTTAACGCCGGCAGCGGCCATTGGTCCACCGGGCATGGCGGCGGACACGGCGCGACCAGCGGCGGGCATGGCGCTGAGGCCGGTTCCAGCGCGGTAGAACATGGCGCCGAGACGACAGTTCCGCATGGCGGCGGTTCGCATGGCGGGTCTCATTAAACACTAAACAGTGTGAGAAGGAATAGAAAACATGGCTAATTTGCTACCAAGCGTGCAAGACATCTTGTTGCTGACACCGGAAATCATTATCTTGCTGTCCGGTTTGCTGATTCTCCTGATCACTCCTTTCGTGGAGCCGAAATATCAGCGGATAACGCCGTCTTTGGCGATCGCAGGTTCTCTCCTGGCCTTTATCGCCAGCCAGAGCTTGGGCGCCGGGCATCGGGTTATTTTGAATGGTATGATCTCGGTTAGCTTATATTCCGCGTTTTTTCAAAACATTTTTCTGATAGTCAACTTTTTGGTGGTGCTTCTTTCCTTAACCTACCTGGAAGAAGAATTTGCCAACATGGGCGAATATTACGCGATGCTGATGTTCGCCACTCTGGGCATGATGCTGATGGCTGCCAGCAGCGATTTGCTCTCGATCTTTCTCGCGCTGGAGCTGATGAGCGTCAGCCTCTATATCCTGGCCGGATATTTTCGCAGGCATTCCGAATCAAACGAAGCGGCGATCAAGTATTACCTGACCGGCGTATTGGCGAGCGCGTTTATGCTTTACGGGATATCCCTGATATATGGTATTACCGGAACGACCAACCTGCGCGCTGTGGGGGATTTTATCGGTGTCTCGGGTAGCCTGGCCAGGGACCCGGCGCTGGGAATGGCCATGCTGATGCTGGTCATGGGTTTTGGCTTTAAGATTGCGGCCGTGCCGTTTCACATGTGGTTGCCGGATGTTTATGAAGGTTCGCCAACCTGTGTTACCGCTTTTATGTCGGTGGGGCCGAAGGCCGCGGGATTCGCGGCGGTTCTCAGGGTTTTCTATGTCGGGCTTGGCTCGCTGAGACTGGAATGGACTGTCATCTTCGCTATTCTTTCTGTTTTGACGATGACTACCGGTAATTTGCTTGCCTTGACCCAGAAGTCCGTTAAGCGAATGCTGGCCTATTCCAGTATCGCTCACGCCGGTTACGCGATCCTGGGGCTAACGGTGGCCGGGACGGCTCTGGAAGGCGCGGGTATGAGTTCCCTCCTTTTTTATATGTTTTCCTATCTCTTTATGAATGTTGGCGCGTTTGCCGTTTTGATACTGTTGCGTAAGAAGGCCCTGACTTCGGAGAGCCTGGATGACTTCAACGGGTTGGCGCAGAGAGCTCCGTTTCTGGCGTTTCTCATGGCCATATTGTTGTTGTCGCTCACCGGGTTGCCGCCGACAGTTGGCTTTGTCGGCAAGTTTTATGTCTTTGGCGCTGTGATTCAGGTCGCTTTGACCGGCAATGGTTTTTATGGTCTTTTAGCCGTGATCGCGGTTGTGAACGCGGCAATTTCCGCCTTCTATTATTTAAGGTTGCTGATGAATATTTACCTCAAGGACGGCGCCGAGACATTAACCTGGCGGTATTCCCATTCTTTGATGTTTGTCATCGTCTTCAGCGCCTTGGCGACTTTGTATTTCGGGATCTTCCCCGGTTCGATTTTAAGTTTAGCTCAACAATCTGTTAAGATACTACTGTAAGGAGCGAGTTTTAGAGCGATGCCATCTATCACCATTGACGGAAAAAAAATAAAACTGAATAAAGATGAACCGCGGAATATTTTGCAGGTGGCTCTCGATAACGGTATTTATATTCCCAATCTCTGTTATCACAGGAAACTTTTACGCTATGGCGCCTGTAGATTATGCCTGGTTGAGATCAAGGGCGTGAATCGGCTGGCGGCCAGTTGCGCTACCGTCGCGACTGATAAAATGGTCGTGACGACCGGGTCGCCCCGCTTGCTGGCGTTGCGGCGTACGGTGATGTAACTGATGCTGGTTCATCATCCTCTCGACTGCTGGACTTGTGATAAGGGCGGCGAGTGTGATTTACAGAATATCTGTTATTCTCTGGGTATTGAAAAGAATCGTCTGCCTTCCCAGGCTAAGCCGTATGCCAAACCGGTGAGCGGCACCGTTATCCAGCGGGATATGCACAAATGTATTTTATGCGGTAAATGCGTTCGTTTCTGTAATGAAGTCAGGGGCAATGGCGCTATTGGCTATATCAACCGGGGGTTTGAAACGGTTGTGGGCGCTCCCTTTCACGAAGAAGTCAGTCCTGAATGCACTTCCTGTGGCCGCTGTATCGATGTCTGCCCGGTTGGGGCTTTGACCAGTTCGCTCTCGGAGCATCAGGCCCGTCCCTGGGAGACGAAGGATACCGTGACCATTTGCCCCTACTGCGGCGTCGGTTGCACTATCGTTGTCCGGGTTAAGGGTGACAAGATTGTCAAGGTCAAGGGCCGCGACGGGCTGGGCGCTAACGATGGCGAGTTGTGCGTTCGGGGTCACTTTGGCTACGGGTTTGTCAATCACGAAGACCGCCTGAGAGAACCCTCTATCAGGAAAAACGGCGTTCTGGAGCCGGTAAGCTGGGACGCCGCGTTAAGCGAAACCGCTTTCCGGCTGAAAAAAATAATCAAGGAACATGGACCGGACGCTATCGGCGCTCTGGGTTGCGCCCGGGCTACCAACGAAGAGAACTACCTGTTCCAGAAGTTCGTCCGGGGCGTTTTGGGAACCAATAATATCGATTTTAATGAGCGGCTGAGTCACGCCATCAGCGTGGAGGCATTAAGCGAATCTTTGGGTTTAGGCGCGATGACCAATACCTATGATGAAATAAGGGACGCCGAAGTGGTGCTTAACTTTGGCCTTGACGTTAACCAGACGCACCCGGTGCTGGGTGTGAAAATATTTGAAGGCCTGACCAGGAAGGGCAACGCTTTGTTAACGGTTAATCCGTTAAAGACCAAGGACGCCGGCTGGGCCAATGTTTGGGCCGCGATCAAACCGGGGACGGAAATCGCCTTTATCAACGGCCTGATCAGGGAACTGATTGAACAGGATTTGATCGATAAGGCCTTTGTTAAGGAGCGTACGACCGGTTTTGAGGCTCTCAAGGCCGGCGTTCAGGATATGACCAAAGAAAAGGTCGCCGAGATTTGCGGGATTGAGGCGCGAAAACTGTCTGAAATCGCGGCAATCTATGGTAAAGCTAAGACCGCCGTGATTATCTATGGCGACCAGGTGATTCAGACGACCTGGGGCAAAGATACCGTTCTGGCGATGCTCAACCTGGCCCTGGTAGCCGGTAAGATTGGCCGGCCGGGTTGCGGTATTAACGGGATGAGAGACCGCAACAACAGCCAGGGCGCTACCGATATGGGGCTTCTGCCCAATTATTTACCCGGCTACCAAAAAGTCGGGGATGAGGAAGCCAGGAAAAAATACTCGAAAAAATGGAAATTGAAAATACCGGAAAAACCGGGGATGACGATTACCGAGATGATGGAAGCGGCTGTTGCCGGGAAAATCAAGGGCCTGATTATCATGGGCGAAAATCCTTTAAATGGCTTGCCGGAATCCCGCAAAATCAGGGAGGCTCTGAGAGACCTTGAGTTCCTGGTGGTGGTCGATATCTTGCTGACCGACAGCGCCCGCTTAGCCGATATCGTTTTACCGGCCGCCAGCTTCGCTGAAAAGGAAGGCTCG
>JAJRWM010000001.1 GCA_024276815.1 bacterium
AAGTTTTTCAGTTGGTTCTGGACGAAAGATGTGGAAGAGTTGGATGATCAGGTTGAGCATGCCTTAAAACATTACCTTGATCGTCCACACCTGGTTAAATCAATTTGCGCTATGTCACATTTTCATTAATAGGTACTATAACAATCAAAAAACGAAAACCCGCGCGCGGGGCTTTTTCAGACTTCGCTGAAAAACAGCTCGTCGATAAACAGGCAAAAACCGTCCCCGCGGCACCCCTGAAAAAACTTCAAACGGCCTGCTCGCAAGTACTTTCGCAAACGATAAAACACTATTAGTTTTGATATTTCAATAAATTAATCAAAGAAGCGAATAACCCTGGCTCAGGAGGTTCTTTGGTAGACGCTGATTATATAATAAAGATTGTCCCGGTCATGTAACAGGCGGCTCCATTTTTTTTCGAAATTAGCGGGAACGTAGCCGGTATAGCCCACTGAAACAAAAAAGTCCACGTTGTATTCCCGGACGTATTGATCGAACTTTTCTTCCGTGGCATCCTTGGGTAGCATGATTGTCGGCCGACGGGCGTAAAAGGCTATCGCCGGCGGCATGTTGGTCATGACCACCGCTCCCGGGGGCGAATATGTTTGCAGCATATCGCCCAGGTAAGCGTAGTGACTGGAAAAGAAGTCAATGTTCTTGGTAAAGGTCAGCCCGTGGTAAACGGATTTCAGCGCTCCCACTAAAAACGCCACAGCGACCGTGACCTGAACCAACCGCCGGCCAATCTTTTTCAGAGGCAACCGGTCCAGAAACTCCTTGTTTAAGGCTGTCAGGCATAAGGCCGCCAGAAGATAAACCGCCGGGAAATAGTTGATCACGTGACGAGGAACAATGACCGGATGGAAGATCGACATCAAAAAGTTGAAGCCCGCGAAAAGCCAGATAGCGCCTATTATCCGCCGTTTGTTTTTTATCAGTATAAAGGAAGTGATCGCCAGCAAGTTCAGAAAGGTCGCTTCCCGCCAGACCAGTTTGAAGTGTTCCAAAAGAGAGAGCAGGTATTGATTCATGACTGTTTGGCTGGGGGCGGTTCCGACAAAAAATTTCACATAGAGACGGCCGACGTAATAAAAGGGATCGCCGAAAACCAGATAATTTCTTAAAAACCAAGGGAAAGCAATTGTGAAAGCGGGCGCTAAATAGGTGAATAATTCCCTGGCCGCCCTTTGCCTGTTTGTTTTATCAAACCGTAGCCCGTTTTTGATTAACAGGTAAAACACCGCCGCCATGATTGCCGCCGCTCCGTTAAACCGGGTGAGATACGCCAGGCTCGCGAAAAAACCGGCCAGAACCAGGGCGGATTTGTTTTGGTTGTGTTCATAGAGGACGAAATAATAAAGACCGTATAAAGACAACAGGCAAAACAGAGGTTCGCTCATAGCCAGCAACGACATCTCAACCAGGGTGTAATTGAACAAAGTCAGCAAGGCCGCTAAAAGACCGGTACGATCGCCGCCGAGGAGCTTTCCCAGATGATAAACAGGAACCGCGCACAAAATCGCGAAAAAACCGGTAAGGTAGATATTGACATACATGCTGCCGCCAAACAACAGGTGGGCGACCGCCAGCAATATGGGATACAGCGGCGGGAAGGAACGCTGATGATGGTTGATGGGCAGATCATCATAATAATCAAACTTGATGTTGATCTTAAAAGGCTGGCTGGTAAAAACTGACTGGGCGAACAATTCGTAGGTATAGTTATCGCCAAGAGTATCAATAAACTTATAGTTAATTCTCTTTGCGTAATAGAGAGCCGCTAAGCCCATCAACAGGGTCAGGACATAGACCGGCCAGTTTTTCAGCCGGTTTCGAGTGTTCATGATCGCCTGCCCTTTTGTTTCCGCTTCTCTCCCCTGATAAATAGCTTTCTCAAAAACGACTGCCCTTCATCACGCGCTATCCACACCGCGTTATTGTTCTTCTTGTGAATGCCGGGGCCCCGACCGGCTGGATTGGAAACCATGATGCTTCCAGGATACGCTGAGCCTTAAAAGCAAATCAATTATATTAATATGATACTGGTTTCCGACGACAAAGTCCACTTTTTAAGGTAACCCTCAGGGTCATTCAAATCTTTTTGATAAGTAACTGTTGTCTTTAAGAGAGAAACGTTTTCCCGGAACGAGGTTTTACCTCTTGCTTTATCGCCGACAGGCGAATTAAAGTTTTTTGGAAAAGGGGCGGGGGAAAGAAACCTTTTAAGACAAGAGGTTTTTCCCAGGGTTCTTGTTTTTATGATTTTGTTCTTGAGAATTGAATGCCCCGGGTAACACAGTAAAGCCGGGGGGGATTACAGCTTTCGCGGCGGTCGTTTAAACCGCTCCCGGCGAACCCTTTTTTCCTTAAACAATTCCAATTGTTAAATTATCTTGTTTCGATAAGCGTGAAATCAGGTCGCAGGAATACTACGTTAACCTAAAAAGGAGCCATCGATATGAAAATAGGTTTTGTCGGCTTGGGCCGCATGGGGAAAAACATCGTCTTGAA
>JAJRWM010000113.1 GCA_024276815.1 bacterium
GGTTTTGCTGGGTGATCCTACTGTTTTCGAAAAGCTGGCGGAGGTAATATCGCCTGAGTCAAGCGCGGAACTAAAAGCGGACTACCTTACCCTCAAGAAAAAATATCCTAACCTGGAAATACTTTTAAACCGCCAGATTTGCTCAAGCGTTAACTCGCTGTGCTCCGGTTTTTATCAAAAAGTCAAGCGCCCGGAATGGAATTTCCTGAAGGGCATAGACAAGTACACCACCTATATGCCGACCGGTTTACTGATAGCGGCCGCGGTTCTTTACCTGGTTTTTCTTTTTGTCGGGGAGTTCGGCTCCGTGGTGGCCGTGAATTTCTTTGAATCGGTTATCTTCGGCAAGTATTTGACTCCCTGGGTCGCCGCTTTGTTGAAATTAACCATACCGGTTCCGTTTATTCAGGATCTCATTGTGGGCGAGTATGGCTTGTTCTCGATGGGAGTCGCTTACGCCATCGCTATCGTCCTGCCAATCATCGTCACCTTTTTCTTGGCTTTTGGCTTCCTTGAGGATTCCGGTCTCTTGTCCCGGTTTACCGTCCTGGCCGACCGGGCGTTTCGCTTCGTGGGCCTGACCGGGAAATCGGTGCTACCCTGCCTGCTGGGGCTGGGCTGCGGGACCATGGCCTGTTTGACAACCCGTATCCTGGACACCAAAAGGGAACGGGTCATAGCGACTTTGCTGATGGCCCTGGGCATTCCCTGCTCGGCTCAGCTTGGGGTCATGATGGGCCTGGCCGCCAGCGTGTCGCCGTTCGCGTTTTTGTTTATTATGCTGGTTGTGATAATGCAGATCTTTCTGGTGGGCTTCCTGGCGTCAAAAATACTGCCGGGGAAGACCGGCGCGTTTATTATTGAGCTGCCGCCCTTGCGGGCGCCTCAGATAAGAAACGTGATAATGAAAACCTATCACCGGGCGCTCTGGTTTCTGAAGGAGGCGGTGCCCTTGTTTTTAATCGGCACTTTGATCCTTTTTGTTCTGGACAAGACCGGCGGGTTGCTGGTCTTGCAAAGAGCGCTCAGCCCGGTGATTGAGGGTATGCTGGGGTTGCCGGCGGAAGCGACTCAACCGTTTATCATGGGTTTTTTACGTCGGGATTACGGTGCGGTCGGCTTGTATGATTTAGCGAGCAAGGGAATCCTTAACAACCAGCAGATCGTGGTCAGCCTGGTGGTCATAACCCTGTTTGTTCCCTGTGTCGCCAACTTTTTGGTGATGATTAAGGAGCGGGGGTTGAAAACGACGCTGCTGATCCTTGGCTTTATTACCCCTTACGCTATTTTAGTGGGTACGGTTCTGAATTTCATCCTGAACCGGGTGAAGATATTTTAAAGGAGAAGAAAAATGCCGGAACGTCGTTTGGTTGAAGAGGCTATGGTGCATATCTGGATGCTTCTTGAAGAGAACAAGAACAACCTGGAAAACAGCCGGGAAATTATTATTGAGGAGACCGGCAGGGATATAATTGACAATCTGATCGAGAAAAAACTGATTAAAGTCAGCGGCGGCAAAATCGGGTTTACCAGTTTCGGCGAGAAAGTCGGTCGAACCATGATCAGGCGCAACCGCCTGGCCGAACGTTTGTTTTTCGACGTTCTGGAAGTGCCGGTCCAGCATATTACCCTGGAAGCCTGCAAGTTTGAGCATTTACTGTCTTCCGATGTCGAAGAGAGAATTTGCACTTTGCTGGGGCACCCCTCAGAGTGTCCGCACGGCGCGCCAATCCCGCCGGGAAAATGTTGCCAGCGATCCGAGAAAACGGTGACCCAACTGGTTTTTCCCCTCAAGGATTTAAAAAGCGGGGATGAGGGCAAGGTCGCTTATATTAAAACCGGCGAACACCCGGAGCTGCATAAACTTATGGCTCTGGGATTAATCCCGGGGATCAGGATCAAGGTCCACCAGACCTATCCCACCTTTGTGGTGCAGGTTGAGGAGACTCAACTGGCCCTGGACTGGGAGGTGGCGGCCGGGATTTACGTTCGCCGTTAAGGGGCAGGTTCTACGATTAAATAACGGTTATTCGGCGAATTCGAAAAACGAAAGGTCGCCCATGGGAGATGTTATTATTCTGGGATTGCTGGGGTCTCTGATCCATTCGTCGTCCACGATTAACTTGTAACGATAACGTCCGGGAGTTAAAGAGATTTCTTTCCTGAAGAAGCCGGTGTTCCCCATTTTGTTAAGTTCCTCGCCCTCAACGCTCCAGTTGTTAAAGTCGCCGGTAATCCTCACGTTCTGGGCGTCGTGATCGCGATAAGCGAAGATGACGCCCTTGTTCGTCTTTACCGGATATTCCAGGGGGTTTTCGAAGCCCAGGGCGGCAAACGTGTTGGCCGGCTTGAGAACTTCCAGATCAATAACTTCCCGGGCCAGCGCCAGGTAGTCGCGGTAGCCGGAAGATTTTTTATCATACTCGGAAATCGGAACGCCGTAGCTGGCGGCTTCCTTGAGCTTGACATTGACGCCGATAAAGGTCTTGAGAGTGTCAATCTTATGGTTATCCACGAGGTCCTTGATTACTTCCCGGGCAAAGCAGGTGCGTTTGTCATAAATTGTCGGCAGGGCCTTAATGGAAATATCATGATCCAGGGTATCCTTGAACATCTCGATGGTTTCAAACAGTTTGCCCAGACCGTGCAGGGAGAAGAAGCTGGGTTCAATCGGGACAATGACTTCCCGGCAAGCCCTGAGCGCGTTAAAGGTTAGCACGCCGATGGTGGGCGGACAATCTATGATCGCGAGGTCGTATCTTTCTCTGAGCGGCTGAAGTTTCAGGTGCAGGAGGTTATCCCGTCCGGGCACTCCGGCCAGAAGTTGTTCGATGGTCGCCAGTTTGATGGAAGCCGGCGCGATATCGACATTGGTGGCGCCTTTGACAATGATGTCAGCCAACTCTGTCGGTTTCTTTTTGCTGCTGGTTAAAACATCGAAGATTGTCCGGTGCAGTTTTTTGTTATCTATATTCAGGCCGACGGTGGCGTGAGCCTGGGAGTCGAGATCGATTAAGAGTACTTTTTTGCCCAGTTCGCCAAGGCAGGCCGCCAGATTAATGGCGGTCGTTGTTTTGCCGCAGCCGCCTTTCTGATTGGTTATAGCAATGACCCGCATCGCTCTTCCTTCTGGTTTAACATCCCGCGTTGTTTCTTTGTTCTTGCTAAAGAAGCCGGCTAACATCAAATATCTCCCCCTTGAAATATTTCATATTTATGTCTTCTAGTTCCCCCATCCTTTATCGGACGGAGGAGTATGAATCTTTATACATAAATCACATTTTCTACCAAAAAAGTATGGAATATGGCGTCTGAACATGAGAAAATTACATCCACCCAGTTGTCCGCTTAAGCATTACCTGGTATATAGCCGAGTATTCTTACCAGGTGGAATCAAAAGACGATCTATCCTCAAGCGGTAAGCTTGGCAATCTCTTGCAAGGAAGGCGAGCATGAGCAAAAAACATTTCACCAGCGAAGAAGCGAGAAAAATCGGCGAAGCGCTGGGGTTGGACTGGCAACGGTTTGATGTTGAACAATTCAGGATGGGACTGGAGGTGGAATTAGAACACGGTCGGTATGATGATTTAACCAATGTTACCGATAACGACGAAATGGTAACCGGGAAAATCGCCCTGGCTCACCTGAATGAATTTCCTGACTATTATACTCGCCTGGAAAAAATGGAGAAGGAAGCTGAGGAATACTGGGAAAATAAACAGCTCTGAGCTATAACGAACCAAAGCCCTTGGCGTTATTGCTTTTGGCCAGTTTCCGCCGGCAAAAGGACGCTTCCGGCGGGCAGTGCGGCTCCAGGATCAGGTCGAGGACGATCCGGCCGGCGGGATTATTGTTAACCGCCATTTGTTGCGCTACGTGGGCATGTAAGCATTTCAAATGCTTGAAATTCTCCGTGCCGCCAACTCCGGCCTTTAAAATTTTATAAAGCCAGGGATGGTTTTCTTCTTTCAAGGCAAAATACTTTTCCCGACCGATAAAACCAAAACGTTGTTGAATGTAGGCGGCATGAGCCTCCCTCAGCGCTTCTCTGAATTCCAGGTTCAGAGCGAAGAGTTTCTCCAGCCGGGAAATCAAACCGGTGCTTTCCAGATGCGCAACCTTTTTGCGCAACTGAAAACAGCTTAACCAGAAAAGAGTCGGGAAAAACTCGTTATCGTCACTTTTAGCGTTGACTACGATTGGTTCGCTGACTACAACGGTGGGAAATTTAAGGGGACAACGACAGGCAATCCCCCTCAAACCGCGCGGCTTCCGCCCAATCTGAAGAGCGACCATCCTGAAATCTTCATCGCTGATTTGCCAAAACTCATTTTTCATCTGACTTGTTTTTCCCCGCCCGCGCGGCAGCAGTGGTATCATAAAGATAAATGCGTTCCTCAGGAAACGCTAAACCCAATTCCTCGCGCGCTACCCGTTCAATATAACGAGGGTTTTGCCTAAGGTCCTTGATCCGTGACTTAAGCCGTCGGTTGTCTCGCTCCAACTTGTTTATATCCATCCGCAAATCCGCCACCTTATCCTTTAAGCTAAGCAGATTGAAAAGTCCCTTGTCTCCCGCGGTAAAAATGGTCGCTAAAAAGATGATAATCAGAATACCAGCCAGAATCAGTATCCCCACTGGAAAAACACTTCTGTGCCTTTCCGTTTGTTTCTCCATGAAGTTCTGTTA
>JAJRWM010000114.1 GCA_024276815.1 bacterium
CGGGAACTGATCCAGCCCCAGAACACGAGAAACAAGAGACAGAACGCCAAAACCCGCGAATTAAAACCTTCCAGACGGCATGTGTGAGCGCCTTTTGTTGCTAAAAAGGTTTGCCCCGTAAAACTCTGGGGGAACTCCAATTTCAAAAAAACTTGACTTATATCTTGCGGACTGATTATAATGAAGTTGTGGTCTTTCGCAAAGGGAGATAATAACTTAATGCGTTTTCGCTCCGTTTTGCCGGCAATAATCATATCCCTGGTTTTAATCTCTTTTGTCTTTTTCCTCTGGGCGCAAAAAAACAAGCCGGCCAGCTTCGAAGGCATTAAGATCATCACCGGAAGCGCAAACCACCGTATTCAAATGCCCACCGGGGTAGCGGTCAATCGTCAGGGCAATGTTTACATCACCAACCTGGAAAACGCCAAAATCCTGATCTTCAATCCCTCCGGCGACTATATCGGCGAAATCGGTAAAAAAGGCGCGGGGCAAGGTCAGTTCGGCCTGCCTTGGGATGTTGTGATTGACAGCCGGGATAATATTTACGTTGTCGACTTGGCGTTTCACCGGGTGCAGAAGTTTGACGCGGATCACAATTTCGTCCTGGAGTTTGGCGCTAAAGGCGATGCCGAAGGACAATTCGATACCCCCTTCGCCCTGGCGGTCGATAAACAAGACAATATCTATGTCCTGGACACCGGTAATTCCAGGGTCCAGGTTTTCAACAGCAACGGCAAGTTTGTGCGGATGTTTGGCGAACCTGGCAACGCCGAAGGACAGTTTATTAAACCTTCCGATCTGGCTGTCGCGCCTGATGGCCGTATCTTTGTGGTCGATTTTGATAACGCTAGGGTACAAATATTTGACAGCTCCGGGCGTTTCCTGACCAAGTTCGGCCAGGCTGGTTCAATGTTTGGAGACCTGGCCCAGCCCAAAGGCATCGCGATCGACCGGCATGGTATCGTGTATGTTAATGACGTCGCGACCAACCTGGTTAACGTTTTTAACCCCAAGGGCGACTTCCTCTTCCGTTTCGGAGGTCCGGGCGCGAAACCCGGGCGTTTCAGGAACCCCGGTAAAAGCTGTGTCGATAAAGACGGGAAACTATACATCGCCGACTCGCAGAACAATCGTGTGCAGGTCATGATACCGATTTACCACCAGGGCGACTATAAAAGCGACGAGTGCCTGACTTCATGCCATCAGGATGTTGACCCGGAAGAATTTTCCCAAAAATATCCCCACGTGCCGGTGGACTCCTATGGCTCCTGCGATCTTTGTCACAGGCTGGAAAACGCCTTGGGCATTCTGGGCGTTGGGAATATCGACCGGGCGGAGGTTTGCGTCGATTGCCACGCCGGGAAAACCGCCTCCCGCTATGTCCACGGTCCGGTTGGAACGGGGGAATGCGGAGATTGCCATAAAGCGCATGGTTCAAAATATCCGCGGATGCTATTCGAGAACAAGGAAGAGGTGTGTTACTATTGTCACCCGGATGATGATTTCGTTCAGCGGAAATTCATTCATGATCCGCTGGCTAAGGGTAATTGCGTCAAATGCCATGACCCCCATGGTTCGGAAGAAAAGTTTTTCATGCGTAAGCCGACCTTGGAAATCTGCCTTGAGTGCCACGGACAGTTCAAGTTCCCGGAAGATGAGTATGTTCACGGGCCGGTTGCCGGTGGCGACTGTGACGCCTGCCATGATCCTCATAGCGCTGACAACGCCTCGTTGCTGAGGAAAGAGGGGAACGCCCTTTGTTTTATTTGTCATTCGGAGAGCATCATCGCCAAAAAGAATGTCCATCAACCGTTAATCGAAAATGGCTCCAACCATAAAACAAGCTGCCTGATCTGTCATACTCCCCATCAGTCCAGGAGTAAATTCAAGTTGCGGACGGGACCGGATAAACTCTGTTTCACCGCCGACTGTCATGACGATCAGCAGGCTGATTTCAGCAAACCATACAAACATGGACCGATGCGGGACGCTGATTGCAGTACTTGTCATAGCCCCCACAGTTCCAACGGAAATTTTTTACTTAAATTCGATTACCCAAAAGAAAAGAACAACAAGTTTACCGAGAGCTTGTATGAACTCTGCTTCCAGTGTCATTTGAGGAGTCTGGTCACAGAGAAACTGACCACGGAAAAAACTAATTTCAGAAACGGCAACAAGAATCTTCACTACGTCCATGTCGTCCAGAAAGGCCGTAATTGCGACCTCTGTCATGATATTCATTCCTCAAACAATGAACTGCTGGTCAGGGAGTTTGATATGTATCCCAAAGACTCGTTGGCAAAAGCTAATATCAACAAGTTTAAACTGGTTGTCAATAGCAATGGCGGAACCTGCGAACAGAATAACTGTCATGCCGGCCATCTCTCATACAGTCGTCTCAAGGCCCGGTAAAACAAACAGGCGATGTCCTCAAAAAGCTTTAAATCACCTCATCCTGATTTTACTGTTGAACTGGGCCGGAAATTGTCCGCCCTGCTTGTTCCCGGTGATATTATTTCTCTGTCCGGGGATTTGGGAAGCGGCAAGACTACCCTGGTCAAAGGAATTTACCTGGGACTGGGCGGCCAGAGAACGGATCCGGTCCGCAGTCCGACCTTCACTCTGATCAACGAATACCAGGGCGCTGTTCCCATCTATCACTTTGATTTTTATCGCCTCAAGGATTATTCCGAGCTTGAGGACCTGGGCGTTGAGGAATACTTCTATGGAGAAGGCATTTCCCTGGTGGAATGGGGCGAGCGTTTTCCAGAGTATCTGGGGGATGATTATCTGAGCGTCAGGATGAGCTGGGTAAGTGAAAACGAGCGGGAACTGGCGTTCGAGGGCGCCAGTCAGCGTTGCCAGACAATTATCGCCGGGCTGACTGAAGCGTTGTCCCAACAATCGCTAAACCATGACAAGCACAGGGATTCCCCAAATTAAAGTTTTTGGGAAAGGGGTGGGGGGAATAACCTTTTTTACCCAAAATGGTTGTCCCACGATTTTTTTTAGTCACTCCTGTTAAAAATCATATGGACAAAAAAGAAATTGCCGACAGGTTAAATGAGATCGCCCAGCTTCTGGAATTAAAGGGAGAGAATACCTTTAAAAGCCGAGCCTTTGAATTTGCCGCCCGGGCCATTGAATCATCTGAGGTTGACCTTGACCAGTTGCTCGCCGGGGATGAACTCGCGTCTCTCAAGGGAGTGGGTAAAAGCATCGCCGAAAAGATCCGCGAACTGGCGGCGACCGGACAGCTCGCCTACTACGAGGAATTACGCAGCAACGTTCCTCACGGTTTACTGGAAATGCTGCGGATTCCCGGCCTGGGGCCAAAAAAAATCAGGACGGTTTACCGGCAACTGCGCATCGAGACGGTTGAGCAACTCGAGGCGGCGGCTAAAGACAAAAGACTGGAAGCGCTCGCCGGATTTGGCGTTAAAACCCAGGAAAACATCCTCGCGGCGATTGCTCATTTCAAAAAGAACAAAGACTTGTTCCGTTTTGATCTGGCCGCGTTGGAAGCGGAAAAATTAAGCGGCTATTTAAAGACCAGTTCCTGGTTTAGACGAGTGGTTATTGCCGGCAGCCTGCGGCGGAAAAAGGAGATCACCAAGGATATTGATATTTTAGCGGTGGCGGCGGAACGGGAAAAGGCGATGAGGTTTTTCGCGGCCTATCCGGAATCGGAGTCATTGATGGCTTCGGGCTGGACCAAATCCGGTCTTATCCTGCCAAGCGGCCTGAAAGCCGACCTGCGCCTGGTCGGTGAAGACGAGTTCCCTTACGCCTTGCATCACTTCACGGGGTCGAAAGAACATAACGTGGCGATGCGTGGGCGCGCCCGCGACCTTTTCAAGATTAAAATGAATGAATACGGCCTGTTTAAAAATGATGATGAGAGAATAATATGTTCCAGCGAAGCCGGGATATTCGAACAACTGGGGTTGTCTTTCATTCCGCCTGAACTCAGGGAAAACCGGGGCGAGATCGAAGCGGCGGAACGGGGCGAACTGCCGACCCTGATTGAAAACGTCGATTTAAAAGGTATCATCCACGCTCACACTGTCGCCAGCGACGGCGTCAACACGTTAAGAGAGATGGCGGCGGAAACCAGGCGGTTAGGGTTTCAATACCTCGGTGTCACGGAACACAGCCAGTCAGCCGGCTACGCCCATGGTTTGCAGGAAGACCGGCTTTTTGAATCCTGGCAAAAGATTGACGAACTAAATAACGAGTTGAGCGATTTCAAGATTTTTAAAGGCATCGAGTCCGATATCCGCTCCGACGGCAGCCTCGACTATCCTGCGGAAATCCTGACCCGCTTCGATTTCGTTATCGCCTCGGTGCACTCAGGCTTTTCTCTGGACGAGACAGCGATGACCAGACGTATCATCAAGGCGCTGGAAAACGAGTATACGACTATCCTGGGACACCCGACCGGACGTTTGTTGTTAATCAGGGAAGCGTATCGGGTGAACATGAAAAAAATCATTGAAGCGGCGGCGGCCAATGGCAAAGCGATTGAGCTGAACACCAACCCTATGCGCCTGGACATCGACTGGCGGGAACTTCATTACGCGAAAAAACTGGGCGTTAAAATCGCGTTTTCTCCCGACGCCCATAACCTTGAGGGGCTGAGCGACATCTATTACGGAATCGGCATCGCCAGGAAAGGCTGGCTTGAGGCTGACGATGTCATTAACTGTATGACCGGCGAGCAAATAGCCGAATATTTTAAGGGAGCGTCCCGTGGCTGACAAAAAACAGCGGGCCAAGGCCGGCCGCATTTATACTGTCTTGAAAAACGCTTATCCTGAGGCGAAGATCGCGCTGAATTTCACTAATCCGCTCGAACTTCTGGTGGCGACGATTTTGAGCGCTCAATGCACAGACGTCAGGGTCAATCTTGTCACCCAGAATCTCTTTAAAAAATATCCCACTGTTGAGGCTTTCGCTGACGCCGAGTTGGCTGAACTGGCCAACGATATCCGCTCAACCGGCTTTTTCCGCAATAAAGCCAAAAACATAAAAAACGCCTGCCGCCTGATCCGTGATAAACACCACGGGGAGCTGCCCCGAACGATGGCGGAACTCACGGAATTGCCGGGAATCGGCCGCAAGAGCGCTAACGTGGTTTTGGGAAACGCCTACTCGGTTCCCGGAATCGTCGTGGATACCCATGTGATACGGCTGAGCAACCGTCTTGGCCTGGTTGACGGTAAAGACCCGGTTAAAATTGAAATGAGATTGAACGAACTGATACCCCGGGCGAACTGGATCCTGTTTTCTCACCTGATTGTCAGCCACGGCCGAAGCGTTTGTAAAGCCCGTAAGCCACTGTGCGGTCAATGCGTGATTTTCAACGATTGCGATAATCCGCTAATCTGAGCCGGTTTGAGAACAGCGATCAGATAAACATTAAGATCAGGGCGGTCAGGAAGTAATCGCTGATCAGAATGGCAATTGAGGACAGGACGACTGATTCGGTGGTCGCTTTCCCGACTCCCTCGGCGCCGCTGGTGGTATTAAAACCTTTGTAACAGCCAATGATTATAATCATCATGCCAAAGAAAAACGCCTTTATCATACCTGAGAAAATATCGGCGAGAGTTAGATACTGAGCAATGTTATTGACCAGAATGGCGTGCCCGATGTTGAGTTTGAAAACACCAATCAAATAACCGCCAAAACAGCCCATGGCAACCGAGAAAAGAGTCAGGATGGGAAGCATTATCATGCCGGCCTGCAGTCGGGGAACAACCAGGTAATCGATCGGGTCGGTAGCCAGCGTTCGGAGCGCGTCGATCTGCTCGGTGACTTTCATCGTGCCAATCTCGGCGGTAATCGCCGCGCCGACCCGTCCGGCGACAACGATCGCGGTCAATACCGGGCCAAGTTCGCGGGCCATGGACACTGCCACCACTCCGCCAACGTACATGGTAGCTCCAAAGTCTTTCATCTGGAAGGAAAGCTGCATGGCCAGTACCATGCCGGTGAAAAACGAGGTTATGGTAGTAATCATCAGCGAGTTGTAGCCAATATAAACCATCTGGCTAAAAAGAAGATGGGGACGGACGCAAAAAGGACATACCCGCAACGCGCGGACAAACATCTTGCTGGCGGCGCCCAGTCCCTGAAGGAGGTCCAGAGAGCTTTTGCCAAGGCCGGTGAAAAAAGTATCGCTGTTCAAACTATGCTTCCTCGTACAAAACTTTAAAGTCCCGCCTGATCGCTATCTTACCATTTACAAGATACAAACGGGGCAGGCGGCTGGCCAGGGTCGCTACGATCTCATAGTTAATCGTGTCCAGGTGATAGGCCCATTCGTCCGCTCCGATATACTCATCGCCGCTCTTACCGATTAAAACGACCTCGTCGCCAGGCTCGACGTCAAGATTGCCGACCTCGACGATTGTGCTGTCCATGCAGACCCGTCCCCGAATGGGACAACGCCGGCCCTGAATCAGAACCTCGCCTTTGTTTGACAGCCCCCTGGGCATTCCGTGAGCGTAACCAACCGGAATAACGGCCAGCCTGGTCTCTTCGGGCGTGGTATAGGTCAGACCGTAACTGATACCGACGCCGGCGGGTACCGGCTTAACATAACTGATTCTGGCTTTAAAAGACAGTATCGGCTTAAGAAAAAAATCGTGGTCCACTTCCCCGGAAGGATACAGACCGTAAAGCGCTATGCCGGCGCGAACCAGGTTCCCAGGGTAATCGGTCAGGTCAATGACGCCGGCGCTGTTGGCGATATGTACCAGAGGGGGGTTCAGTCCCCGAAGCCGTAATTTGTCGATTAAAGCGATGAAGATATCTATCTGGTTCAAAGTGAAGCTTTTGTCCGATTGGTCGGCGACCGGGAAATGGCTTAACAGCCCGCTGAAGCTCAGCCCCGGCAACCGGACAACCTTTTCCGCGAGTTGGAGCAAAGAAGACGGTTCCACTCCCAGTCGGCCCATGCCGGTGTCTACCTTTATCTGGACCAGGGCCGGCTTCCCCAATCTTTGAGCCGTCTCCGACAACGCGGCCAGTGGCCGGGAGTCGGTGATAACGGCTGTTAAATCATGCCGGATAATCTCCTCACAATAACCGAAGGAGGAACAACCCAGGATCAGGATGGGAGCCTTGATGCCGGCCTGCCGCAACTCCAGGGCTTCCCGGATCAGGTTAACGCCCAGCCAGTTAACCCCGTTGGCCAGGGCGGTTTTGGCGACCGGCACGGCTCCGTGACCATAGGCGTCCGCTTTAACGACGGCCAGCAATTCCCGATCGGCCCCGATACTGTCTAGCAACTGCCTGACATTAAAAGACAACTTGTCCTGGTCTATTTCCAGCCAGGCGGGATAATTTAAATTATTCATTCACTCACTCATACGATTCGGAACTACCGGTATAATTCTCGAAACGGGTATACTCCGGTATAAAAGCCAGTTTCACGGTGCCAACCGGGCCGTTTCTTTGTTTGGCGATATTGATTTCAGCGATCCCGGTATCCTCGGCGTCTGAATCCTCTGATTTATAATAATCAGCGCGATAGATAAACATAACCATGTCAGCGTCCTGTTCAATGGAGCCTGATTCACGTAAATCCGACAAAACAGGCCGGGGCGGACTGCGGTGCTCCGGCGCCCGGCTGAGCTGGGAGAGACAAACAACCGGGACTTCCAGTTCTTTGGCCATTCCTTTCAAAGCCGCGGAAATTTCGGTAATTTGCTGCTGGCGGTTATGAGCGCTGGCCCGGGAAGTGGAGGTCATTAATTGTAAATAATCAATAAATATTATATCCAGCCCCGCTTTGGCTTTCAGCCGCCGGGCCTTGGCTTTCATCTCCAGGATATTAATTCCCGCCGTGTCGTCGATATAAATGGGCGCATGCCGCAGTTCCTCAGTCGCGGCTGTCAGGTGATGGAACTGACTCTTGGGCAGATGGCCGGTCCTGACCAGTTGGGAATCAACCCGGGCGCGGCCGCAAAGGAGCCGGTGCATGAGTTGCTGTTTGGACATTTCCAGGCTGAAAATACCGGTAACTTTATTGAGCGTAAGCCCGGTGTGCATGGCGATAGACAAGCAGAAACTGGTCTTGCCCATTCCCGGCCGGCCGGCGACGATCACCAGGTCGGTTGGCTGAAACCCGCTGGTCAGTTCATCGAGCTTGTAATAACCGCTGGGAACGCCGGTAATATGACGCTTGCTGTCGAGCAGTTTTTCGACTGTTTCAAAGGTGTCGTCCACCAGGTCTTTGACCGGTGTGAAACCGGAGTCAATTTTTTCGGAGGCGATTTCCAGGATACGTCTTTCAGCCTCGTCAAGAATGATGCTGACGTCGCCGTCTTTATCATAGCATTCGCCAATTATGACGCTGCTGGTGTTGATCAGCCCTCTCAGCGAGGCTTTCTCCTTAACGATTTGCGCGTAATAGCTGAGATTGGCGGAAGTGGCGACACTGTTAAGCAAGGAGCTTAAATAGACCGAGCCGCCGACCTTGTCAAGCTCGTCTTTTTTGAGCAGTTCTTCTCTGAGAGCGGTAATATCGGTAGGGTTGTTGTTTTCAAACAGGTCGCTGAGAGCGGAAAACAGTAAACGATGAGTTTGCCGGTAAAAATGATCGGGATTAAGTAGTTCTATCGCCTGAGGGACAGCGCGCTCGTCTAAAAGCATTGCCCCTAGAACCGCCATCTCAGCCGTATTGCTGTGCGGGGGTACTCTTTCGACGATTTGGTCAGACATAATATCCCCTAAATAAGCCGCTTATTCTTTTTCGATCCAGACTTTCAACTTGGCTTCAACATCGGTGTGCAGTTTTACCGGAACGGTGTAAACTCCCAGTTCCTTTAGCGGATGTTCGAGATTGATCTTGCGTTTATCGATTTCGTGCCCGGCGGTTTTCAAAGCGTCGGCGATATCTGAAGAGGTGATGGAGCCGAACAGCTTGTCGTTCTCACCGACTTTGGCCTTGAGCTTGATTTCCAGCGCCGCCAAGGTCGCGGCCAGCCCTTCCGCGTTCGCCTGGTCTTTTTTATGTTGAGCTTCCCGCCGTTTCAGGCTTTCAGCGACACTTTTCAGCCCCTTGGGAGTAGCTTCCACGGCCAGATTTTTGGGAATCAAAAAGTTGCGGGCATAGCCTTCCGCCACCTTGACCACCTCTCCTCGTTTACCTAGTGTGTTAACATCTTCTTTTAAAATAAGTTTCACGAAACTTCTCCTTTTTCCTGGACAGTTACTTTGCGAAAATCAACCCATAAATCAAAAACACTGGCAATCACCAAAATCATCACCAGCGGGGGGAAAACAAACAACAGGCCATAAAACAACAGGTAACCAAAGCGCGGGATTTGTTTTTCCCTGAAAAAAAAGTGAGCGATGCTCAGGCCCTGGATAAAATACACGACACCCATAACAAAAATCAAGTTAAGCCCAACCGGCAAGAGTAGTTCATAGCCGGACAAATACAACAAAAACCCGCTAATAAAGAGCCAGATACAATGATCCGGCAACCGCCAGGAGGGGAAAGGGCTTATCTTCTTTACTTCCAGGTTCAGACGGGTTAAAAAATGCTGGGCAAAAATAAAGGTAATCAGAACATTAATCCCCATTGCCACCAGGAAAAGGGCCGGGAAAGTCAGCTTTAAAAACCCGATGATATTCTGGAAGTTGTTTTCCATCTCTTCCAGCCGGGCCGCTTCAACCCCCATATTCCTGTAAACATTCAGACTGGACTTGAAGCTGACCTGAAGCTCTTCCTGGAAATCAACCAGGGGGTTGCGGCTGAGCAGCAGAAAGGCCCCGAACAACAGGATCACGCCTGAGACCACCGCGACTATCGTGTTCAACGCGATTGTCTTTTCCGGGCTCAGTCCCCGTTTGATACTTTCACCCATGAACAAACCGAGTGTGGCGAAGCCGAAAAAGAAGGCCATTCCCAGAAGCGGCCCGCTTAGTACCAACACGAGAAATGTTGAGGTAAAAACCACAAAAAGCCCGGACACGAAATCATGTCTCAGCAAGGCGATAATTATTGGCAAAGGACAGAGAAAGCCGACGAAAATACCAACAACCGGTAGATAATAACTGGATAAAAACAACCCGCCAGTCAAAACTGCTAACAAGGCTCCTTCCACGAGAGAATGAGCCGAACGGCTCTCAGCCAAGGCATAACCCCTTATTCAGCGACAAAAGGCAGTAGAGCGATGTTGCGGGCTTTTTTGATTTCCACGGTAAGCTCTCTTTGATGCTTAGCGCAGTTACCTGAAATTCGCCGAGGGATGATTTTCGCTCTCTCGGTTATAAAAAGCCGCAATCTGTTGATATCTTTATAATCAATTCCCCAGGTTTTGTTGGCGCAAAACTTGCAAACCTTGGGACGGTAACTGCGACGCATTCGTCGGTTACCACTTCTATTAGCGGCATACGCACTCATTAATTGTTATCACCTTCCTTACGTTTATCTTTTCTGTCAACTAAAATGGTATATTGTCATCATCTTCCTGCTTGGCTTCCGGTCCGCTGCCGCCGCCCGAAGACGCGTCCCGCCGTCCCAAAAACTGCACAGACTGCGCCACGACTTCCAGGGTGCTGCGTTTCTCGCCTTTATCGGTTTCCCAGTTGTTTTGCCGCAAGCGGCCCTCAACGAACACCGGACTCCCCTTTCCCAGGTATTTGCCGCAATTTTCCGCGATTTTGCCCCAGACTGTCACCCTGACAAAACAGGCTTCGTCCCTGGTTTCGCCGGCTGCGGTCGTGTAACGATGGTTAGTCGCGACCGTAAAGTTAACCATCGCGGCGCCGCCCGAGGTATATCTTAGCTCCGGGTCCCTGGTCAAATTGCCAATCAGCAAAATTTTATTAAGATTCAGTCCCGCCATCAGGCGTCTCCTTAATAGCCTTGGGCGCCGCTTTGGGCTGCGTCTTCGGCGGTTTCTCAACAACGGTCATATGTTTAATTACCTGAGCGTCTAACCGGTATTCCCGGTTTATTTCCCCCAAGGTATTGGGCAGACACTTCAGTTTCATAAAAACGTAGTGACCGTTGATATTGTCCTGCACCTCGTAACCGAGTTTTTTCACGCCCCAGTCTTCAACCTTCAAGACCTCACCGCCAGCGCTCTGCACCAGGCCTGACATTTTGTTAATCAGGGTTTCCAGGCCGGCGGCTTCAATTTCCGGCGACGTGATAAAAATGCTTTCGTAAGTTTTCAGTAGAACTCACCTCCCTTTAAAAATCTTTTTTCTCAATTTTAGCTTGATCAGGAGATAAAAGATCAACGCCTGAACAAGATTTTCTGTATATATTATCTCATAACCGGCGACCAGCAGGCAATCTCC
>JAJRWM010000115.1 GCA_024276815.1 bacterium
AGCGCATCCTGAAAATCTTTTCTCAGCAACGGCAGATGCCCGGCGCCTTTGAGTAAAACCAATTCGGAATTATCCAGACTGTTATGGATCGCCAGAGCCTCGCTCAGCGGCGCGATTCGGTCATTATTACCGTGAATAAATTTCACCTTTTTAACTTTGCTCAGCATTTCGGGTTTCAACTCTGTTCTTGCCAGGTATTCCAGCCCGTCAATCAGGTGTTCAGTGTCGAACTCATCGCAAAACTGGCTGAAATAATTGGTTTTGAAGTTCTCGCGGCATTTCTTGTCCAGCAAACATTGGCCAAAGAACTTGTGGAGATAGCCCTTCTTGTTCTGAACAAGAGAATTTCTGACTCCCTCAATTTCCTCGACGCGGTATTTTTTCCGGACGCTGACCAAAATCAGCTCTTCGACCAGTTCGGGGTGGTTAAGGGCAAACTCAGAGGCCAGGAAACCGCCCATGGACCAGCCCAGAAGGGATATTTTACCAATATTATGCTCGGACAAGGCCTTCAAAAGACCGGGCAAAAAGGTGGAGGGCGAAAAGGAAACCGGCAGCAGATAATTAAACTCAAGCTTCATCAGGCTGAAGATCCGGTAGCTGGTCGCCCAGCCGGGAATCAGGAGCAGGTCCCTGCTTTTGCCCTTATCAATAAATTTAAAAACAGCTGATTTCTTCAATATCTTTCACCAGTCTACGCAAAGTCTCTTTACTGTGATCGTAGGTTAGGGAAAACCTGACCCGGGCCTGACGCGGCGGCACGGTTGGCGGCCGGATCGGGAAAACCCGGTGGCCCCGCTCCTGTAACGAGCGGCTGAGCTTAACCGCCAGATCGTTTCCACCTACCAGCAGCGGCACTATCTGCGACTCTCCCCCGACCGGCAGGCCGAGTTGTTTCAGGCTGTCCCGGAAATACTGAGCGTTCTCCAGCAAACGGTGACGGCGAAAAGGTTCCTGTTCAACCAACTCCAGGCTGGCCAGGTTAGCCGCGATTACGCCGGGCGGCAGGGCCGTTGAGTAGATGAAACTCCGACAAGAGTTAACCAGGTAGTCTTTCATGACTTCAGAGCAGGCGACGTAGGCGCCGAAGCTGCCCAGAGCCTTGCTGAACGTGCCCATGATCAAATCAATTTTTTCCGCCAGCCCCTTCTCTTCCACGACACCGCCGCCATCCTTACCGAACACCCCGGTAGCGTGCGCTTCGTCAACCATGATTCGACAATTGCATTTTTCCTTTAGCTCAACAATTTCCTCCAGCGGCGCGAGATCGCCATCCATGCTGAACACCGTCTCGGTGATAATCAGGGCTTCCTGATACCTGGCGCGCTCTCTTGCCAGTAATTTTGCCAGATGCACAGAGTCGTTATGGTCAAACCTGAGTAATTTTGCGCCACTCAGCTTTATGCCGTCGATGATGCTGGCGTGGTTCAGCCGGTCCGAAAAGACGACATCGCCGGGCCGGCATAACGCGCTGATGATACCGACATTAGCCTGATAGCCGCTGTTAAAGACCAGCGCGCTTTCCTTGTTTTTAAAGCGGGCGGTTTTTTCCTCCAGGTCGTGGTGAATGGTGAAGTCACCGCTGAGTAGCCGGGACGCTGAAGCCCCCGCGCCCAGTTTCTTTATTACGTCGCAGGCGGCGGTTTTAAGCCGCGGATGATTCGCCAGGCCGAGGTAGTCATTGGAGGAGAAATCAATAAACTCTTTGCGCCCGCAAAGGATTCTGCTGTTTGCTCTCGCGGTTACAGGTTTCAGGCTTCTTGTTAATTGCTCGTTTTCTCTCCGCGTTAAAAACGAGGTTATTCGGTCCATAATTTTTTTATCTCGTCAATAAGCTGATGATCTTCGGCGACTTCGCGGCCCCTGACCGTCAGGTAGCCGCCAATCAACATGCCGTTAGCCCCGGCCATAAAACCCAGCGCCTGAAAATCCTTGAGGATCGATTCCCGGCCGGCGGCGATCTTGATTGTTTTATCGGGCAGGATCAGCCGGAAAATCGCTATGGTGCGAATCGCGTCCAGGCAGCTTATTCTCTTGGCGGACATAAGAGGCGTTCCTTTAATGGGCACGAGTAAGTTCAGGGGAATGGCGTCGACGTCAAGCTCTTTGATAAAATGGGCCATCTCAACGCGGTCTTCCCAGGATTCCCCGAGTCCGATTATCCCGCCGCAGCAGGTCTCCAGGCCCACTTCCTTGGCGGCTTTGACTGTGTCAACTCTTGTCCGAAAATCGTGCGTGGTGACAATTTTTTTATAATAGTTGGGCGAGGTTTCGATATTATGATGATAGCGGCTCAGGCCGGCGTCCTTGAGTTGTCTGAGTTCAGTTCTGGTTAAGGCGCCCAGCGAAGCGCAGACCTCGATCCCCACTTGCGTCCGTATTTCCTGAATGGCGTTGGCGATTACCCGCAACTCTCTTTCATTCAGGCAGTTGCCGCTGGTGACAAGGCCAAATTTCCGGGCGCCGATTTTCCGGGCGGTCTTCGCGGCTTCGACTAACTCGTTTTCACTTTTTAATGAATAGGTATTCACTTCTGTATTATAGCGTGATGACTGGGCGCAGAACTTGCAGTCCTCAGCGCAGAGACCGGATTTGGCGTTAACGATACTGCAAGTCTCAAACAATAAACCTGTATTTTCTTTTCTGATATTGTTGGCTTTTACCAGGATTTCCGGCAGAGGCATCTTGATTAGCCGCTCCAACTCAAGGGTGTTGGTGTTATTCATGATTACTCCTCGTTTCCCCTTTTGACTGGTTAACATTATAACATCGCAAGGTTAACTATAGCAACCTTCATTATCTCCCTCAGGGTCATTCAATTATTTTTGTCAGGTAACTGTTGTCTGTAAGCAGGGTCATTCAATTATTCGATTTAAGGCGGCGGTGCGGCGTGGAGGGAGATCTTTGCCAATAACAGGGGATAGTGAAACTTGTTGACATTTAAACTTTTTGGGAAAGGGGTGTGGGGAAGAACCTTTTTGGGAAAAAAGGTTTGCCCCGCAAAAATGTAATCAATATTA
>JAJRWM010000116.1 GCA_024276815.1 bacterium
ACCGATACCTATCTCGCCGTCCGGGTCATAAAAAGCGTCGGTTTTATTGCTGTAAAACGCTTTCAGCTCGATTCCGAGACGATCAGGCCAGAGGTTTGGTTTTTCATAGATTAAATTAGTCTGGTTGAACTCATTCTCGAAGTGGGCGGACTCGGACTGGTAGCTACCAATCCCCGGGATACCTTTATGTTTCCTGAAATAATAATGAGCCAGTTTGATTTTACCCCATTCGCCCCAAAACGAAGCGTTGCCGAAAATATCCAGTTGATTCAACTCATTGTTTTTACGGATCTTTATTTCGTCGTCATTATCCTCTTTGGGAGTGCCGTTATCATCCAGGTAGCTGAAGTCGCCCCGGCTCCTGAGCTGGCCGACCCCGGTGATTAACGAGTACTTTTCGCCGCCGCCGGTGCACAACAGGTTAAAGCCGCTGGTGCCGAACGAACCGGTTAAAAATTTAAAGTTCGTGGTAATCTTTCCCGGACTTTGGCGGGGCACCAGGTTGATTACTCCGCCGATGGCTGATTTGCCGAAGCGCAACGGGCTTTGCCCCCGGTAAATTTCGATTTTTTCCAGGTTCGCGGCGCTGATGTCGCCCAGGTTGAAAAAAGAGGACGTCTGTGATAGCGGTATACCGTCGAGGTACAGGTTGATTTGTCCCAGGCTGGACCCTCTGACGGATACGGTGGCGAAATCGCCCAGTCCGCCGTAACGCTTGACGCTGACCCCGGCTGTCCGGACAATTTCCTCGATAGCGGTGCTGACCGGGTGGCTGTTTGGCTCAATTTTTATGATCGATTGGGCGACGGCGCTGTTCTTTTCCTCAGCGGGAGTTGGCCGCGCCGGCTGAAGGCGGTTTCCCCTGGCCGCTTCCACCGTGATATCCGGCAGCTCGATAATCAGCGTTTCCTCCGCGGCGACGGTGAAGACGCGGATCATGAAGAGACTGAAAAATAAGAGTAAAAAAAGTTTTTTCATGTTTTGCTCCAAAAAAAAATCCCCATGTCAAATTGACATAAGGATTGTGCCCGTTCTCGCTTCATCCTTCTCGCGCCCGAAGATTCGATGTGCTTATTTACGGTAAAGGCAGGTTTTCTGGCTCACGGATCTTTCCTGACGGTAACGCCTTCCCAGGTTTTCCCCAGTGGCTGTTACCAAAGTCCCCGTTTACAGCGGCGGGTCCGCGCCCGATTTTCACGGGCTTCCCTATTATACCCCGTTTAAGGGGTCACCTTTACGTGTCTGAATTGTTTGGTTGGAGGAAAGCATATAACAGTTCGCGCCGGCTTGTCAACATATTTTGCGTTTTCAGGGGAAACTCCAAAAACTTTAATCTCGTTTTTCGGCAAGATCATGGAAGTGAAGGTTACAACCGGGAGAACAAGTTTGACCGCGGGCTAAAGCGGAGCGGGTAAATTTCGGCTGGCGATCATTTTTTCCAGCTCTTTCTGAACGCTTTTCAGGTTGGCGAGCCGGTTGAGGTCTTTCGTCTTTTCCAGGGAATCAGCCGCTTTCTGAACCTGATTCTGTTTTAAATAATAACGGGTACGGTTAAAAGCCTGGTAAGTATTAAAAAGATTGACGCCGCCCCAGACCGTTATCAGTATAAAGGCCACCGAAAGATAGAAGGTGAGCCGCTCCAGCGGCCGTTCTTCCGTAAAATAGCGGGTGATGACAAAATAAATAAATATCCCCTCAAAAGCAAGCAGGGCATCCCGCTGCACCTGGTTCCAGTTGACCAGCTTGGGGCCTAAAGCCGGCACGACTATCATGCTGCCGATATAGAAAAATATCGCCGCCGGCACCGCCAGGTCCAACTCCCGGTAGGGTGATTCGGGACTAAGATAGGGAGGCGTCAGAAAATTCTCGTCCCGCCAGATTAGTATAACCATCGCGATAATAATGAGGTTTTGCAGTACTGCCCAGCCGTAGCCGGGAAAATGCTGGGTTTTCTGAATTAAATAAAAGGGCAGGAAGTAAAGAGCCGCGAGCACGGCGCGGTTGGGGAACAGTTTTGATTTGTTACCCAATATTTGAGCGGCGACTAAATAAACGGCCCCGACTACTCCGCAGGCGAAGTAATTAACGCTGATCGCCGGCTTGGCCAGAATTGTTAACAGCAGATAATACAGCATCACGTTTATGATAGACATAACCAGGCAGATAACCTCACGAGGATAAAATATCAGATATTCTATCATAAATCAGACTTGGCGGGAAAAAATCAGTTTTCCACTCCGGGACAACGGGCGGATAGCTATCAGGCCGGAGTCCGAAAAGTCCCGTCGTTATTCGCTCTTAACCTTCCCGCAGGTCATTGAGCAAGCTCTTGACTTCCCGGCCCATTACGCTGTCCGGCTGGATTTCTTTCGAGTATTCGTCAATGGTCGACCAGGCTCTGATAAACCGATCCTGAAGTTTCTCATCCCCGGCCAGTTTTTTCCGATACTTCTCGATCGCTTTTTTCAAAACGTCGACTAATTCAAAATCGTTGATATTGATGATGATAGTATCGTCGGATTTATCTATGGACATCGGCTTAGTCGATCTTGAACCGGGATTTTCCTCATCTTCAACGTAAAACTGTACCCGTATCCGGTAGTGCTGAAAATCCTGGTGATAGGTCAGCGGTGAAGAGGACAATTCATAAACAAGACCATCAGACATAGCGTTCCACAACAGCAACGCTAACCGTTTGTATTTTACCGGGAAAAATTTATCGATAAACTCTTTCACGTTTTTTGAAGCGTCATAACCATGCCGCTCTTTAAATTTCTGGTAAGACAAATGTAACAGGCTTTCGTAGTTCTTGTAATTGCTGACCAGGCCGCTTTCGATAAAATGCTTTACTGTCCTGCCGGCTTCCCCGCCATGTCTTTCCCGGTATTTATCACAGGCCATCAGCAAGGATTCACGGTAGGCGGACGGGAAATAATCCTTGATAAACGCTTCGCAAACATGTTCTTTATAGACATCGCCAAATTCCCGCTTAAACTTGGTATACAGAAAAGAGCTTTCGTCGTTTGATACCGCCGGGAAAAATTCCTTGATAAAGTTAGCACAATCGCAATCACCGCTATATTTTGTTCTGCCAACGTACAGAGACGATACAAATTCCATCAGAGAGCAGACCAGGGTCGGCACGGAGAGATGACCGTCATTTTTCAGGTATTTACCAAGATGATCAGTTGTTTGATCCTTGATAAAATAATGTTCAATACAGTCTAACAGTTTACTGTTATCAGCTAATTGTCTTTCGATAAGAGAAAAACGCCCCTGTTCATACAGTGCGTTTCCCCTGAATATATAATCGTATTTTGCTGTTTTATCCATTGCCGAAGCCATCTGATTTTCCTCCTTTCATTAACGCGGCATCAAAATTATACCATTTTAAGGAAACATCCATTGTATAGATTGCGAAAACAGGTTTAAGGTTTCATCTTTTTTTAAAGGCGCGCTAATTTTTTGAGGCTGGCTTTCCATCTTTCATTGTCAATCACAAAGAAACCAACCCGGGTTTCATCGGCGAGATGGAGAACCAGGTGCGGCTGGCCGCTACGATATTCCCCGTTGAACCATTTTGCTTCCGAGATATCTTTGATTTCCGCCAGGTCAATTTTAATTGCTTTGCCAAAGTAGCGGTGAAAGACGAGTTGGCTCTTGGTGAGATAAATAATACCGTCGCATTTCAGCCGGCCAAAGCGAGCGGAACTACCACGGAAACTCCCCTTTTCGGGCCTGATTATCATCGCTTCCGCCGGGAGCGTCCTGATTTCCCCGGCGAGGTTTTCAAGAGTCTTGCTCTTGGCCTGCCTGACAATTATGAATAACAAGCCGAGTCCGGCCAGCGCAACCGCGAGATAATAATAATTGATAAACGTCATGTTTGGTTGCTTATATGTTCCAGGATTATATCCAGCAAACTGTCAACAAGCTGGTCCTCCCGAACTTTTTCAACCACCTCGCCACGGCAGAACACCAGCCCCTGCCCTTTTCCGCCGGCAATGCCGAAGTCGGCTTCCCGGGCCTCTCCCGGCCCGTTGACCACACAGCCCATTACGGCTATTTTCAACGGCTCCTTAATCCCGGCTACCCGCTTTTCCACTTCAGCGGCAATGCGAATAAGATCAATCTCGGTGCGGCCGCAAGTGGGACAGGAGATGATAACCGGGCCGCGCTCGCGAAGCCCCAGCGATTTTAATATCTCGAAGCCCACCCGGACCTCTTCGACCGGAGAGGCGGTCAGGGAAACCCTGATGGTGTCGCCCAGCCCGGCCAGCAGCAGACCGCTCAGCCCGACGGCTGAGCGGATAGCGCCCGCTTCCAGCGGGCCGGCTTCGGTGATCCCCAGGTGCAGAGGATAAGCGCGTGCCTTGGCAAAAAGGCGGTTAGACTCAAGCGTATGGCGGATATCGGATGACTTCAGGGAGACAATAATTTTGGTAAAGTCCATCGCTTCGAGGATTTCGATATGGCGCAGCGCGCTTTCAGTCATGGCTTCGGGCGTCGGTCCGCCGTACTGAGCCAGGATATCCTTGTGGACGGAGCCGGCGTTAACTCCGATGCGGATGGGGATATTTTTATCCTTGGCGGCGCGGACAACACTTTTGATCTGCTCTTTTTCAGGAATATTGCCGGGATTCAGGCGCAGCGCGTCCACGCCGTTTTCCAGCGCCAGCAGGGCCAGTTTGTGATTAAAATGGATATCGGCGACCAGCGGCGCGGTCATTCCCCGCTTAATGAGTTTCAGGGCGGCGGCGGCCGTTTCATCGGGCACCGCGACCCGGATAATTTCGCAGCCGGCCATTTCCAGTTGCCTGATTTGGGCCAGAGTGGCTTCAACATCCCGGGTATCAGTGTTAGTCATCGACTGGACAGAAATGGGGTATTCGCCCCCAACTCCTACCTGCCCAATATGTACCGGTTTAGTTATTCGTCTTGGCATAAACTAATTTTCTGTTATACACTAATTAAATATTTGAGGAGAAAAAGAATCTTGTAAAAATTAGATTATTATGCCGCTAATTTTTCTTTAATATCTTCTCTTTTACTCCATATGACTGGCGTCACATCATAACTAGAAAGAGCGTCAAGCACACTATCTGGAATTGATTTTTCTGAGTTGTTTAGGATAGCATACGCGAGACTATTATGATCTCTGACATCTTTCGTATCGAGCCATGCGAATGCCATTGCTTGTGCTGTATCCTTTTTGGGATTATTAATAACTTTTAATATTCGCTCAGGATATTTTTTCGATTTAGGAATTGCAAAATCAAAAAGGTGGTCAAAGCCACTTTTCCCTGTAAATTTAATCTTAGGAATATGTCGTATATCATTAGACTCTATCCATTTAGTAACGTCTTCTAAGAAGAGACTGGTCACCCAAGGCGTAGCTAAATAGAAGAGATCATTCACAGCTAAAATCGCTTGCAAAAGATTATGTTTACGTAACGCAAAATCCTTTTCAGAAGTATGAACTTCCAGAGACTCATTCTTTAATTTAACACCAAATCCATTAAGTGTAACGTTGAGAAGCTGTTTACGTTTTGGAAGGTCTAAATTACACCCGGATAACTGAAGATCGTGAATTGTTTCACTATCATCCGTTAAAAGAAAACCCCCGTTCTGTTTTTTCGCATATATTTGAATGTAATCATTATGTCTATCTAAATAAGGGGTTGTAATTTCAACCCAAACATCATCAACTTGACGAAGAGTTGTTTTATCTCGCAACCACACCCAATATTTATTTAGTAGATTATCAATATCTTTAATCATAATAGCCATCTCCGAATATCAGGCGCCTTTGTTATATTGCAATATTTCATAAAGTGATAGAATGTTTCATGAATGTCATTTATCTTATTAAAAACACCTATAGGCAAAGGATATGCCCATTTATCTCCATAGCCTTCACGATATAAATGAATATGAGGACAAGATATTTCCTCATCGTCAGGATTTCGATGTGGACTGCCATTGAGTTCAAGCCTAACAAGTATTATTGTTTTACGCGCTCTATTTTGATATTTAATCTTTTTTAAATCTATCCTGCTTCGACTAACATCAAGTTGAAATTTTTCACGCTTACAAGCAGAAATTAGCGGTATTTCTATTTTCTCACCCATACGAGGGAAACATAATGATATATCCTCATAACTGTGCTTTTCCATTTTTCTTAATTCATCTGCTTCAACCTGAGTTAAGATAAGATTACTCCCTTAATATTTTTCCTAAGCATTGTCATCATGATTAATGTTACATTACCATAGCCCATAATACTATTCAATAACAGTTTCCTGGAGATCATCGTCTGGTTCATCGGTTGATTTGGGGGCGGTTAAAGTCCGGGGAGTAACCTCAACGGGGGCTAAAATCCGGATGTCATCGCCGGAGGCGGCGCCCAGTTCCTTGAAACGACGGGCGGCGACCAGAACCTTGGACTCAATCGAACCAACCGCCTTGTTATATGACTTGTTGGCCTTTTCCAGTCCTCTTCCCAGATCGGCGATATGATTCGATAATATCCGCATCCGCTCGTACAGCCGCTTGCCCAGATTACTGATCTCCTGAGCGTTCCGGGCGATTTGTTCCTCACGCCAGCCATAGGCGACTGTCCGAAGCAGCGCGATCAAGGTGGCCGGGGTCGTGAGAAACACTTTTTGCCTGACGCCCAGCTCAATGAGTTCCGGGTCACGCTCTATGGCGGAGGCAAAACAGGACTCCACCGGAATGAACATCACGACAAACTCGGGAGCGCGGTCAAACTGGTTCCAGTAGGCCTTGGCT
>JAJRWM010000117.1 GCA_024276815.1 bacterium
CTTCTGCTTATAAGTAATATCTCGTTGATTGTCGCGATCTTGATTGGTCTTTCCGCCGCGTTTTTCATAACTCGATTAATCGTTAAGCCGATAAACAAGGTGGTCGCCATGCTGAAAGACATCGCTGAAGGCGAAGGAGATTTGACAAAACGGATTCATGTGGATTCCGAAGACTAAATCGGGGAGTTGGCGAAATGGTTTAACCGTTTTATTGATGATTTAAACGCTTTAATCTCGGAAATCTCTCATTCCGCCCAGACTGTGGCCGCGAGTTCCGAGGAAATGACCGCTTCGACAACCGAGGTGAGCAAAGCTGTTCAAAGCGTCGCGACAGCGGTGGGCACAGTGGCTTCGGGGGTCGCTGATCAGAGTAAGAGCGCTGAAGGGATCAATCAGCGGATGGCTGAACTCAACTCGGCCAGCGAGGAAGTCGCCTCATCCTCACAGAACACGGCAGATTTAGCCAACAACGTCAGTGATAACGCTCAGGAGGGCAATAAAGCCCTGACCTCGGCGGTAGAGAAAATGAACGTCATCAAAAGTTCATCTCACGCGGCTACGCAAACTATTAATAATTTAAATGAAGAGGCGAAAAAGATCGGCAATATCGTCAATACCATTACCACCATCGCGGAACAGACCAATTTGCTGGCCTTGAACGCCGCGATTGAAGCCGCCCGGGCCGGCGAGCAGGGCCGCGGTTTTGCCGTGGTCGCCGATGAGGTCCGAAAATTAGCTGAAAACAGCGGTACTGCCGCCAAAGAGATCACCGACCTGATTACCGGTATCCAGACTTCGACCAAGGACGCGGTTGAAGCCATGGAAAATGGCAGCCATGAAATAACTGAAGGGGTTGAAATTGTTGCTAAGGCAAGTACGGCCATCGAGGAAATCCTGAGTCTGGTCCAGAAAGTCACGACCAACATCCAGGATATCTCGGCCGCCGCGGAAGAGCAGGCCGCGAGTTTCACGGAAGTTACGAGTGAGATGGGAAATGTTACGACGATCGCTGAAAAGTCCGCCTCGGAAATGGAAAACATCTCGGCTAATTTAGAGGAAACCACGGCTTCGGTTGAAGAGATAACCTCGTCATCCCAAACTCTGAGCGAGTTAGCCGGAAAACTTCAAGAGATTACCGCTCGCTTCAAAATTGATGACAAGTTTGCCAACAAGACGGGTTTAAAAGAAATCTAACGGGACTTCGTCCTGTTTTAAGGCCGTTGGCACATCACAAAACCGCTCGCCAACTATGCCCGTCTGTCTGATACCCGAAGCGTAGAGCAATCAGATGTAATCTTTTTGCCAACCAGAATTCATCTCTGACCGTAGATTTCACCAAAACCTCCCGTTTTGCAACAGCCCCAAAAAAGGTTCCCCACGAACTTATCTTCTAAAGTTTTTGGCTTTGGTTTTTGACCTTATCTTTGATCCGCTTCCAGGGCGTAGAAGTAGCCGTCGTTGGAGCCGATGAATACTGTCCCCCCGCCAATGGCCGGGGAGACGCTCAGCTTGTGACCGGTTTTGAATTTATCGAGAACTTTGCCCGTAAGCGCGTCCAGGACATATAAATAATAGTCATCAGAGCCGAAAATAACCAGGCCGTTTTTGGTCAGGGCCGGGGAGGAATCGATTCTCCCTTTTCCGGTGAATTGCCAGACAAGTTTGCCTGTTTTACGCTCCCAGGCAAAGAAAGAATGGTTGAAGCCGACATACACGTGGGTGTCATTAACCGCCGGCGCGGACTTGGGGATATCCCAGAAGATATAGGTAGCGTCGCCAACGGGCGGCAGGGGATATTTCCAGATAAGCTCGCCGCTCTTTTTATTAAGGGCGTAAAAGTGGTCATCCCGGGCGGCAAAGTACAGCATGTCGCCTTTAAGCGCCGCCGGGCCGAAAATCTCCCCGTTGACCGGGAATTTCCAGATGATCTCACCGTCTTCCGCTTTAAAGGCGTACATATAATTGTCGCTCTTGCCGTCTGAGCCTAAGTAAATTACTCCGTCTCCGTAAGCCGGCGAAGCATACACGCCCTCTAATCCAAGCAAGTAGCTCCACCGTAGCTTGCCGGTTAATGCGTCAAAGGAGTAAACGTAACCGTCGCAAGCCCCGGTATACATAGCGTTATCAACTATTAACGGGGAAGAACGGGCGCCGCTGACAATGTTCTCGCTGGTCTGGAAACGCCAGACAGGTTTGCCGTCTTTGGCGTCGAGGCAGTAAATATTTTTATCGTTGGAGCCAAAATAGATTTTACCCTTGACAAAAACCGGTGTGGAAACAATTTTGTCCCCGGCTTTAAACCGCCATTTAAGCTTACCGCTTTCTTTGTCCAGGGCGTAAAAATATGAATCCCAGCCCCCGACATAAACAGTGTCGCCAACCACCGCTGCCGAGGAAAAACCGTCGTCAACGACCGGCGGGGTGTTGATCTGCAGAAAATCAGCCTCAGACTTAAACCGCCATTTCAGTTTCAGCGGTAGCCCGACGTTTTCATCAACATATCCGGTGTTGGACAAATCAGCCCGGAATTTATACCAGTCGGCCGCGAAACCCGGGTTCACTAAAGCGGCCAGGAGCAGGATACAGGCTGCCGGCTTGAGAAATCTATTCATTCTCTTGCCCGTAGGTATCTTCAACTTGTGACGTTAGCCACTTATCATAGCTGACTTTTTGCTTGTTGAAAACAAGCCCCCGATTCTGATTGTAGGGAGTGTCATAGCCATCGAATATATCAGGACGGTTATACTCGCTTCCCTTTTCCTCTAAAATTCGGGTCGTTTTTTCTCCCCACCAGTTTTTCGAGGCGTCAAACACCAGCGGCTGATCGGAGACGCCGTTCACTATATCCCAGTCTGAGCTTAGAAAACGCAGAAAAAGCGCGGTCTGGTTCTGGTAAATATTATTGTATTCAACCTTGGGGTAGGAACCTAAAAGGCATTCGATGGCGATTACGTTATTATATATTTCATTTTGCCTGATTCGCGGCGTTGCCATGCGGGAACAGGTTATCGCCCTGGTGTTGTCGGTAAATAAATTCCGGGTAATATCGGGACGGCTCTGGTTGGCGACGAAAACCCCATAGGTGTTACCGCTGAAACTATTCCGGGATATTTCCCCCTCTGTTCTGCGGTTGATCTGAATCCCGTAAAGATTCTTGTTAAACTTGTTTTTTGTTATTACCGTATCAGGATTAAGGTTTGAATAATAAACAGCCTGGTCGTTGTCGCTGAATTTACTGCCGGTAATCGTCAGGTGGTAGTCGCCGCTGCCGGTAATCCCGATTTTATTAAAACTGAAATCACAACCAGATAAATCAGCGATACCGCCGCGTTCAATTTTCACTGCCGCTTCCCTGATATTCGAAAAAGCTGAATCTTTAACCTTGACATCTGATTCCAGGATTAATTCCATGCCCAGGTTGGATTTAAGAAACTCACAGTTCTCCAGGGTGGCGGCGCTTCGCTCCAGCTTGATGGCGGTCCCGGCGTAACTGAAGCGCGTATGTGCAAACCGGCTCAAGTCCCTCCCGGGCGTTCTTTTATCTTCAGAAAAGATGGAGATACCCTGCCAACTGCCGGGATATTTTACGTTGGAAGTGATGATAATGGGATCCTTGGCGGTTCCCAGAGCCAGCAGCCGGCCACGGATATCTAGATCGTTGATTTTATCAGTCTTGATGAAAGTAATCCGGACGCCGGGTTTCAGGGTTAAGGTTCTCCCTTTAGCGACCAGGATTCCGTCCATAATTTCATAATTACCCGCCCAGGTTTCATCCCGTTCGATAACTTTTCGCCGGTCGAAGCGGACAACCGTTTTGTTAGCGGCCCGGACGCCGGTAATTATCGTCATCATGACCAACAAAACAAGCTTAAATCTCATCGGAGTTGCTCCTGAAGCAAAACGCATTTATAATATACACTTCAGACCAAGTAAAAGTGACAAGGAAATGAGGAAACCATGAGAGAGTGTTCGTCAAACAGCAACCGCTCCAGGTGCAACTGCACCTATGAACCATGCAGTCGCAAGGGGATATGCTGTGAATGTCTTCAATATCACCTGCGCAGCCGGGAGCTTCCGGCCTGTTGTTTCCCCGACGATGTGGAAACAACCTACGACCGGTCTTTTAACCGTTTTATCGCCTGCCAGCCCAAAAAGTAGGACGCCTGAAATTCAACTGAATTAAACGCTGTCGGCGAAAATTGACGCCGTGCCGGTTGAACGGAAAGCGTTGAAGAATTCGGTAGCGGTCCGGTAAGCGTCATCGGCTATTTTCTGGCGGAAACTTTCACCGATATTATCAATACGGTCCTTGAACTCGATCGTCGCCATCTTGACATTTTTCTCGTTACTGGAGGCCCAGTTTTTCATTTCATTCATCAACTCATCCGGTAACCCGGCGTGGGCGACATTTTGCCAGGTGGTGCCGACATTGCCTTTTCTGATCCCGTGATCGGCGAACTGCCCGACCAGGCTCAGCGGCGTGCCGGTAATCCCGTGCTGCGCTATTCCCACGCCATATTGTTTAATGGCGTCGGCGATCTCGCTGGTGCGCTGCAGATCAATGCTTACTTCCTCACCCGGCTGGTAATTACCATGCTTGGAACCGTTGTTGATAGCCAGGAGCTGCGGGTGAATACCGTTGTTTTTCAGCGAGGTAATATATTCCACCGCTTCTTCCACGGTGGTAATGACCGCTTCAGTTCCGGTCGATTTAACTTCGCCAACCTCGACTTCCAGCCCGAAATCATGAGCGATTATGGGACCGGCCAACCTGGTTGTCAGGTCGATGTTAATTGGCAGTTCATTGAACGAGGCGTCGATGGCGAAGGAGGTATAGCCGGCTTTCAACTGGCCTTCGATCAAATCAGCGGTCGCCTGTACGACGTAGTCTTCGGTGCGTTTTATGGTTATGTGATCGGCGTGAATAAAAAACGGTTTGGTGAAATTAATTTTTTCAGCGTAATCGAGGAGCGTCTCGACGAAAAGATCGGGAGTTAAACCGGTATAGCCACCCTTGAGATTGCCTTCAGAGCGGGCCAACTCGAACCCGACGATGGAGTCCGTGTCCTGGGCCGCTTTCATAATGCCCGGCACGACATGTTTGATTCTGATATTACAGGCCATCAGGATAGATTTCCTGTCAGCCAAAGCGTTGAATATCGGTTTCGAGCTGATCGGGCAGACTTTGGACGACGATCCCAGTCTTTTCATTACGTTTTCCGGTCTCATAGCTAAAAGCTTATCATATGACATTTTTCACCCTCACCTATATGAAATTTTACAAATAACTGGTTCCATTATATATTAACCAATTTCGCGAAGCAAACAAAACCTCAGTTAGTCAGCTGGACCGGTTTATTTTGTGCCGCCGTTCTGGCGTAAGAGTTCGGCTATTTCCTGATGCCCCTTAATCTCCGCGAGAGCCAAGGCGGTGTCGTTATGGCTGTTTTTGATATTCAGGTCCGCTTTTTTCTCAATCAATAATTTGACCATATCAGTACGGCCGAAAGTCGCGGCGATGTGCAGGGGCGTGGTTTTGCGCTGCGCTTTAAAGTTGATGTCGGCGCCTTTTTCTATAAGGTAGGCGGCAATCTCCGGGCGGTTCTTATTGACGGCGATATGAAGAGGAGTAACGCCTTTTTTCGTCCAGATGTTAAGGTCGGCTCCTTTGGCTATCAAGAGTTTTACCATATCCAGACGACCATATTTAACCGCTAGGTGGAGGGGCGCGAAAGTAGCGATGTTTTTGGCGTTAACATTGGCTCCCGCCTCAAGCAACACGCCGGCCGTTTCAGTATCGCCAGTCATGATCACGCAGCACAAGGGCGTTTCGCCGCTTCTCATGTCCATCGAGTTTAAATTCTGGCCCTGCTTGATTAACTTTTTAACTTCCGCGATATCGCCCTTAATAATCGCGTTGTTGAGAGGCGTCGCCCAAAGACTACCGCTTGAAAACAAAAACAGCGCGCCAAGACAAATCATGAAACTTTTTCTGCTGATATTTAACCTGCTCATATTACGAAACTCCTGTTCCTTTGTCTGGATTACCCCAGATTTTCTCAATACCAGAAACCGATATTAATGATAGTATATAAAAAATCTCTCACAAAGTCACCGGCTAATATAGGCAGACCGCTTGGCGGCCAGATCTTTTCAGGATTTTAGAGGACATTACGGTGCCTCGGCTCAGCGACGTCATGGTTTGTGCGATAAAAAGAAGGGAGTGGTGAAAAGTTGGCGTCCCCAGCGGGATTTGAACCCGCGCCATCGCCGTGAAAGGGCGATGTCCTAGGCCGCTAGACGATGGGGACATATCCAGTTTCAAATGGTGAGCCGTGCTGGACTTGAACCAGCGACCACCTGATTAAAAGTCAGATGCTCTACCAACTGAGCTAACGGCCCGTTTACTCACAAGAGAGGGAATAATAATATGAAACTTTTCGTTTGTCAACAAAAAAACAACGTGTGTCGTAACCCGTCAGTGAAGTGGGGGATTAGCTGGTGTCGGGGGAGAAGAGAAGGTCGTAAACATCGGACTGCGGGTCGGCGGCCAGAGAATCCAGCGTTGCTTTGAAGCGTTCCCGTACATCAAAACCCCGCAACTTCAAGGTATGCAAGATACTCATCAAAGTCTCACGGGTCAAGGCCCCTTCATCA
>JAJRWM010000118.1 GCA_024276815.1 bacterium
ATTGGAGTTCCCCCAGAGTTTTACGGGGCAAACCTTTTTAGCAACAAAAGGCGCTCACACATGCCGTCTGGAAGGTTTTAATTCGCGGGTTTTGGCGTTCTGTCTCTTGTTTCTCGTGTTCTGGGGCTGGATCAGTTCCCGCTGTTCTTTTCGTTCCCGGTACGTTTTTGGTACATAGATTTTCTCGCCGGTAAAAGGATCCCGCTCCGTATAATACAAGCAGGTCGATAACGTCATCGGGGGGGGCGTGAAATCCTGGATCTGCTCCGGCCTGATCCGCCGCGCCTTGAGGTAGTTTGCCAATTCACGGGCTTCATTCCTGCCGCAGCCCGGATGAGCGGTAATAAAATAATTGACCAGGAATATTTTTTTGCGGGATTTTGGGTTTGTCTTCTGAAACTTGGCCACGAATTTCTCATAGACCGAATGGGGGGCTTTATTCATAATCTTCAGCACCTTATCGGAAACATGCTCCGGCGCTACTTTCATCAAGCCGCTGATATGATGCCGGCAAATCTCTTCGAGATACTTATCTGATTCATCATCAACCAGCAGATCGAAACGGAAACCGCTGCCGATAAAAACATGCTTAATCCCCGGGACGTTCCTGATTTTGCGGTACAGGCTCAAACACTTTTTGTAATCTATCTTTAAATTCCGGCATTTATCGGGAACCAGGCATTTTCTGTTTTCACAAAAACCCCGCTTTTCCCAAAGCGAACAACTCGCCTGGTACAGGTTAGCCGTCGGCCCGCCGATGTCGGTGATCGTTCCCCTGAAGTTATCGTCATTAGCCAACTCCCGGGCTTCCGCCAGGATTGACTGACCGCTGCGGCTCTGGACGATTCTCCCCTGGTGGAAATAAAGCGCGCAAAAAGAGCATTCGCCGGCGCAGCCCCGATGGGAAATGAGAGAAAACCGTACCGTCTCCAGTCCCTTGACGCCCCCCAGTTTGTCATAAACGGGATGCCATTTCCTGGTGAAGGGCAGTTCATAAATTTTGTCCAGTTCGGAAACGTCAAGGATTATGGGAGGAAACTGAACGACATATCTTGAATCATGCCGCTGAACCACCGGAATCGAACCAACCGGATTCATGCCGGCGTAAATCTTCCTGAAAGCCTCGTTAAAAGCGACTTTACTTCCTTTCACTTCCTCGAAGGAGGGGATAATTTCATATCCGCCAAGACCGGCAAGACTTTTTCTGACAACCGCGGTACCCTTAATATTATTTAAGGAATCCAGGCTTTCACCGTTGGCCAGCCGCCGGGCAATTTAAACAATCGGTTTCTCGCCCATACCATATACCAGAAGATCGGCTTTGGCGTCCAGCAGCAAGGAACGTCTCACCTGGTCTTGCCAGTAGTCGTAATGAGCGAAACGCCGCAGGCTGGCCTCAATTCCGCCCAGCGCTATGGGTACGCCGGGGAAGGCTTCCCTGACCCGGTTGGCATAGACGATCAGCGAACGGTCCGGCCGCTTGCCCGGCAAGCCCCCGGGATAATAATCATCGACCCGGCGCGGTCTTTTGCTGGCGGTATAATTGGCGATCATCGAGTCGACATTGCCCGAAGTCAGGCCAAAGAAAAGGCGGGGCCGCCCCAGCTTTTTAAAATCACCCGGATTACGCCAGTCGGGCTGAGCGATGATACCAACTTTGTACCCTTTAGCTTCCAGAACCCGGCCGATGACGGCGACGCCAAAGGACGGATGATCGACGTATGCGTCGCCGGAGACAAGAATGATGTCGCACTCGTTCCAGCCCCGCTCTCTTAAATCGCTTTTGGAAATTGGCAGAAATTTATTCTTCATCAGGAGTATGATAACTCATTCCGTAGTTAAAAAATTAAAAAGATGAATTGACCGGCTCGCAAAACGCTCCAAGCTTGCAATCGTTCCTAAAACAGATTGGCGGGAATAACCAGCTCGGGACTTATTTCTCTTACTTTTTCTAACGCCCGCTCAACTCCGTTTCTGTTTCCCGACTGACCAGACTTTTCGGCCCGCAACAAGTAAATACGGCTGTAATAGCGGCGGACAACCATTTCCGGATACTCGCGTGCCGCTCGTGAGCCGGCAAACAGTCCCCGCGTTACCAAATGCTTTTTCCAAGATTCATCGCTATCGCTTGCCAAGCCGTTAATCGCCCTAAACAGTAACCCTTTGTTGATAAAATCGACGCCGCCCCCCGGCTTGGTCAGGAACAGGGGCTGATTCGGGTAATCCCTGCGATAGCGGGAGTAGGCGCCGGGCGAAGCCTCTAATACCGTAAGCTTCGAGCCGCGGCTTTCAACCAGCTTGAAATACATTAACGGAAATAATTCGTAGATACCGGAAACCATGACCACCCCCCGTCCCTTAGTAATCTCAGTCATATTGCGACCGAAGTCATAGGTCAGATAAAACGCCCGGCGATTGACGAGTACCCCGTTCCGCCACAGTGTCAGCGCCAGGACAAGCAAACCGAGCGCAAACGCGAAACGGGATTTTTTTCCCGAGAGATACATTAAACCGCCGGCGGCGAAGAAAAAGAGAATGACATAGGCTACCAGATAATAAGGGCCGACAGTAAAAACTTTAAGCGGGCTGAAAGGGAAACGCAGGATGAGAATAATCGCCAGAGAGTTCGCTAAAAAAAGGTAGACCGTTATTAACAGCCACCGCCGCTGATGCTTAAAGAGCCAGAACAGCCCCAGGCCAGCGAGGATCAGCGTCAGCGTTGTTCCCTGCTCAGCCAGTTTTTTCAGGAAATCGCCAATAAACCGCCGCTTCTCTTTAGCCGTAACTTCGTGGCTGAACTCGATCAAGCTGAATTGCCGTCGTGAGAGCATCCGACCGGCGCCGCGCCAGGTGGCCGGCGAATAACGCCAGCTGACCTGGGGATTGCCGCTGCCCAGAACCGGCAGATAAAGATACACCATCAACCCCAGCAGGACCAGAAAAAGACTCAGAACAATTTTCTTCAGGACAGTCCCTACAGCCCGTTCGCCAGTGAAAACAAAATATATCAAAGGCGCGAAGGTTATTATCAGATAGTGATTAGCCAGTCCCAGTCCCAGGTAGAACGGCAAAGACCGGCGGTTCCTCTTGTTTAAAGTTGAAAGAATAATAAGCGCGATAACGCCGTTGAGCAGATAAACCTCCGCTTGCAAGGCCTGGCTCCACCAGAGCCGGCTTACCCCTAACAGAGCCGCGCCCAGAATTGAAAGCGGAAAATTGATCCCGAACCGGCGCAGCAACCCGCAGAAAATAACGACGCCGATGACGCCGATCAAAACACCGGACAGATTTACCCTGAAGGGGATACTGCCGAGGGGCAGGTTGATCAAGATTCTGTTGATTAACGTTACCAGCGGGTAACCCGGCGGGTGATTGATGCCCAGGGTGAAGGCGGCCGAGATGAACTCCCCGCTGTCCTCAAGGTAAATCGTGGGACACAGGGTTTTTAAATATACGCCCAAGAGCAGGTTTGACGCAATAACCAGACAAAAGCTAGCGAGATTTTTTTTCATTAACGCTCCCAAGCCGCTCCGCCATGGCCAGAGCTTGCCGGGCCTTGGTATAGCCGGGATCAAACCTCAGGGCGGCGCGAAAGTGCCGGCTGGCGGCCGGATAATCTTTTTCGTACTTGGCGATTGCCCGTCCCAGATTAAAATGAACGACCGGGTTAAAGGGGGCCAAGCGGACAGCTTCCTGAAATTCCCGTTTCGCCAAAGGATAGAGATTTCTTGCCAGGTAAAGCTGCCCCAGGTTGTTTCTCAGCCAAAGTATGTCCCGGCCAACCTGTATGCTTTGGCCGAAAAGCCGGTAAGCCCGCGGCACCTGTTTCCGCTGTAGAAGGGCCAGGCCCTTGAAATAGAACCGGGCCGCCAGGATTTCGTTTTCACCGTAACTCAGGGTGTTTTGATAGCGCCAGCGGAAATACCGTTCCTCCGGGAATCCCGGGGGCTGGTCGCTTTTTTGAAAAAGCAGGCCGTAAACGGTGGTTTTCAGGTTGGCCGGCTTATTCCGCATCAGGGTGAAAAACTTCTGACTGTTCCCCAAGCTGGAAGCGGGATCGCCGGGCGGGAACACACCGCCGTTTTGATCATAGATAACCACATCGCTTCTTTTCTTTAAGACATGCTGGAGGTAGCTCAGAGGGAAGACGATATTGTTCCCCTGGGCAAAAAGAACCGCCTGCCGGGGCAGATTGATTAAAAGGTTATCCCCCTGGTCGAAGCCCAAAAAATTATCGCGTAAATCAACCCGGGGGAAATTTATTACCCCGACCCCCAAGGGCAACAATAAAAACAGCAGCCGCCAGCCCTTATTAAAGCGCTCCTTGTCTTTGAAATATTTCAGCCCGGCCCCGATAAAAATGGCCGTCAACCAAAAGACGGGCAGATAATAAACCGAGAATCTGGCCCTGTTTTCAAAGTTGAAGGGAAACTGTAACAGGAAAATTATCCCGATCCCGCCCAGGAGCCAGATCGACGCCAACAAGTTGAACCAGCGGCCGTGTTTACGATACAGCCAGTAAACGCCGAACAAGGCCAAAAACAAGGTGGCAGGATAAAATTGTCCCGCTAATTCCCGGAATAAATGACCAAGAAAATTGAGCTTATCCAACAACGCCACGGGGCGGCTGAATTCCAGATGCTGGAACTGGGCGCGTCTCAAGAGCCGGAAAAACCGGTCCCAGTTGTCGGGGTGTCCCCAGTCCATGACGGCTCCGCGCGCTGATCGTAAGGGTAACGCGAGCGAGACCCAATAGCCCAGGAACAGAAAAATCAAGCGGGTTAAGTTCGTCTTCCAGCCAAGTCCACTTTTCCCGGAATATTCATAAAGTATGATTAAGGGAGCGAACAGGATTAACAAATAATGGTTGTTGAAACCCAGCCCCAGCCAGAGATAAAGCAGACGGCGGTAAGTTTGTCCCGCTCTGTTTTTAGCCAGCCAGAGCCAGTACAGAGCGCCGCCAAAAAACATCAGGTTGAGCTGATACACCTCGCTCTGTGAGTTCAAAAACCAGTAGGAACGGGAGAAAATCAACAGCAGACAAGTGAAAATTACCACATAGGAATCTTTGAACAGGGCCGCTGTCAGCCAGAACAAAAAGCAAAGCGCCCCGACCCCGCAGACGCCGGAAAACAGGTTTACCCGGAAAGCGATCTCGCCAAGCGGCAGCCGGGTTAACGGATGCGCCAAAAGGTTATAAAGCACATAGCCCGGCGGATGGTTATGCCCTAAAGTCGAGACGCTGCTGACAAATTGACCGCTGTCCTCGATATAAATAGTTGGAGCCGCTGTTTTCAGGGTGACTCCCCAGCAAACCAGGATCAGGACGCATAAGGATAATATTTTTCGTTCGTTTGCGAACAAAAGCGAAACTCTCATTCTTGTTAAAGCAGGATTATTGTTTTCATTATATCGTCAGTATAATTTATCGTCAAGACAAGCCAACGTTTCGCCCGGGATATATAGAACTTAATAACCGCTAGAAAGCTCTTTCAATATGGTCTTCCCGTACCCAGGCTGTCATTCCCGTGAAAACGGGAATCCAGTGGATACCTGTTTCGCAGGTATGACGCATTGACGCGGATATTGATCAAGCAGGTAATGTCCGCCGCCCCACTTGAACGTTCGGCTGTGCATCGCGCCGCCTGCGCGGCTTACTCGCAACGACATTGTGGATGTAAATTCCTGGCTAATAACAAGTAGATAGTGGAGACTTGATAATACTTTTGTTTAAGTTGGGTTAGCGGTAAACATTTCAAAAAGAAAGGGACTCCGCCTAACTGAGCTGATTGATCTTTGGCTCCGAAAGAACCTGGTGAACCTTCAAAAAGTTGGTTTTACCTTCACCCCCCAGAGGCACCCCGGCGGTAAAGACAACCAAATCGCCTTTTTTTAGTAAATCATTCTGCGTACAGATTTTTTCAACCTGTTCAATCATCTCTTCCACTTTTAAGAACGGGGGGATCATTATTGAGTGGACGCCCCAGTATAATTGCAAAACCCGGCGGGTCGCTTCCCGGGGCGTCGCGGCGATTATCTGGGAGCAGGGACGATACCTGCTGATCAGAGCCGCCGTTTTACCGCTGGTGGTCGCGCTGATGATCGCCGCGGCCTTGAGATTCCAGGCGCTTTGGCAAGTAGCGTGGCTTACCGCGTCCGCAACGGAATACGAGACGCCTTCTCTCCGTAACCTTAAAGTCTGCTCGAAGGGGAAACTACGCTCAATGGTCCAGGAGACGCGAGCCATCATCCTGACCGCCATGACCGGGAATTTACCCGAGGCGGTCTCGCCGGACAACATGACAGCGTCCGTGCCATCCAAAATGGCGTTGGCCACATCGGCCGCTTCAGCCCTGGTCGGGCGGGGATTTTCGATCATCGATTCCAGCATCTGGGTCGCCGTGATAACCGGCTTGCCGGCCTGGTTGCACTTTTTAATAATCTGTTTTTGGATCAAGGGAACTTCTTCAGGTTCCAACTCGACTCCCAGATCCCCCCGGGCCACCATAATGCCATCGGCCGCTTCAATGATCTCATCAATATTGTTCACGGCCTCGGAACATTCGATTTTAGCGATCAGGAAAACGCTTTTACCCAGACCTTTAATAAATTCCCTGACGCTGTCAATATCGTTTCGGTTGCGGATGAAAGACAGCGCCAGAAAGTCAACTTCCATCCCCAGGCTGAATTTTATGTCTTCCTTGTCTTTTTCCGTCAGGATTGGCAAAGGCAACGTGACGTGCGGAATGGTCACCTTTTTGCGGTTTCTCAGAATACCGCCATCAATAACTTCCGCCAAGACCTCTGTTTCGGTAACTTCTTTAATGTTGACCTCTAAATTGCCATCATCAAAGAGAATAACCCCGTTCTCCCGGCAGTAGTTCTGCAACATGTCAAAGAGCGGGATGGTGATTTCCTCAGCCGTGGTAGGTTGATTGGCGCCGCTGATTTTAATCATCTGGCCGGTCCTGATCTCGACCTCAGAATTGGCGACCTCGCCGATGCGCACTTCCGGCCCCTTGGTGTCGGCCATCAGAGCAATGGGCAGGTTAAGCCAGGCGGCGGCTTCACGTACCGTCTCCATCATTTCGCGGTGGCTGTCATAGTCGCCGTGAGAAAAATTGAAACGGACGACGTCGACGCCGGCGGCAAGCATGGCGGTAATAACTTCCGGCGCGGAACTGGCCGGGCCAATCGTCGCGACAATCTTGGTTCGAGGCATAATTTACCCACTTCCGGTAAAATAACTTGTAAGGCGTCAGTCTTCCGGGGAAAAGACCTTATTTGTCATTCCCGTGCCAACGGGAATCCACTGGATTCCTGCATACGCCGGCATGACATTACTGGTTCCCCCACTTCGCTGACGGGTTACAATAACTTTACCTTGGTTGATGGCGCTTCTTGCTTCAACCGGCAACAAGCCGGACTCGTAATCTCCGGAATATCTTACTTCAGGTTGTAGAAAACATCTTTGCCCAGGTAGTGCGCCTCGTCTCCCAGTTCTTCCTCGATACGGAGCAGTTGATTGTACTTGGCCATTCTGTCCGTACGGGAAGCGGAACCGGTTTTAATCTGACCGGTGTTCATGGCGACAACGATGTCGGCAATGGTTGTATCCTCGGTCTCGCCGGAGCGGTGGCTGACTACCGCCGTGTAGTTGTGGCGTTTCGCCAGTTCAATCGTGTCCAGAGTTTCAGTAAGAGTGCCGATCTGGTTCACCTTGATTAAAATGGAATTGGCGACGCCCAGTTCCAGACCCTTTCGCAACCGCCTGCTATTGGTGACGAACAAATCGTCTCCGACAATCTGAATCTTCTTGCCCAGCCGTTCGTTCATCAGCTTCCAGCCGTCCCAGTCATCCTCAGCCAAACCGTCCTCAATGGAGATGATGGGGTATTTCTCAATCAGGGCAGCGTAAAAGTCGACCATTTCCGCTGATGTTTTAACGGGAGAAGCTTCAGCATCCAGGTGATATTTACCATCCCGGTAAAACTCGCTGGCGGCCGGATCCAGAGCGATAAAAACATCCTCGCCCGGACGATAACCGGCCCGCTCAATACCCTTTATGATGTATTGGATTGCCTCTTCGTTACTTTGTAAATCAGGCGCGAACCCGCCCTCATCCCCGACCGCGGTGTTCAATCCTTTTTCGTGCAGAACTTTTTTCAGGTTGTGAAAGATCTCGGCGCCCATTCTCAGGGCTTCACGGAAGGACTTGGCGCCCACCGGCATAATCAGGAATTCCTGGAGATCGACATTGTTATCGGCGTGGGAACCGCCGTTGAGGATGTTCATCATGGGAACGGGTAAAACCTTCGCGTTCAGGCCGCCGATATAATTATAAAGAGGGACCTCAAGCGCGCCGGCGGCCGCCTTGGCGCAGGCCAGGCTAACGCCCAGAATCGCGTTCGCGCCCAGTTTGGCTTTGTTTTCCGTACCATCAAGCTCAATCAGGAACTGATCAATTTCCAACTGGGCCGTGGCGTCAACGCCAATCAGTTCCGGCGCGATCATATCGTTGACATTCTGCACCGCTTTTAAAACGCCTTTGCCAAGATAGCGGGATTTATCCCCGTCCCGCAACTCAACCGCTTCATGTTCGCCGGTTGAGGCGCCGCTGGGAACGGCTGCCCGGCCAATCGTGCCGCATTCCAGGATAACATCGACTTCGACTGTGGGATTGCCCCGTGAATCAAGAATCTCGCGGGCGATAACATCAACAATAGTGGTCATTTAAGGCATCTCCTTTACCAGATGTATGAGTTCACGATAACTTACTCTGTTCCAATCTTATCACCGCCGGCTGTAAATGTCAAAACCTCCCTGGGCGCCAGTTCACCCCCCGGGACGGGCGGCGGTTACTTAAACAGTCTGCTGTTGATAATAATTTCAGCCGAACTTCGGAGCTTTGCCAGCCAGTCCTCCCACGCCTGATCAAACTTTTCGCTTTTAATTTCAGCGTTAACGAAATCTTCGTTTAAGGGAACCCTTTTAAATATCCGGTAATCCACACCGGTAGACACAACCGGGCTGAACCCGTACGTCTTGAGCTTGAAGACCGTCTCTTCCACCTCAGGATCAAGTACGCCCGGAAGCACCATGCCCAGATCGAATTCCCTTTCCAGGGAATACTGTTTGGCCAGCGTTACGAAATCGGCGCCCTGGTTAAGTTCGTTAATCACCATCCGCGCCTTGTCCTGATCGCTCAGAACTATTACCAGTAAATGAAACCTGCTTGCTTCATTACGCTGGAGGTAGGCGTCAATATCCTCCCGGCTGACCTGGATCTTTGCCCTGATTCTTTCTTTTTGGTCGTTGATAATTTGCTGAATCAACTGGCCCGCTTCGCTGGCCCGCTCCATTGACGACGGCTTGCCGGCATTCTGGACGATCAGTTCTTCAGCGATCAACAGGTCAAGGATTTGATCGAGATTTTGTCCGGCGCCGCCAAGGCTTCTCAACTTTTGGTCAAACGCTGACTTCAGGATATTTTTTCCGTTGACTTGAGCGACCACGTTGAGCGGCAAGGGTTTGAAGCTCGGCTGTCGCGCCTCTTTTTTACCACAGCCAGCGCCAAATAGCAGCAAAACGCTAAAGAAAATTAAGACTTTTCGCATAAGGCATCCTCTCTCTTTCATTAAAGCAATAGGCGATCAAGTGAAGTTGTACAGCTAACCCCGCGACACCCGGCTGAGCTAGCCCTGATTTAACAAAGCGGAACGGTTTCTTATATCAGGCCTTCTTGCAGAAGGTCCTTCAGCCAGGCCGTTTCCCGCCGCAGGCCGGTTTTTATGTCAACCAGCGGATTATACTTTAATTCCCGCTGAGCCTTACTGATAGAGGCGGCGGTATGCTTAACGTCGCCTTTTTGCCAGTCGAGATATTTAATCTTCAAGGGCTTGCCAAGGATCAGCTTCAACTCGTCGAATACCCGGTTTATGCTGATACGGGAACCGCCGCCGATGTTGTACACTTCTCCCGGACGGCCGCTGAGAGCCGCCCGCAGGTTCGCTTCCACAGCGTCAGTGTAAAAGGTGAAATCCCGGGTTTGCTCGCCGTTGCCATAAACCTGAATTACCTCGCCCTCAAGACCGGCCCTGATAAATTTGTGAAACGCCATATCGGGCCTTTGCCGAGGACCGTAAACGGTAAAATATCTTAAGGAAACCGTTGGCACCCGGAAGTTTTTATAATAGAGATAACAGAGGTTTTCCGCCGCCAGCTTGGTTACTCCGTACGGAGAAACCGGGCAGAGCCGGTCATCTTCCCGCATGGGGAAGCTGTCAACATCACCATAGACCGAGGAACTGGAAGCGTAAATAAATTTTTTAAGCGGGTATCTTTTGGCGCACTCCAGAAGACGCTGGGTAACCTCGATATTACAACTGGTATAAATCTCGAAATCTTTGCCCCAACTGGCTCGGACGCCGGCCTGGGCGGCCTGGTGAAAGACATACTCCTGATCTTCGAAAAGCCCGGCGAGGGGGAACGATTTTAAATCGGCCTCGATAAACCGGTAATTTTGATGGGTTAGGGCCGTTCTCAGGTTGTTCTTTTTAATTTTCGAGCTGTAATAATCGGTAAAACAATCCACCCCGATTACCAGGTGTCCCTCTGCCAACAATTTTTCCGAAAGGTGCGAGCCGATAAAACCGGCCGCCCCCGTGACCAAACATTTCATTACCGTCCCTATCGTTAATTTTATTGGCCCGGCTGAGGCCCAAGCTTGTCAAGATGATAAAACTGGCACGGCCGATTATAACTTAAAGGCGAATTAATGAAAAGCCGATTGCCCGCCCGGTCCAAAGAATATTTGAGGTTGGCTTGCTCTCTCCCTTTAGTTTATAATAAGCAGTTATTATGACTACTCGCAAAAAAATACTGTTCGCCAGCCTCTACCTGCTGCTTTTCCTGGTGTTAACCTTCTCTTTCCTGTTGCTGAAATTTCCCTATCGGCCCTTTATCCGCAAAGAAATTACCCGGTTCGCCCGGCAATATAACTTTCTGGCTGAATACTCTGAGCTGGAATATGAGTTTCCAAATCACTTGGCGTTTAACGATTTTGTCCTGAAAGACCCGGCCATCCCGGCTCCCTATAACAACGAGGTGCTGAAGCTGAAAAAACTTGAGTTGTCAGCGGTGCCATTTCCGCTAAAGAATGAGGTCGTTGTGACGTTTCAGGCCTCAGGGTACAGCGGCCGGTTGTCCGGGCAGGAACGTTTTAACTGGCGGGACAACTCGCACGACCTGGAAGCTGGGTTCCGGGATCTTGAACTCCACGACTATCCCCTCTGGGACAGAGTCACCCTGTTTACTTCCCTTGAGGGCCGCCTGGAAGGACGGCTGAATTTAAGAGGAAAATCCCTGAAAGACCTGCGGGGGAGGCTCGAGCTGAACCTGAAGGAAGCGGTCATTAAGGGTGTCAAAGCGCCCAGCCTGTTCAACGAGTTGAAATTCACGAAATCATCCGCGCTGTTAAGCCTGAAAGGGCGAAGACTGAAGATTGACCGGGTATCGCTGACCGGCGATATGTTCAAGGTGGAAGCGGACGGGGTAATGTCTCTAGCCGATAACCCGGGCGCGACTCCCCTGAACATGTCGATCAAGGTCTATCCGGTGCTTTTCGGCGCCAGCATCAACCTGCCGCTTCTGCCGCGGCAACAGCGGGAGTTTTTCAAACTACAGCTAAAAGGAACCCTGCGGCGGCCGCTGATTACTTCGCCTTAGATTTCGCCGGTTTGCCAAACAGGGTCTCTTTCATCCGGGCCACCATCTTGTCGGCGTCCTTCTGACTGGTGCTTTCAGCGTAAATATGAAGCGAGGGCAGTTCGCTGTCCGGCAGGACCAGAACCCATTTTTGACTGGTTTCATTGATTTTGACGCCGTCAATCAGGTCCAGCTTGTCCGATTCCGCTTCCTCGATTAAAGAGCGCATCACCTCGCCCTTCATTTCCCAGGGACAATCCACCGTGTCCCAGGCGATATAATGAGACGGCAGTAAACTGACAATCTGGGAGACGGATTTCTTGTAGAAAGAGATCAGCTCGACAATTTTAGCCAAAGTGGAAACGATATCGAGAACCGGGTAGAAATCAGGGAAAATGATATGTCCCTGATCGTCGCCGGCGATAATGACTCCCTTCCTGGCCGCCGTTCTAATCAAAGACTCGCGACTGGTCTTGGTCCAGACAACCGAACGGAAGAATTGCTTGGCCATCTGCTCAACTATCTTCGAGATCGTCACCGGCACCGCGACCGAGCCGCTTTTGGTGTACTTCATTTGCAGGAAACAAAGAGCCAAAAGCAACTTCTCACCGGGAACCCGGACGCCTTTTTCATTGAAAAGTTCCAAGCTCTCGTTCCCCAGGTCCAAAATAACGCCAAAATCAGCCTTGACGTCGCCGACAACCTTGCTGATCTCAAGCCTGAGAGCCGCCAAATCATGAGTTTCCGAGAGGTTCTCGTTCAGCATGACAACTTCACACTGCAATTCCTCGAATATCGTCCGGAACGTCGGGGGGATACCATTGCCCATGAAATTAGCGACTATCTTTAAACCCCGCCGGGAAATCGCTTCCCGGTCCAGAGAATCCAGAAAACTCTGAACATAGCTTTCGTCCAGCTTGGAAACAGGTTTGATCATACCCATTTCAGCGCCGTAAACCCGGCGAAAATCTTCCCGAAAGAAAATAGTCTCAACCTTCTTCTGCTTGCCCCGATCAAGATCAAGACCCTTTGAATCGTAAAACTCCATGCTCAGGGAGTTTTCCTGCCCGGGAGTCGGTTTTACATAAATACCGCCGCTCACCCCCAAGGCCCCGACCCCGTAGCGAACAACCGCCGCCGGCAAAGCGTCCGCGTCAACGACATTGACCCCAACCGTGATCAGGCCGCTCTCAATGACTCTCTTGAAGACCTGGCAGAGATGGTTCCCGCAGCCGGCAACCAGGATATTCGACCCTTTGGGTAAAGAGGAACCGAAAGCGGAACTGAGCTTGGTCGCGAATTCCGGAGTTATATCAACATTGGTGCGGCCGCTGACCCCGTAGGCGCCGAAGAGGTTTTTCCGCCAGCGTTCACCCCAGATCAGACTGGTTGAAAGAGAGGTTCCCATTTCGATAATTTTATTGGGCCAGATCTTGACGTTGGGCTGAATGGCGCTGTGTTCGCCCACCACGCAGTCATCGCTGATTATCGCGCCCTCAAAAACGGTTACCTGCGGTTCGGTGGTGACATTTTTACCCAAAACAGCGCCCCGTATCTCGGTTTTCCGGCTTAAATAGCACTTATTCCAGAGGATGCCTTTTTTTATGGTGACACCCGGCCCGATATAGCAATCATCGCCAATGGTCGTGCCCTCGCTGATGACGGCGTTTTTCTCGATGACGCAGTTTTTGCCGATTAGGGCCGGCGCTTCAATAACCGCCTTGGGATGAACCTGGGTTCCCTCGCCCACCCATACGCCCGGAGAAATTTCCTCGCCCGGCATTTCTATGCCGACTTCGCCATTCAAAGCGCAGTAGTGAGTCTGGCGGTACTCAACCAGGTCGCCGATGTCGCACCAGAAATCTTTGGTTATATATCCGTATAAAGGAGCCTGCTTTTCCAGAAGCTTAGGGAATAACTGGTGGCCGAAATCGTAAACTTCCCCGTAAGGTATGTCTTCAAATATCTCCGGCTCAAAAATATAAATCCCGGTGTTGGCAGCGTTACTGAAAACCTCGCCCCAGGCCGGTTTTTCCAGAAACCGGGTAATCCGTCCCTTTTTATCCGTGATGACGACTCCGTATTCCAAGGGATAATCAACCTGTTTTAAAACTATCGTGGCCAGGGCCTTGCTTTTCTTGTGGAACCTGACAGCGGCGGTAAGATCGACATTGGAGATACCGTCGCCGCTCATGACCAGGAAGGTCTCGTTAAAATACTGTTCTACCTTCTTGACCCCGCCGGCGGTGCCCATTAAAATTTCCTCAGGCGAATAGAATATGCTCATCCCGAAAGACGAGCCGTCGCCGAAATAATCTTTTATTAAGTGAGGTTGAGAATGCAGGTTGATGGCGACTTCATTGATTCGGTGCCTTTTTAACAGGTTTAAAACATGTTCCAGTACCGGGGAGTTGACAACCGGAACCATTGGTTTGGGTATGGTGCAGGTTAGAGGCCGTAAACGGGTTCCCACGCCCGCGGCCATGACCATCGCTCTCATTTACACTCCTTATGTGGTTTCTCTCGCCAGTTTTTTTTTAATATAATCAATCACATCAATGGGCGTCGGGTCCACCTGGTTGAAGACGCCTAAAAAGTAACTGACATAGTCGCCAAGGTAGATCAGGGAAAATATCCGGGCCAGCAACGAATCGCCCTGGCTCTCAACTTCGATCATATCGCCGGCCTTGGGGCCGATAACGCGTTGACAAAGTCTCATCCTCCGCTGGTTGCGGGGATGGTCGTCTTTGTCCTTGAGAAAGATCGCGCCCAACAACCAGTTTATTTCGTTGTTGTTGCCCCAGCCAACTATTTCAGCATGGGTCGCTTCGGGGAAAACATTCTGAAAGGCGGGCTGCTTGGCGTTTTCATTGATCTGTTTTTTCCAACGTAAGGCCACGCCGCCGAAATGCTCCTGACAGGCGTATATTACCGGTAATTTACCATGCAGATGATAGGCGATTTTTTTGGCCGGGTTATCCACGACGTCCGAGACGACGCAGTACGATTTGTTGAGCTGTTTGATTAAAGAAACGGTTTCCGTTATCTCTTGATTTTGCTCCTCGATCAGTCCCATCCTGGCGCAGATTACTAAAAGCGGAAAGAACAGATAACCGATTGTCGTGCGGGGCGGCATCCCTCCCGGCAGGAGGATTAAAGGGTTGCGGTCCTTCGAGCAAAGCTCTTTTAACCGTCCCCCCGAAGTTATTCCCAAAATCGGGCATTTTCGTTCCCTGGCCTGGGCGTAGCAACTTAAAGTCTCTTCGGTATCGCCGGAATAGCTTAGCGCGATCAACAAGGCGTCGGATTTTACCCAGGCCGGCAGGTTATAATCCCGGTTCAGATATATGGGAACCCGGCAACGGCTGTTCAGATACGACCTCAACAGCTCTCCGCCCATTCCGGAACCGCCCATACCCTGAATGATAATTTGGGCCGGCCGTTGGGGAATACCCGCCGGATCAAAGTCTTCCCCGATCTGGCGAGCCTCCTGGCACTGACCGGCAAAATTCTCCAACACCAGGTTCATCCGGGCGGCGTCTATTTTATGTATCAGTTCCATATCGTCCAGATGCACTTCAAGCTCCGGCATTAAAATACCTCAACGATCAAACTTGAGATATTCTCCCGGGCTAACTGGTATATCTCCTCAGGGTAATGCAAATCCAACGCTTTTTGAGCGATTTCCCGGGCATCCTTGAGAGTAACGGCCCGAATGATTTTTTTCATTTCCGGTATGGAAACCGCGCTCATGGACAGTTCGTCTAACCCCATTCCCAACAGAATCAGGGCGAACAGGGGATTGCCGGCCATTTCGCCGCACATACCAACCCAGATACTGTGACTGTGAGCGGCGACGATGATCTGCTTGATTATCCGCAAGATCGCCGGGTGCAGCGGTTCATAAAGATAGGTGATATTCTCATTGCCCCTTTCAACCGCCAGGGTATATTGAATCAAGTCATTGGTGCCGATACTGAAAAAGTCACATGACTTCGCCAGGATATCAGCGGTCAGGGCGGCGGAGGGAATTTCGATCATGGCTCCGACCTCCATCTCCTCATTGAAAGAGACGCCCTCTTTTCTTAGCTGACCCTGTACTTCAGCCAGTATTTTTTTAGCCTGCTCCATCTCGTCAACGCCGGAGATCATCGGAAACATGATCTTCAGGTTACCATAAGCGCTGGCTCTGAGTATCGCCCGAAGTTGCTTGGTGAACATTTCCGGATATCTGAGACATAAACGAATCGCCCGCAGTCCCAGGAAGGGGTTGTCCTCCGTTTCGAAGTCGAGATACGAGGTGAACTTATCCCCGCCGAGATCAACTGTGCGGATAATCACCGGGTAAGGAGCGTTGGCCATAGCGACTTCCTTGTAGGCCTGGAACTGTTCTTACTCGCCGGGCAGGCTACTACGGTTCATATACAGAAACTCGGTGCGGTACAGGCCAATGCCCCGGGCGCCGTGTTCCAAGGCCGACGGCACCTCGGAAGGGAATTCAATGTTGGCGGCCAGTTCAACCAGGTGACCATCCCGGGTTTCCGCCGGCAGTTCCTTTAATTTGTATAACTCGCGGTCAATCTGGTCTAACCGCGCCCTGATCTTGCGATAGCGTTCCTTGGTGGTCTCGTCAGGGTTGATAATGACCAGACCCTGCTGTCCGTCAATAATCAGTTCGTCGCCGGTCTGAACTTGTTTGGTAATGTCCTTAAGACCGACAACCGCCGGTATTTCCAGAGACCGGGCGACAATCGCGGTATGCGAGGTCGACCCACCGATATCGGTCGCGAATCCCAAAACCTTGTTACGCACCATCTGGGCGGTGTCGGAGGGGGAAAGGTCATGAATGATGATGATGGTTTCCTGTTTCAGGTCCGCCAGGGAGATTTTTTCTTCCGTTTCCGTTAAATGTTTCAGCAACCTTCGGCCAATATCCTTGACATCGGCGTTGCGCTCTCTGAGGTACTCGTCATCCATGGAGAGAAACAGCTTGGCCAGTTTGTCAAGAACCTGCTTGAGAGCGTACTCGGCGTTAATCTGATTGTCGCGTATGAGACTGATAGTCTCATCAATCAGCATCTGGTCTTCCAGCATCAACAGGTGGGCGTCAAAGATATGAGCGTGCTTCTCGCCGACTCTCCGGGCGATGATCTCCTTGACATGATTTACTTCTGTTTTGGTTTTCTCCACCGCCAGCTCAAAGCGGCTGACCTCGTCATCAATGCCATGATCAGCGATGTTCCGCCGCCGGGTCTTGATCTCTTCCATGCCGATAAGCAACACCGGACCCAGGACCACTCCCGGGGAAGCGATAACTCCCTTGACCATAACGTTGGTTCGCACATTGTGCTTGTTTGGATTCTCCACCATCACTCTTCTCCAAAACCACTTTCAATCAGCTCGGATAGTTTCCGCATAACAATTTCTTCATCTTCACCGTCAACGTAAAGAACCAGCTCCGAATCCCGGCCCGCGGCCAGGGTCAGGATACCCATGATGCTTTTACCGTTAACCTTGTTGCCGTCCCGGGCTAAATACACATCCGCAACGTGTTGGTTGGTAATCCGCACCAGCAAAGCGGCTGGTCTCGCGTGTAAGCCTAATTTGTTCTTGATTATAAATGTTTTCTCGATCATCTCTCACTCTTAAAATATTAAAACGCAGCCCAAAAACAAGGTGATTAACAGCCACATCGGGGAAACGCCCCGACGCAGCAACAAAGACAGAAACAGGGTAATAACAGTAAAAATCAATAACAATAGATGGTAATTAACGTACTCCGGGATAGACCAGCCTACCCGGGCGGCGAAAACCGGCAAACTTCCCCCCAGAATAATCAAGCCCATCATCTTTAAAATCTTGATCAGGGTCTGACAGCGCAGGTTGAAAACAGACTGGATGACTCCAAACTGTTGCTCGTATCCTTTCTTCAGGCCCCACCAGCGGGTAAACAGGTGGGGAACATTGTAAAGGATGAGAAAAACCAGCGGCGCCGTTTTCATTTGATAAACCAGGACCAAAAATACCGCGACCAGTCCGGCAAACGGTTTCAACGTCGCCCAGAACAAGGAATCGCCCAAAGCCGCGAAAGGTCCCATCATATTGATTTTTGCTTTTTTGATTTCCTCCTCGCCAGGCAGGCCATACTCCAGACGGCTTCTTTCCTGGCTGATAGTGTTGCCAATGATAAACGACGCGAAATAAGGTTGAGTGTTAAAATATTCCAAGTGACGCCCGGCGATTCTCCGTTGCTCCCGGCTGTCCCTGGTTACGTGAGGAAGCGCCGGCAAAAGCGCGGTCAGAAAACCGATGTTTTGCATCCTCTCGTAATTCCAGTTCGCCTGGATAAAAAGAGATTGCCAGAATACTTTCAGCCGTTCAACGAATCTCATAATCTACCTCCACTCAATACCCTTCTTCACAACCAACAGGTAGATTACGGGAACCAGGGTCAGAACCAGACCCAAGGTATAAATTGTATACCACAAAACGTCCATCTTTACAACCCAAATCAGCAAAAACCCCCAGATAAATCCACCCCACATGAACAAAGAAAGATCTCTCCGGTAAAAAAGAGACATCAACGCGGCCAGACCAAGAGCCGGCAACAAGTAATAATAGACCTTGAGGGGAATCGCCAACTGCCCGTTCAGTAAAATCTCTCCCCCCTGCCTGAGAGGTTCTCCCCACCAATTAATCAGCCAATGTACCGGCAAGACAAAAACTAGCAATAACAACAAGATACGAGTAAAATTAAAGAGCAGTCCCCACCATTTCAAGCGATACAGCCCGGTGAAGTCGCCGGCTTCAAGATAATTCCCGGCTTTGGCTATCAAGCGGTTGTTGAAACGCCGCAACCAGACTTCGCTGGAATTACCGGCATGGCCTATCGGGATCACGATAATTGTCATGATAACCATCAGGGCGTTGATATTCCAGCCGGTCATTTTCGAGATCATGATTAACCAGATAACGCCCAGGATACCCATCAGGGTGACATCCGGCGGAACATGACCGCCAATGGGAAGCGAACCGGCCCAGATCAGCTCCAGCAAAGCGCCCAGGAGCAAACCGTTAAAATAATCGCCCAGGCAGTAACCAATAACCGCGCCGGTAACAACCGGTCTCGATAACTGGAACTGCCCGAAACTGACCGAATCAAGACCAAGCAACGCTCCGATGAAACAAGCGCTGACAATTTCAGTTAACATCATTGCTCCGCCCTACCCGGTTGATAACTTGACGCCGATGTTCAAATCCCAGCTTTCTTCTCGTGCCAGGCTCATTTTAAAAGAGGGGAAAACCACCGTGCTCTGGTAGACCTTTTCCAGCCCGGCCTCCGAATTGGAAACCGTTTCAATGGGGAAAACCCAGAGCGCGGCTTCGCTGTCCAGTTGGAAGTCAAGCTGCCAGTTTTCCCTGATATCCTCAATGTGAAACTCCCGGGTGTTTAAAAACTCCCGGGTTCGGTTAAATGATACCTTGTCACAACCGACCCGAACAAATTCCTCGGCCTCGCTGGCGCCAATAAAACTGAAATTCATTTCCGGCCCCCACCAAAGCTCCAGTTTTTCCCCGCTTAAATTTGTTATCCGGTAAATGATACTAAAAGCTTCGCTCTGATTCCAGACAATTGTCTTTTTTACTTCCACCGGGTATTTTTTCCCCGAACGCCAGACGCTTCCCCGGCGGGTCATAATTAACCGAATGCCGCCGGGGTCTTTTTCCAGCGAAAAGGTGTAGGGCTGATTGACAAAATCACCTTCTTCATTATGCCTGCATTTCTGGAAGGAACTGAAATCGCTGCCCCAACCCAGAAAATGATCCAGCAGCGAAGCGCGGCGGTACCAGTCGTAAAAAAGTTTGTTTTCCAGCCCGTCTTCCTTGACCTTGACCAGATCGTGAATACTGGCGACTTCCTGGTCCCGCTGAGCGTCCTGGTTAAGCTCCCTGAGCTTTCGGTGGTAAGCCTCCTCGCGCCTGGTCAGGGTGTTTAAAATATTCAGGCGTTTGGCCTTGATGTCCCATTCATAGAGCATCCCACCCAGCGCCGGGGCCAGGTAAAGATTTTGCCGCGCGTTCCGCAAAAGGACTTCATTGTGCCCATCCTGATTAATATCCAACTCCGTTGAAAGGCACCACTCTTTACCAGGCTGTTCCGCCGAGTCCAGCTTGAGTTCGGCCTCGATTAAATGCCGGTAGGTCGCGTAGCGCAGGTGCTTGAGGTAAAGCCCGCCGAACGCCCCGTGCCAGTAGGGACAGTTGCATTGAGCCTGCCATAACTCCCGCAAAGCGGCTTCCCGTTCTGCCCGCGAGAGAGCTTTGCTGTTATGTATCCGGCCGCTTAAGTAATACATCTTCTTGTGGAGATCATTGCTTTCCGGGTACTTAACCAGGAAGTTGCGCCAAAACCCGGCGCCCACCAGGGATTGATAGCATTGCCAAAGACCGCCCGCCTTCAATTCATCCTTGAATTGTTCCAGCTTCAGCAAGGTTTTGGTTGGCAAGGCCCATTCCATCATCTCGGTATAAGAAGCTGTCGGCAGGTAAACTCTTCCCCGGGGTGGATAATCAGATAAATATTCAGAAAAAGTGGTGGTTTCGATCAGGTCGGTGTTTTCGGACAGCATCGTGAAAAATCTTTCCAGCCATTTTTCGTGGTAGACCCATTGATGGGTGCCCGGCCAGTTGCCCAGTTTTTCACCGTCATCGGCAATGACAATCAGGGTGGATTCATCCTCGCCGGCCAGTTCCTGTAAATATTCCCGGGTTTTTTCCGGCTGCTGAAACGGGATCAGGTAACGGAGTTTCTCGCTGATGGGGAAAACGTTTAACGGAAAACCCTCTTCTTCAGTGATAAACATGCCCAGTAAATCACGCTCGGATAAACCGACCGCCTTGAAATGGGAATCATCGACAACGACATATTCCAGGCCGGCCTCACTGATGGTTTTAGGCAGACCCGGTTCCCAGACCCTTTCCGCCAGCCAGATACCACGGGGCTGACAGTTGAAATTCTCGGCCAAAAAACGGTTGGTCAGTTCCAGTTGCCCCTGACGATCGGCGGGAGGTATGGAAGGCAGAACAGGCTCAAAGAAGCCGCCGCCCATCAACTCCAACTGACCGCTTTGATGCAGCGCCCTCAATCGTTCAATAAAATCAGGATGTTTGTCCCGGAACCATTCCCAGAGAATGCCGGTATAGTGTAAAGTCATTTTAATGCGGGGGAATTTCTCTATCACGTCGAGAAAGGGCTGGTAGGCTTTGATGAAAGCCTCTTCCAGAACGAAGCCGAAATTACCAACCGGCTGATGGTTATGAAAAGCGAGAATAAATTTAATTTTTTTCATCTGAATTCACCAGAGTCCCTTTCCGGTTAATTAGAGCAGTTTCTACAAATAGCGCATGACTTCAATTCTCTCATCCGTGGGCACAGCCCGTCCCTCTATCTCAATGCCCATGGAGGCCAGTTCTTTGAAAACGTTCACGTCCTCCGGTCCCACCGAGATGTATTTCAGGATCTGTCTTTTCCCCTCGGAGTAATGCATGCCCCCAACATTGACGCTTTTGAGAGGCACTCCCTTCTTGATGAAACCCAGGACATCCGCCGGTCGGGCGAAAAGCGCCAGGGTCTTGGCCTTGTCAAAAGCATGATCTTTCACCATCCGGGCGGCCGCGTCAATACTTTTAATGCTTACCTTGATGGATGACGGCACGGCCATACAACAAAGTTTTTTCTGCATCTCATTCTGGCTGACCGCGTCGTTAACCAGCAAAATATGTTCTATTTTCAGCAGGCGCGCCCAGCCTTCAACCACCTGACCGTGAATCATCCGGTCGTCAATTCTAATCAGCACAAGACTCATGATAACGTCGCCACTCCTCTTTCAGATCAGTAATACTGCTTAGGCCTTTTTCCCTGATTTTACCAGCCAGCGCCTTAAGATCGTTACTTTGCCGGCCGGTCATTAAACTGATTACCATCGGCAGGTTGACCCCGGCCAGGATCTCGACCCGGCACTCATCAATCAAGGTTAAAGCCACGTTCCCCGGCGTGCCTCCCATGATGTCCACCAGCAACAGGACCCCGTTGCCGTCGTCGAGCCGGGCGATTGCCTCAACCAGGCGTTCCCTTAAATCCAGGGGGCCTTCGCCGGGATGAAACGCCAGCGCTTCAACTCCTTCAATCGCGCCGACAATATTTTTCGCGGCCTTTAAAAGGCTTTCGCCTATGCTGCCATGTGTTACCAATAACACGCCAATCATACTAAAATCTCCTCAGTTCCGCCGCCCCTGTTCTTAAGCCAGAGGTCAAAGATCGCGCTGGCCAGTTTTTCTCCATCATGCCGCACATGGTCGGCCTGACTGATTATCGGTTCGCTGATTACCTTCACTCCCATAGCCTCAAGACTCTCCCGGTCAGCCCTGACCGGCCGGGCGCCTTCGCTTTGATACTTGCTGAGCAGGCTTTCAGGTATGGGCGCGTTGTTGACAATTATATGGTCAATCAGTTTAACCTTAACATGACGGCTGATCGCCGAAAAATGATCTTCGGCGTTAAAATCCGTACTTTCTCCCGGCTGGGTCATGATGTTGCTGACATATATTTTCAAAGCCCGGCTCCGGGTAATCGCCTCCGGCATCCCCTTAACCAGCAAGTTGGGTATCACGCTGGTGTATAGACTGCCCGGTCCCATTATAATAATGTCCGCTTCGGCTATCTGGGCTGAAACCTCAGGATTAACCCGGCAGTCCCCGGGCAACAATTCCAAACGTTCGATAGTTTTTCTCTGCCTGGGGATTTGCGCTTCCCCAATTATATCCGTGCCGTCAGTGAAAAAAGCTTTTAACCGTATATTGGCGGTCGTGACCGGTATTACCCGGCCCCGAATGGAGAGAATTTTACACGACTGGCGCACCGCCTCCTCAAAATCGCCGACCACAGAAGTCAGGGCGGCGATAAACAGGTTGCCGAAGTTATGCCCGCTGATGTTGGCCTCTTCGCCGAAACGGTACTGAAACAGTTTGCCCATCAACGGCTCCGCGTCGGCCAGAGCGATCAGGCAATTCCTGATATCGCCCGGCGGCGGGATATTCATATCTTTCCTTAACTTGCCGCTCGAACCTCCATCATCGGAAACGGCTACCACGGCCGTTATGTTACTGGTAAACTCCTTGATGCCGCGCAAAACTACCGGCAGACCGGTGCCGCCGCCAATGGCTACGACCTTCGGTCCCTTTTTCAACAACCGCTGACGGTAGACAATGTCAACCAGGTTTCCCTTGCCGGGAGCAACCTGGGTGATCACGGAACCGGTCAGACGGCTGATGCCTATCAGGACAACAATTAGCCCGCCGCCGAGCAAGAGCAGGTTGACATAATCACGGGGCTGAGCGCCCAGCAAAGCCTCCTTGAACCCGGTCAGTTCCTCGGCGAAACTAAAGGCGATCATGAATAAACCGGCGAAAATCAGCAAAACCCAGCGTTTGACATGCATGCCCGGGTATAACCAGGTAAAACGTTTCATGTCATTCTTTTCCCATGTCCCGGTAAAGAGTCTGGACCTCCAGTCCGCCGGCGGACAGATGGGCGGCGATCTCATCGCTGATAACAACGGAACGGTGTTTGCCGCCGGTGCAACCCACCGCGATATTTAAATAAGTTTTTCTCTCTTCTATGTATTTAGGCAATAAAAAATCAAGCAGGGCAAAAAATTTTTCCAGAAACTCCCGGGCTTCGTTCCGCGCAAGGACATATTCCTTGACATGTTTGTCCCGGCCGCTGAGAGACCGCAGTTCTCTGATATAAAACGGGTTAGGTAAAAAACGTAAATCCATGACCAGGTCAGCGTCCAGCGGCAGGCCGTATTTAAAACCAAAAGCGGTAACGGTTACACTCAACATATTCTTGTTTTTTTCCGGGGCGAAATGTTGGAATATCCTGTTTTTGAGGGCTTTGATACTGAGATCGCTGGTATTGATAATCAGATTAGCCAGGCCCTTGATATCGCGGAGCTTGTTCTTTTCTTCGATAATGTTGTCAGAAATGTTGGTTTCCTTGGACCTCCAGGGATGGCTGCGGCGGGTTTCGGAAAAGCGTCTTAACAATACGTCGTCATGAGCTTCCAGAAAAAGAATCTCCGGTTCGATTCCCAGTTTCTTGACCTCTTCGAGGATCCTGGGCATCCGGTCAAAAATCAAGCCTTCCCGAATATCAATTACCAGGGCGACTCGCTTGATCTGGCCGCCCGGCTGCTTATACATCCGGGCAAACTTGGTCAATAACTGCAAGGGCAGATTGTCAACGCAAAAATAGCCGATATCCTCGAAAAACCTGATTACCTGGCTCTTCCCGGCTCCGGACTGACCGGTCACGATCACAAAGCGCTGATTAGTCACCTTTAATTTCCTCAATCAGCTTCTTTTCCTCCTGCATCCAGCCAATTAAGCGCTCGTTAAATTCCCGCGCGGAGTGATAGCCCATCCGAATCAAACGCTGGTTGAGGGCGGCGACTTCGATGATGGTGCTGATATTACGCCCGGGCTTGACCGGCACGGTAATCATGGGAACCTTGACGCCCAGCATCTCATAATTTTCTTCCATGAGACCAATGCGGTCATAGGCTTTCTCCGCGTCCCAGTCTTCCAGTTGCACAACCAGGCCTACCCGCTCCTGATTCCTTACGGCGCGGGCGCCAAAAAGTTTGCTGATGTTGATAACGCCCAAACCGCGTATTTCCATATGATGGCGGATCAGTTCCGCGCCGTTGCCCATAAGGTATTTGCCGGCTTTGAGCTTGATATCCACGACATCGTCAGCCACCAGCCGGTGACCGCGGCTGATCAATTCCAGCGCGCACTCGCTTTTGCCGATGCCGCTCTTGCCGATTAACAGCACCCCGACCCCGTAAAGATCAACCAGCACCGCGTGGATGCTGGTGCGTGGTTCGAACTGCTTTTCCAGAAAATCATGGAGTTGCGGGATCAGCATGGAGCCGCCCAGACTGCTCCTGAGAACGGGAACAGCTTTCTTCTGAGCGATCTTTAATAGTTCGGAAGGCGGGGAGGCGTCAGAAATCAGGATAATACAAGGGATGGGGGAACCGAGAATGCTCCCCAGATGCTCGCGCCGCTTTTTCGCGGAAAGCGTGGAGAGATAGCTTAATTCCCGCTTCCCCAATAATTGTAGCCGGTCACAGGGAAAGTTCTCCATGTAGCCGGCCAGAGCCAACCCCGGACGATTGATACCGGGAGCGAGTATCCGGTTCTGCAACCCAGCGTCGCCCGCCAAAAGAGTCAGCTCGAATTCATTGTCGCCTTTTGCTAATAAATCATCAACTTTAATGCCGCTCAATAATAACCCTTCCGTTTAAAGGGATTACTTCAATTCTTCGGTTTCAATAATACGCATAATTTCATCGGCGGTTTCGGCGTTTCTCAACGCTTTACGGAAGTAAACATCCTTCAGGAAGCGGGAGATGCGGGCTAAAACCTTCAAATGAGTGCTGATCGCTTCCTGGGTAGTCGGCGCTACCAGCAAAAACAAAAGATGCACCGGCTCGCCATCCAGCGCGTCGAAACTAACACCCTGTTCAGAACGGGCAAACAACGCCACGACCCGCTCAACCACGTCACTCTTGCCATGAGGGATCGCGACTCCTTCACCGATTCCGGTGCTACCCAACTTTTCTCTCTCCTGCAGGACATCGATGACTTTCTCCGCGTCCGTGATTTCTCCATTCGCCACCAACTTGTCCACCATTTCCCTGATAGCGGCGTTTTTTTCCGTCGCGACCAGGGAAGGGATAATCGCCTTCGGCGAGAGAAAATCCAAGATTTTAACCATCTTCCAATCTGCCTCCTAATTTTTCGCTATAAGACCATAACTGCCATCAAAACGACGATAGACGACGTTTACCTGATTGTCCTCTGAATTAGTGAAGACAATGAAATCATCATGACTCGAGTCGAGCTGTATCATACCCTCCTTGACGCTCATGGGTTTGTCGGCGAAGCGGTCAACTCTGACCAGCCGCGGTTCGTCCGACTCGTCCGAAGGCTCATCGTCCATGATTATCCCGCCACTCCTGATATGTTGAATATCTTTATGATTCTTTGATTTTATCTTGGCCTTGATCTTCTTTAACTGGCGCTCCATCCGGGCGACCGCCTTGTCAATGGAAACATAAAGATCGTTGCCTTTTTCCTCACCATACAGGAAAAGACCGCCGGCCGGCATTTTGATCTCGCAACATTGTAAATTCTTTTCTATTTTCAAAATCACGTGAGCTTCCATAATATGGTCTAAATACTTGCTTAAACTGGAGATCTTCTTTTCCGTGTATTCTCTGATTGCCGGGGTTATTTCAAGATGACGACCGGTAATTCTGATTTGCATTTTTAAAAACTTCCTCCTCGCTCTTGTTAAAACTTTAATCATAACATGTTAAATCTATTTAGGAAATAATTAACTTTTTATTTTTTTTCATCCGCCGCCGCCGCTGAGTCGAGTCAATCTTCAGCAGTTTGCGGTACTTGCCTACGGTGCGCCGGGCGATCTGCACGCCCTCGCGCTGTAAAAGGTTGGCTATCTCCTGGTCGCTGAGTGGCTTGGCGTCTGTCTCGGCCTCAATGATATGACGGATCCGGTCCATAACGCTTTTAACCGCCACTTCGCCGTTTTCACGTTTCAAGCCGCGGCCGAAAAAGAATTTCAGGGAAAACAGACCCCGTGGGGTCTGGACATATTTTTTCCGGGTAATACGACTGACCGTCGTTTCATGAACCCCGATCTCTTCCGCGACATCCCGCAAAGTCAAAGGCACCAGACGCGTCACCCCGAAATCAAAAAATCCCCGCTGCGCCCGCAAAACAGATTCCAGTACATTATATAAAGTGCTGTGTCTCCTCTTCAGCCCGTCCATCAACTGGCAGGCGGCTTGATACTTCTCTTCCAGAAATTTGCGCTCTTCCTTGTTCAACTCCTTTTTCTGACCCAGGAGCTTGCGGTAAAAGGGATTTATCTTCAAGCTGGAATGCCAGTTCTAGTTGATAATTATCTTGTAATCGCCGTCTTCTTCCACGATCTCGGCGTCGGGACTGATGTAATAGCGACAAGGATCCAGAAACTCCTGGCCGGGATGAGGATCGAGAGAAGTGATCTGGTTCACCGCTGCCATAACTTCCTTTTCATCCCGTTTAAGCTTGCGGGCGATGTCCTGGTAGCGATGAGCCGCCAGCTCTTTCAGGGTCACGTTGAGGATCTTCTCTATGAGGGCGTAATTCTCCGGATATTTTACTTCCGCCTGGATTAAAAGACATTCCACCAGGTTGCGGGCGGCAATCCCGGGCGGACCAATCCGCTGAATGGCCCGGACGACTTTTTCAATCGTCGGCGCGTCAGCTTCCGTCACCTGTTCCAGTTCCTCCGACGATAACCTTAAATAACCCTCGTTATCCAGGTTACCCAGTATCTTCCAGGCGACTTCCTTTTCCCGCGGACTTAGTTTGCTGATCTTGATTTGCCATTCCAGTTCATCCCTGAGACCCGGCTCCCGACTTGGCTCGGCAATGTACATGTCCTCCGGAAGCTGCGAAAAAGGCTTATGGGTCGGGGACTCTTCGAGATAACGCAGCCATTCCTCGACGTCCTCAAGCTCATTCTTCTTTTGCGCGGGCTGACGACTTTCCAGTGAGACCAGGTCATCAGGCGGGGTTTCCCTTTCCAGTAGCGGATTATTCTCCAGTTCCGTCTGGATCCGGTTCTCCAGTTCCAGGAGGGAAAGCGGTAACAGTTCAATTAACTGCCGCAACTGGGGCGTCATGATCAATTGCTGGGTTAACTTCTGCTCCAGAACCAACTTCAATGACATAGGCTATACCCTTTAAGCATTCGTTTACTCACAGAGAAAAACTTTCTCCCAGGTAGATTTTCCTGGCGACGCTATCCCGAACGATCTCATCAGCCGTCCCATGCAGGTGTATTTTCCCCTGGTCCAGGATGTAGGCGCGATCAGTAATTGAAAGCGTCTCCCGGACATTATGGTCGGTGATTAAAATACCGATGCCTTTCTCTCTTAACAACCTGATAATTCTCTGGATATCGGCGACGGCTATCGGATCAATACCGGCGAATGGCTCGTCCAGCAAGAGAAAAGAGGGCGAGAGAACCAGCGCCCGGGTAATTTCCACCCGCCTTCTTTCCCCGCCGCTTAAGGTGTAAGCCATTTTATCCGCCAAAGACGTTAATTCCAGTTCTCCGAGCAGTTCAGCCAAACGCGCTTTCCGCTCATTTTCCGATAACGGCAAACGCTCCAATATTATATTTATATTATCACAAACGCTCAGTTTTTGGAAGATAGAAGTTTCCTGGGGCAAATATCCGATGCCCAGCCGCGCTCGTTGGTACATCGGCAAACGGGTGATTTCGAGGTCGTCAATCAGGATCTTCCCTCTCTCCGGTCTGACCAGGCCGACGATCATATAAAAAGTGGTGGTCTTACCGGCTCCATTGGGACCGAGAAGGCCGACAATTTCTCCGGGAGCGATGTCGATACTGACTTCGTTAACGACCTTACGCCGCTGATACGATTTGACTAAATTGACCGCTTTAAGGACTCGTCGGGCTGCTGCCGGCTCCACTGGTCTGGTCATTGCTCTCCTCTGACGGTATTACCTGTCCCCTGACGTTGCCCTCGATGATCATGTTGCCGGCTTTGATGAAGATGGTTATCTTTTCGCCGCTGAAAGAGCCGCCCTTCCTGGCGACTTCGGGAGAACCGGTCAAGACGACCTTCTCCTCTTCGAGAAAAAATTCCGCCACCTCGCTTTTCGACCGGAACCCGGGCCGGGTTATCCTGACCCGACCGCTGGCCAGGGCGCGGTCCTCTTTGGTCCAGGCTTCTATCTTTTCGGCGGCGATCTCAAGGGAGCGCGGCTCACTGTTTCCATTACCATCCTCCGCCTGCTCTATCTTGATGAATGGCGACCCGGTAGTCAGCAAATAACCGCTGACTTTATCGTATTCCAGGTGGTCGCTTTTTCCGTTAAGTAATTGTTGCTTTTCCCGGTCCCGGTAGAAAAAGGTTATCTTGCCGTCAGCGACCAGATTGTCGCCGCCCTGATATACCTCAACCAGATCGGCCGTGAATTTGTATTTGTCGGCACTGAAAGTGACCCCGCCGACAAAACGGGTCAGGTCCTTGCCGTTCTTGACAGAATACTCGACCTTGGCCGCCGTGATATCAACCGGTTTGGCTTCCGGGCCTGCTTTTTCCTGAGCGTAAAGCCCTGAACCGCCAAGTAAAATAAAAAACAGCACCAGCCCGACTGACCGTATCTTCAACGATAGCGCTCCATGATTTTGTCCCACTTGTCCTGGGCGGTTAAAATCATTTCAATCATCTCCCGCACCGCGCCCTGACCACCAGGAGCCGCGGTTACATAATGGGCGGTTTTTTTGACTTCCTCATGGGCGTCGGCGACGCTGACAGCGAAACCAACCCGGCGCAAAATTCCCAAATCCAGCACGTCATCCCCGATATAAGCCGCTTCCTCGTCTTTGAGGTTGTACTTTTTCAGGAGCGCTTCGTAGGGGGGGAGCTTCTGTTTGGCCAACTGAATGACTTCGCTGATACCCAGTTCAATCGCCCGCCGGTCGACAACCGGGGAGGAGCGCCCGCTGATCAAGGCGGTCTTCAGGCCGGAGCGGTGAGCGAATTTAATCCCTGAGCCGTCCTTGACATTAAAACGCTTAAGCTCATGTCCCTGTTCGTCCAGGTAAATCGAACCGTCAGTCAATACTCCGTCAACATCCATTATGATCAATTTAATTTTTTTCAGACGCTCGTCCAGCCGCATTACCGGTTCTCCTGATATTTCACGGCCGCGGCGATAAAATCCCTGAACAGCGGCGCCGCCGCGTCGGGCTTTGATTTGAATTCCGGGTGGAACTGCACCGCCAGGAACCAGGGGTGGTCGGTCAACTCGACGACTTCCACCAGCCTCTCATCAGGAGACAGGCCGCTGAAAAGCATACCCTTAGCCAGAAAATCCTCCCGGTACCGGTTGTTGTACTCGTAACGGTGGCGATGTCTTTCATAAATCACATCATTATCGTAAGCTGAATATAACAAGCTGTTTTTCTCAACCTTGCAGGGATAAACGCCCAGGCGCATGGTGCCGCCCAGTCCCTCAACGTTTTCCTGCCCCGGTAAAAGGTGGATCACCGGGTGAGGTGTTTTCGGGTTTACCTCGGAGCTGTTGGCCCGTTTAAAATTAAGAACATTGCGGGCAAACTCAATCACCGCGCAGTGCATTCCCAAACAGACGCCGAAAAAGGGAATCCGGTTGGTGCGGGCAAAACGAATAGCCGCGATTTTACCCTCAATACCCCGGTCGCCGAATCCCCCCGGCACCAATATACCGTCAACCTCGGCCAGGTGAGACTTCGCCCCGTCATTCTCAATTTTCTCAGCGTCAATCCACTTGATCTTTACCTGGGCGTCATTGTCTATTCCCCCATGGATCAAAGCCTCGTTGACGCTCTTGTAGGCGTCAATCAGGTTGACGTATTTACCAACCAGGGCGATGGTCAGGGTTTTAGCCGGTTTCTTTATCCGGGCGACCATTTCTTCCCAGGCCCGGAAATCACCTTCGCGATTTTCCAGCTTCAATTTGTCCAGAATGAGCTTGTCCAGACCGTCGGAGCGGAAGTTTAACGGGATCTCGTAAACGGAAGACACGTCTTTGGCCTGGATTACCGCTTCCGGATCGACATTGCAGAAAAGCGCGATCTTGGCTTTGACGCCCTTGGGCAAGGTCCTTTCGGTGCGGCACAAAAGAATATCCGGCTGGATCCCGATCTCCCGCAATTCCTTAACGCTGTGTTGGGTCGGTTTGGTCTTGACCTCGCCGGCTGATTTAATAAAAGGAACCAGGGTCAGATGGATGTAAAGAACATTTTCCGGGCCGATATCAAAGCGGAACTGGCGAATTGATTCCAGGAAAGGCAGGCTTTCGATATCGCCAACCGTACCGCCGATCTCGGCAATTAAAATATCGATTTTCTCATCCTGCTCAACCATGCGGATATGGTTCTTTATCTCGTCAGTGATATGAGGAATTACCTGGACGGTATTGCCCAGGTAATCGCCCCTTCTTTCCTTATTTAACACCTTATAGTAAATAGCACCGGTCGTGACATTGTTGTTCTTGGAGAGCTTTACGCCGGTAAAGCGTTCATAGTGCCCAAGGTCCAGGTCTGTTTCCGCCCCGTCATCCGTGACAAAGACTTCCCCGTGCTGAAAAGGATTCATGGTGCCGGGGTCAACGTTGATATAGGGATCCAGCTTCAAGAGGCTCACCTTGAAGCCGTGACGCTCCAGGATACAGCCGATACTGGCCGCCGCGATTCCCTTACCCAGAGAGGAGACCACCCCGCCGGTGACAAAAATATATTTCACTCCGTTGTATTTCTTTTTAACCATCAACAAACCTTTCCAAAATAGTATTTATCAGTGCGCTGGTGGAAAATCCCGGCTCCAGGGGAACAGCTTTGACTTCGCCGCCCTGCCGCCAGACAATCTCCCGTCCCAGAATTTCCTCAATTTGATAATCGCCGCCTTTAACCAGAACATCCGGTTTTAACTCGGAGATCAAGACCCGGGGATCGTCTTCATCGAAAAGCGTAACCCAGTCGACGACCTCAAGGGCGGCTAAAATTTCCGTTCGCTCGGCCTGGGAATACAGCGGCCGATTCTCGCCCTTGAGACGCCTGATCGACTGATCGGTGTTTACTCCAACCACCAGAAGATCCCCGTATCCGCGGGCCTTCTCCAGGTAACGGATATGCCCCAGGTGAAGAATGTCAAAACAGCCATTGGTAAAAACCACCCGCTTCCCTGCTTCCCGCAGCGGCGCTAAAATTCCCTTCAACTCGTTTTTATCCCTGATTTTATCTTTTATCATAACAGGCCTGACCCAGAGCAAGCTTAACCGCGCTCAGGAGATCGTCCCTTTTCACGCTGGCGGCGCCGACCTCGGCAACCGCGATTCCGGCGGCGTGGTTAGCCAGGAAGGCGGCTTCCTTAAGACTGGCCCCGGCTGAAATCGCGAGCGCGAAAACACCGGTGACCGTATCGCCGGCGCCGGTAACATCATAAACTTCGCGAGCCACCGTCGGAATCATGATGTATTCATCTCCCCGGAACAGGGCCATTCCCTCTTCGCCGCGGGTAATCAGGACCGCTTCGCAATCCAGCAGCGCAAGTAAGTGTTTACCGGCTTCTACCAGGCTGGCATCGTCAACGATGTCAATACCGCTCATTTGCCCGGCCTCAAGGTGATTGGGCGTGATAACGGTTACTTTTTTATAATGTTTAAAGTGCGTGACCTGGGGATCGACAATTACCGGAATTCTGTTTTCATGGGCGGTGTTAATAATATCGTTGATCAATCGCGGGCTGACGACTCCTTTGGCGTAATCCGAAATCACGACCGCCTGGATAGCGGGTATGACGTTCAAGATGCCGGCGACCAGCTCCTGTTGGACCGACGGGCCAAGTTCCCGCTTGACCTCATAGTCCACCCTGACCACCTGCTGGCTGTGGGCGATTATCCTGGTCTTCAAGGTGGTCGGCCTTTCACAGTCAACGATGATGCTCTGACAGTCAACCTGTTTTTCCTTGAGATCGGCTAAAAGCCGTTGGCCGATACTGTCATTTCCCAGCGCCCCGGCCAAAGCGACTCCCCCGCCCAGGGATTTTATGTTTTGGGCCACGTTGGCCGCCCCGCCCCAGGAGAAGGTTTCTTTCTCGACATTGACAATCGGCACCGGCGCTTCCGGCGAGATCCGGTTGACTTTACCCCAGATGTACTTGTCAACGATAATATCGCCAATGACCAGTATCCTGGCTGAACTGAACTTCAGGCAAAGCCGTTCGAGTTTTTCGAAGGTAATATTATTCATTGATAGTTTCCGTTCATTCGTCGTCCCCATCGCCCAGGACCGCTTCTTCAACCAGGCCGCAGATAATATGCCCGACGGCGATGTGACCTTCCTGGATACGGGGAGTATCCTCGCTGGGTATTTTGATTACCAGGTCCGCGACTTTATCCAGTTTGCCCCGCCTGGCCCCGGTAAGGGCGATCGTTTTGCCGCCTAACTGATTAGCCCAGTCCAGGGCTAACAGAATGTTCGGGGAATTGCCGCTGGTGCTGATGCCGACGAAGACATCCTCCGGCCTTCCCAGGGCTTCCACCTGCCGCGCGAAAACTGTCTCGTAACCGAAATCGTTTGAAACCGCGGTCAGGATGGAGGCGTTGGTGGTTAAAGCTATCGCCGGCAGACCCCGCCGGTGACTCTTGAAACGACCGACTATTTCAGCGGCGATATGCTGGGCGTCAGCGGCGCTGCCGCCGTTGCCAAAAAGCACCAGTTTGCCGCCGCCCTTGATGGCTTCGACTATCAACCCCGCCGCTTTTTTTATCTCTTCGGTCAGGCTTCTCGACATTTCTTCGAGGACAGAAGCGCTGGCTAATAGTTGCTCCTTGATTTGATTCTGACTCATAATTTAATCTCCCTGAAGTTCGCTCAGTATTCCATAATAGATCAAGGGAAACATCAACTCGTGCTGCCCGATGAAGTTAAAACCCTGCCCGCCGCTTTCCGTCGGCCGGTTGACCACATTAACCCGCGGGCGGTAGTGATAGACCATATCAAAGTTGGCCGTCGTAAAATTATCGACTTCAAAGCCGCAGTTTCTGGCGGTGGTTAACGCTTTCAGAAACACCTCGGGCAGGATGACGGCCGAACCAAAATTAATGATTATTCCCTCTTCCAGTTGACTGACCACGCTGATAAAGCGCCTGAAGTCCTGGTAGCTGGCCTGCCCGATCGCGCCGCCGTCAGCGTGGGGGGACTGGTGGATAATATCCGTGCCCAGCGCGACATGCACGGTCAGCGGGATATCACTCTCAAAGGCCGCGGCCAGGATGCTTTTGTCTTTATGGGGATAATCGCTCTCAGCGATCAGTTGTCCCAGAGAGTAACCGGCTCCCAGCCTTCCCCGGTCTTTCCAGCAATTATTAATTACCTGAGCGGTTTCCTCAGCCATGCCAAAACGGCCGTTTTGCAGACCGTCGCTGACTTCCTCGCTGGTGGCTCCGTTGCAGGCGATCTCAAAGTCGTGAATCGCGCCGGCCCCGTTAAGCGCGACCGCGGTAATTATATTACGCTTGATAAGGTCGATCACCATCGGCGAAAGACCGCACTTAATGACGTGAGCGCCCATCATCAGGATGACCTTTTTTTGTTTGTTGACAGCGCGCGCCCACAGGTCAAGAAATTTACGAAAGTCTATACCAATCAACTGATTGGGGAGGGAATTCAGGAAGCCTTTCAGGGAAAAGCTTTGGTTTAAAGAGACAAAATCATTGACGGAAACCTTGTTTTTCCGCTCTGCCAAAGGATAAGTGGACACCTTACCTAAATTAAAAAAATCCTCGGCCATAGATTTCTCCGGTAGTTTAATAAGATGCTATCATTTTTCGTGCCAACCTGTCAACGTCACCAAAATTGGAGTTCCCCCGGAAATTTTGTGGGGCAAACCTCTTGTCTTAAAAGGTTTCTTCCCCACGCCCCTTTCCAGGCGAGCCGTGCGTGTCGTTCAAGCACTAAAAACTTTAAAAGTTAATAATATCTGTATTTATTGCAG
>JAJRWM010000119.1 GCA_024276815.1 bacterium
CCAAGAAGCGCGCCGCTGACGACCGAAAAATTAATGAGCGCGCCGGTTTTGTGAGTGTGGATATATTGTAAAGTCGGGATGTCAATTTCCTTGTTCTCCGACTCCATGTCTACCGCCTGACCGCCAACCATACCCTGGGAACCCAAAACCCGGGAAAACTCACCTGAAATTTGCGTAACGGCGCCAAAATTACCAGGAATTTCCGAAATCAGCTGAAAAGCGAGAGTTAAAAGGGCGTCACCGGATAAAATAGCCAGCGCCTCGCCATAAATCTTGTGATTTGTCGGTTTACCTCGCCTGATATCATCATTATCCATGGCCGGCAAATCGTCATGAATCAAAGAATAGGTGTGAGCGCATTCAATCGCCGCGGCCAGCCGCAGGCTTGCGTCTTCACTAACTTCGAAAATCTCGGCGCTGACCAGGGCTAAAATACCCCGTATTCTTTTGCCGCCGGCGAACACTGAGTAGCGCATGGCCTGATGCAGCTTTTTCGGATAACAGTCCTTGGCCGGGAGGTAGCGGTCCAGCGCTTCATCGATTTTTTCGCGGTAGGTGGAGAGAAAGTTATCCATATCCTAAAAAAGCTTGCCCCCCTCTTCCTCTTTTTCTTCCTCAAGAAGGCTGATATCGTTAGCCTCTTCATTGTTATTGCCCACCTCAAGAGACTTGTTTCTGACGGGAGCTTTCTTTTTTTGGTCGAAAGGTACAGCTTCCAGTTCATTATCCTGATTTTTCAGCAGTATCTCTATCTTTTTCTCGGCTTCATCCAGTTTGTTGGAACAAACACGAGATAATTTTACGCCTTCCTCAAAAATCTTAAGCGATTTTTCCAAGCTTAACTCACCGCTTTCCAGTTCCTCAACGATTTCCTCCAGCCGCTTAAATGATGTTTCAAAATTCAATTCCTTTTTCTTCATTCCGCTTCCTCCACACGACAGATAATTATACCCCTGCTGATTTTAACACGTACCTGGTCATCTTTGTTTACCTGAGACGAACTGGTTATGACTGTTTGTTCCGGTAATTTCCAACAAATAGCGTAACCTCTCTCAAGAGTTGAGAGAGGACTTAAAGCGTTGAGCTGTCTTAACAAACTGGCAAAATTTGATTTTTTGTTGGTTAGTTCATTTCGGAATACTGACAGCAATTTCTCCGAAATATTCTGGTAGCGGTTTTTTATTAATTTTAACTGGTTGATAGGAGTATGGGTTAAAAGCCTCTGATGTAAATTGGTAATACTATGGCTTAACGCCGTTTGTTTGCGCCGCATAAAAAAAACCAGTTTTTCGTCCAAGTCGTCAATATACTGGCGACGTTGCATCAACTGATTACGCGGTTCCCTGAAACCTGCGCTTTTTTCATAGCTGGTAAGACGCTGCTGGTAGTAATCAATCAGGTTTTTCATCCTGTTGATAAACTGATATCGTAAATTTTCCAGACGCGACTTGATTTCCTCTTTGTTTTGTACTACCAGTTCCGCCGCCGCTGAAGGGGTCGGCGCTCTGAGGTCGGCGACAAAATCGCTGATCGTGAAATCAATCTCATGGCCAACCGCGGAGATTACCGGAATATGCGACTTGAATATCGCCCTGGCAACCACTTCTTCGTTAAAGGCCCATAAATCTTCCAGGGAGCCGCCGCCGCGTCCCACGATGATGACGTCGACTTCTTTTTGGGCGTTGAAGTATTCGATTGCCTGTGAAATTTCCGCGGCTGATCCTTCGCCCTGAACCCTGGCAGGGTATAGGGTGATATGGATATTGCAAAAACGGCGGTAGATTATATTGAGGATGTCCTGAAAAGCCGCCCCGGTGCTTGAAGTGACTACGCCGATGTGCTGGGGAAACGCGGGGATCGGCTTCTTATTCGCCTCATCGAATAAACCCTCATTTTCAAGTTTTCTTTTTAGCTGCTCGAAAGCTAACTGCAAAGCGCCTAAGCAGGCCGGCTCCATCTGGTCCAGAATGATCTGATGCTCGCCGCGCTGTTCATAGACGCTTACCTTGCCGTGAACAATAACCTTAAGCCCATCCTCAGGCCTGAATCTCAGATTGCCGATCTGGTAACGAAACAAGACGGCTTTAATCTGACTTTTATCATCTTTTAAAGTTAAATAATAATGACCGGAGGCCGGCTGGCGTAAATTGGAAATCTCACCTTCAAGCCAGACGTTGCCGAAATTTATTTCCAGCGTTCCCTTGATTTGCCTGGTTAATTCGCTAACCTGAAGGATTTGACGTTCATTTGTCATCATTATGTTTGTCTGTATTACTTTTTAGCTGGAGCCGGTCAATAGACGCGGCTCTACCAGTCGTGTTTTCAATTTCGATTACCACCGCTGATAACCGGACATCTCTTGACGCTACTTCAAAACGCGCCGGCATACAGGTCAGAAATCTCGATAACGCGATTTCTTTTTTGACCCCGATAACGGAGTCAAAGGGGCCGGTCATGCCAACGTCCGTGATGTAAGCGGTCCTGTTGGCGAGGATACTTTCATCGGCCGTCATTACGTGGGTATGGGTGCCGATAACCGCGCTGACCCGGCCGGCTAAATACCACCCCATGGCTATTTTTTCAGAAGTCGCCTCAGCGTGAAAATCGACGATGATTATCCTGACGTCATCCGGTAACCCTGAGAGAATATTGTCAGCCGTTCTGAACGGACAGTCCAGGTTGTCCATGAAAACCCGGCCGGCAATGTTGATTACCGCGACCTTATACATGTTCAGATAGTCGTATATCACGTAACCGTTGCCCGGAGTTCCGGGCGGGTAATTGGCCGGACGGATGAAGTTGGGTATTTCATCAATCGTTGATAATAACTCATTTTTCCGCCATACATGATTGCCCATGGTGATGATATCAACGCCATAACTTAATAACTGGTGCGCTATTTTTGAGGTAATCCCCATTCCGCCGGCGGTGTTTTCTGAATTAGCGATAACCAGATCAATTCCTTCTTGTTCTTTAATCCGGGGTAGCAGGTTATATACCGCGTGACGACCGATTTTACCGACAATGTCACCAATAAATAATACTTTCAACAAAAAGTTACCTTTCTACTATCATTCAGACTACTTGGCGTACTCTGTCGCTCTGAATTCACGAATTACCGTAACCTTGATTCGACCGGGATATTGTAACTCTTCCTCAATCTTCCGCGCGATGTCGCGTGAAAGCTGTAAAGCCTGGATATCGTCGACAGCTTCATTCTCAACAACAACCCGAACTTCACGGCCAGCCTGGATCGCGAAGGATTTATCAACGCCCTTAAAAGAGTCGGCTACCGTCTCCAGTTTCTCCAGACGCTTGATATAGCTGTCTAAAGTTTCGCGCCGCGCTCCCGGCCGAGCCGCCGATATCGCGTCGCCAGCCTGGATCAATACCGCTATGATTGACTCCTGTTCTTCGTCGTTATGATGAGCCGCGATAGACTGGATAATCACCGGCGACTCCCCATATTTCTTGGCCAGATTGGCGCCAATCTGAGCGTGGGTTCCCTCGATTTCATGGTCAACGGCTTTGCCAATATCATGCAATAAACCAGCCCGGCGGGCTAACGTCTCATCCAGGTTCAACTCCGCGGCCATGATCCCGGCCAGATAAGCGACTTCCTCAGAATGTTTTAACACGTTCTGGCCGTAACTGGTACGGTATCTCAGACGCCCCAGCAATTTTACCAACTCAGGATGCACTTCGTGAATATTCAGATCAAAAAGAACTCGTTCGCCTTCTTCAATGATGCTAACTTCCACTTCTTTGGCAACCTTGGTGACAACTTCCTCGATTTGAGCGGGATGAATCCGGCCGTCAAGAATCAACTTTTCAAGAGTGATCCTGGCAACTTCTCGACGAATAGGATCGAAACCCGATATGACAACGGCTTCGGGAGTGTCGTCAATAATCAAATCAACTCCGGTCGCCGTCTCAAAAGCCCTGATATTGCGGCCTTCACGTCCGATTATCCGCCCCTTCATCTCGTCGTTAGGCAACGCGACCACCGAAACCGAGGTCTCCGCGACATGATCAGCGGCATATCTCTGAATGGATAGACTGATGATTTCACGAGCTTTTTTATCCGCGGTCTCAACAGCTTCTTTTTCAATGACTCGTATCTTCTTGGCGGCCTCATATCGAGCTTCATTTTCCATTTTCTCGATCAGGATGTTTTTAGCCGCTTCCGAGGTTATCCCTGATATTTCTTCCAGTTTTTTCTTCTGGTCGTTAATTACTTCGTCCAGCTCGTTTTTCTGAGTGTTTAATTTTTCGAATTGCTTTGCCAGCTCAGCTTCTTTCGCGTTGAATTGTTTTTCTTTCAAGCTTAGCTGGTCATACTTTTTGTCTAGATTATCCTCTTTCTGAAGGATTCGTTTCTCCATGTTTTGTAATTCAACACGTCGATCCTTGGTTTCCTTCTCAAAATCACTGCGAGCCTTATACAGCTCGTCCTTTGCTTCGACAATTTTTTCCCTTTTAAGATTTTCAGCTTCTTTCCTGGCTTCCGCCAAAATATCATCCGCTACTGATTTGGCGTTTGATATTTTGTTTTTCGCTGTAAATCTATAGAAGAAGTATCCTGCCAGAACACCGATTCCTAAAAGGATAATACTGGATACAATTCCTGATATACCATTCATTTAATTATCACCTCCTGTAATAATTGGGGCCAAAAATATCAAATTGAATATGAATAAGAAAGAGAATTTCGGAAATGCTGTTAGCCGGGGTTAAGCGATGCTCGCTAACGATCTGATATCATTGACTAATTCGGCCAAATCATCATTGCCGGGGTCAATCGCCAAGGCTTTTTCGAAAGCGGTAATCGCTTCGCTTATTAACTCCTGTTCGAAAAACGCGTTTCCCAGATAAAAATAAGCTACAGCGAAATCAGGTTCTCAATCAACGGCAATTTCAAATTTACGCTCAGCTTTAGCGAAATCATTACTATCCAGAAGAGCAAGCCCCTCTTCTAAAAAACGCAACGCCTTCCTGTTTACCGGGGGTTGAGAGGTTCCTTTAGCCAAAACAACCGCTCCTAATTCAAGTTATAGGTAACCGGAATCAGTACTTTCGCCTGGTTGGCTGCCAACTCCTTCGGTAATTCAGGGAAAGAGCTTATGGAAGCCACACTTTTTATCGCTTCTTCATCCAAGCGGGAGTTTCCTGATGTTTTGTATACTCCAATATTGGCAACCACGCCATCGTGTTTAATTAATAACTCTAATGTTACCTGACCCCGAATTTCCGCTCTTCTGGCCCACCCCGGATAGTTAATAACACTCCTAATTCTTTCCAATAACTCTTTTTGATATTTTTTTACAAAATCTCCTTTGTTGATAGTTGGTAACTGTTCTTGTTTGTTAGCTATTGCGGCGGTTGATGGTCTCGCGGCAAGAACTCCAGTTTCTTGCGCCAAAACCTCACCGCTCAATAAATCCAGTCCGTCACTCCTGAAATCAGGAACTACCTTGCTGTATTGTCTATCAGAAAAATTTACACCCAGGTTAGTTTTTTCAGGTAAGGACTGGAGGGGCAACATTGATTCGAAATTAGATGCTTCTCCTCCTCTCAAATAGTTGATTTTATTGAATTTTGGCAAATCAGTAGCTTCTGATCTTTTTCCACCTTCAAGTTGTTGTGGTAAGGGGTTGACAAGGTTGGCGTCAAGTGGAGTGAAATCAGTGAGACCGCTAACCGAAAAGTCAGGTAAAACGTCTTGTGTGAAAATAATTTCCACCTGATTCAACGCGGAAAACGAGGGCGAGGCGACTCTGAGATTGATAAGAGAACGAAATATGAATATATGGAAGGCAATAGAAAAAAATATGGAATAACTCAATAATTTATAGTCAGACATTTCCTGTCCCAAAAGTCAAATGGTGGATGAACAATCCTATCAATTGCTAAACTAATTGTCAAGGAATTTATTGCCTTTGAGGTAACGCGTCAGTCTTCCGGGGAAAAGACCTTCTTTGTCATTCCTGTGCCAACGGGAATCCACTGGATTCCTGCATACGCTGGCATGACACTACCAGCTAATCCCCCACTTCACTGACGCATTACCCTTTGAGATTACCTCATTTTTTCAAATCATCGACATGTTTAGCTGGAGAGACAATAAGAGTCTTTTGTTGAGAGTAAGTTACAGCGCCGACCTTTCCTTTTTGCTTGAACACGTATTTGCCCCTGGTGTAATCTACTTCCACTTTTTCCCGGTCGCGGGCTTTGCTGTGATAAGCAACGATTGAAGCCGCTTCGATTAATATCGGCAACGGGATTTCCTTGTTTTTCTGGTTTGTTTTTATTACCAGATGTGCCCCATGATACCCGACCGTGTGCATCCAGATATCATTGCCTTTCAGTTGCTTTAACAACTTTTCATTGCCTTTCTGGTTCTTACCTACCCAGAATTGGTAAATGTCATTTTTAATAATGCGGAATATCCCCTGGAATTTATTGTTTAGATCCTTGTGGGAGGAGACCTTCGCTTTATCGCTCCGCATTCGATATCGGTTAATCAGGCGCTCTACGGCATCGATATCGTTCATGTCAGAGACGGCGCTTAAGCAGGCGTTAACTTGTTCTATCTCATCCTTGGTTTCGCCGAGCCTTGACTGTATCAACTCAAGGCCGCGTCTGGCTTTTTTAGCCCGGCTGAAGTATTGCCGCGCGTTTTCCGCGAGACTTTTCCGGGGATCAATTTTAATGACAAGCAACGGAGCGTCCTCTTCAAAAATATCATGAAGTTCGATTTTGTCCTCTTGGATGTGAATATTGTTGAGGTTGGCTAATATTAAATCTCCCAGCCGCTGAAAATATTCTGAGTTTTGAGAGACTTCCATATCTTTGCTTATCCTGGTCAAGCGTCTGGTTAGCTTTTTTTTGCTGTTTTTTAAGAGCTGCTCTAAAACCTTTTGACGTTTTTTTAGCCGAAACGATGGGTATGTTTCATCGTAATACTCTGTCAGGGCGTCATTAACGGTTCGGTAGGTTTTAAGAAAAGGTAAACTCTTTAACGAGATCAGGGTCAGGAAAGATTTATCCATAATCCGATATAGGTTAACCTCTCCCCCCCCCGAATTAATCAGGTCTTGGAATTTTCCATAATCATCCTTAATTTCACTTATAACTTGAGCGTTGATACCCCAGATCGTTCTTTTGTCAAGAGTACCCCAGTCATTCTCGCTGATCCGATATGGATTAAGGTACTGGGATGGCAACGGTGGCAAGCGGTATGTTTCGCCGGGCAAAAGGGTGCGGTAACGGTTTTTCCCCGCCGGAACCTTGATCATAACATCGATGATTCGGTCCGAATCACTATCCAGGATGAGCAAGTTTGATTTTCGGGGACATAGCTCAATTATCAATGATACCGCCAAATCGCCCGAGATATCGCCTGGCTTGATAAAATCAAGACGGGCGACCAGGTCGAATTGCGGCTGACTGATATCCCTTAGTTTCGCTCCCAGGAAGTTTTTCCTCAGTGATTGATTGAAGGGAGTTTTTTGAGATTTGCTGAACTTTTTGTCTGTTAATAACAGGTGGGCCTGGTCATAACTGGCTTCGACATAGAGAGCGACTGTTTTATTGTTGACGGTTTGAAAAATAAAGGAATAACGGTTGTATGAAATCGTGACGACTTTTTCCAGGCGGGCGTTTCGCAGGCTGGTCCTGAGTTCGCCAAGGTGGGCTTTAAAAGTTAGCGCGTCAATTAACAAAGCCGGCCCTGCGGTAAATCTCGTAGAGGGTTTCCAGGCTAGTACCTTGATAATAATGCTGAAGAATCTGAATGTAGGAAAACCCCCGCTCGGCCATATCCCTCATGCCGTCCTGGCAAAGTCCGACGCCATGACCCCAGCCGCGGCCGCTGAAATACGCCTGCCCGTTTTTAACCTTAACGTTAAAAATAGTGCTTTTAATCAGGTTGTAACCAAGCGCTTTCCGAAACTCCGTTCCGGTTAATGTCAGCCGGCCCCTGCTGTGAATAATATTAATTTTCCCGATTCGGTCACTGTGGCGGTTTTTAACCGCTGTCAGCTCTCTTAAACGACCGGTTTGATAACCGCGGTTGCTTAACGCGGTTGAAATTTTATCAAGAGCAATAGTCTGTTCCCATCTATAATGTTTGGATTTTCGGCCATACTGACAGGGTACGCTTCTCAGGTAGGGGATATCATCATTGCCGAACACGTTCTTAACATCTTCAGTCGCGCCGCCGCAGTTGGAATGAAACAAAGCCAGGACCGGTTCGCCTCGGAAAGTCAGCACCTCGCCCTTTGTTTTTTCAACCGCGTTAATCGAACCAGGAGCCTCGCTTTTGTAACCACCGTATACCTGGGATTTCGTTGTCGCGTCAAGATCGTACGGCTGAGCCTGGTTGACTATCATTTGATAAAACGCGTAAGTTCGGGCGGCGACAGCCTGGGCCTTGACAGCATCAACCGGCCAGTTGGGGGAAATTTCTTTACGAATAACCCCGTACAGGTATTCTTCCAGGTCAATAAAGTTGATCAGGAGCAGATGGTTATCCTGTTTAGTAATCAATAATTCACCACGATATAATTGATTGCCAATCCTGACCTTGGCCTTGCCAACCGGTATTAAGCGAACCGAACCGCTAAAAACGCCGGCAAAAGGAATTTTAATTCCGCCTGGTACGGATTCGGTAACAAAGCTGAAGGAATTGCCCCCGTATAATATTTCTTCGCCCTTGATCTCGTCATAAAGCCAGTAGTCACCGGTTGTGGTTATCGGAAAAGACGGGGCCTCCTTAACCAGAACCCTGACGCGTAACGTGATTTCTCCCTTGTTATTATTCAAATTTTGAGTTTGTTCGGCGCTGACAATGGCGGCGACCATAATAAAAAATATGGCAAGGCAAGGTAAACGTTTACTCATTAATCCTCCTGAACAACAAGCATATCTTACCTTGATGAGTGAACTTGTCAAGAGAATTTAAGTTTCATTGATAAGGCGTTCGTGAAATGGGGCAAGCGCTTTACGGCGAAAATAAAGGGATTCCGTGATGTCTCGTTTCACGGGAATAAATTTAAATCCTGGTGAAACAAGACGGGCCTACGCGCGGGATAATCGTTATCCACCCGCATAGACCCGTCAGTTATCTAACTGTTTAAATTGTCACGATTACTCTTTTGGGCAATCCAGTCATGCAGAGTGTTTTTTGTGAAGCGCCACTGATTGCCGATCTTTGAAGCCGGTATCAGGTTTCGCTGCGCCATTGTGTATATCTTGTTTTTACTCATTTTCAGATAGTTCGCCACATCCTCAATTGTCATAAGTTGTTCCATGTCCCATCCTCCTTTTTGTGATAAATTTCACCGCGTTTATGTCGCGAAGCATTCCCCCGTCACAAGCCGGACGGGGCAGGTTTGTTATGATAAAAGAGCGCAAAACAGAGAAGGTATGCTTTGTGGCATATTCACTCGCTCAATTTAACATTGGCAAGTATTATGCCAATAGCGTTAATAATACAAAAAAAAATTACCGGTTGACAATGTAATATGCAAAATTGTTATTATTATTAAGAATATGTTAACTTACGAGGTTTGTGAAACTATGAAATCGCTTATGGTTATCATTGTTTTTTGTTGTTAAAAATCAATAAATAGTGTGATGAAAATGTTGCGTTAGTAACATGATTGTTACATCAATACAGGGCCGCCGCTATTATGTGCGCGAGCCCCAGGAAGATAGCGGCCAAAACTATGGCTACCGCTACGTTTTTGTTCTCTTACAATTCACGGCTGAAGTCAAATGGGGTGATAAGATTGAAGATAAAATAAGCGATAATAAACGACACTACTCCGACCATGCTGAAAGCAGCTGATGTTAACAATTGATAGTAATCCATGGTAAGCTCCTATTGTTTTAATGATAGCAAGAGTTTAATCTTGCGCAACTTTTTTTTGCTCACACCCTTGATTTTCAATAATTCATCCAGGTCGCTAAAGCCTTGGTGTCTCTGGCGATAACGCACTATGCGCAGAGCCAGCCTGGGGCTGATGTAATAAATTTGTGACAATTCTTTTTCGGATGCGGAGTTTAGAGCAATTTGATAATCACTGTTAGTGATTTGGGGGAATTGATAAAGTAAACTACCGCATCGAACGTAAACATTGTAAAATAAATCAATAATATCATTAATGCCATGTTCGTAGCATACTCTTGAGGATTCAATTACTTCAGGGAAACCATTCTTTTGATAAGCCTGAATGAAGCTGTCATAATATCGCCAACTCCATCTGGCCGAGTTCTTTACCCAGGAAGTTATGTCGGGATAGTAATCATAACCGTCAAATTGCCAGGCCTTGATACCGTGTTTTTGAAAGTTCCTTTCAAACCGGGAGTGCATCTTTTTTTCCAGGGGGTGAGTCCCGGTGTGCAGAGGATTGTTGATATCAGCCAGGTAATGAGACGCGATACCGAGTTCTTCGGCAAAGTCTGATATCCTGCCGGGGGAGGCGGCCAAGCGGGATAGCAAGTAAACTTCGGAAGCGATTTTTCGGGGGGCTTTACCGTAGCGCCGCCCGTTTTTGCCGATCTTTACATGCCAAACATGATTGATGGTATCGTGAAAAACCCGGTCAGGCTTGACCGCGCCGGCTTCAAATTGAAGCCGGAAAGGACTGCTGTTTTCGGAATTGTCAAAGAAAATAATACGCATTTCCAGAGGCAGACGGGTTAAGGCCTCGCGAAGCATTAATTTATGGTCAGAACCGGTCCAGCCGCTGAGACGGATAGTCAGTGACAATATGAAAAGGCAGGTCAGAAAAAGGCGAAGCGTTTGATCTCTCATGATGTTCACCAGATAAAACAAGGTAACTCCAGAGGGATGTTAGCATGGATAATAAATTTAAGACAAATATATAATGTGGACCAAAGCGAATTAAGCGCCCGGATTAAGATGTTTATGCTTATTTCTTGCAAACGAGGATAAAAAGATTGACAGTGAAAATGAATTCCATTATAGTAAATAATGCTTAACCGGAGGAAAAATATGAAACGTATCTTGATGTCTGCTTTGCTAACCGTTTGTCTGCTTTTTACGAATGCCTCGTTTGCCGGAGGTTTGCGAACCCTGGCGGTGCTTGACTTCCAGAACAATACCGGGAAAACGTCGCTGGACTATCTATCTACGGGAATTCCCCAGATGTTGATAACTGAACTCTCGGCCAACGGCGGCGTTAAAGTTGTGGAAAGGCAGAGGCTGCAACAGGCTTTAAAAGAATTGGAACTGGAGCAAACCGGGATTGTTGGCGGCGAGTCAGCCAGGGAAATCGGGAAGATGCTGGGAGCCGAGTTGATGATTATGGGTAGCTTCATCAAGATTGGCAACAACTTCAGGATCGACGCTCACTTGGGTCAGGTTGAGACAGGCTCTATCATCGGTGAGAAAGTTATGGGCTCCAGCGTTGATGATGTTATGAGACTGATTAACGAATTATCCGCGAAAATCTACAACCGCGTTTTAATGCCCGGCTCCGAAGCCGGAGGAGAGTCGCAAGTCCGCCAAACCGGTTCTTTGGCGATCTCATCCAGCCCCGATAAAGCGCAAGTATTTCTTAACGGGGTATCAATGGGGAATACGCCTGTGTCAATGCAGGGTGTTAAGGTCGGCACGCACGTGGTCTCAATGTTTATTAACGGATACTATATTAATGAGCAAAAAGTGCGGGTTAAACCAGATCAAATCGAGTTGGTTTCCGCCGAGATGAAGGAGATCGAAGCCGGCAAAAGCGGTACGCTGGCAATCTCAACCAAGCCAGGCGACGCCTTGGTTGTTGTTGATGGCCTGCCCCTGGGAAGCAGTCCGCTTACTCTCAATCGTCTGCCAATTGGCGAACACACAATCAAGTTGATCAAGGAAGGGTATAATCCGTGGGAAGCCAAGATATCCCTCCTGTCTGATAAAATCACGACCATCAATGTGAATTTAAGCCATCAGGGCGAGCTTGGTTCGCTGGTGGTTGTTTCCGAACCTCAGGGCGCCCGGGTTTTCCTGAACGGGTTCCTGAAAGGTGTTACGCCTATTACCTTGGCCCAGCTTTTCGTTGGCGACTACGAGTTGAGGCTCGCCCGGAAAGATTATATGGCTGTGAATAAGAAAATTTCCGTTAAAAAAGATGAAGTCGCCAGTATCAGCGCTAAACTGTAATATGCCAGCGAAGAAGGCAAAGCCCGAACACGTATGCTGACCAGTAAACTTTCCCAACTCGGTTATCTCGTTTTTGGGATATCGGGGAAAAAGTGGGGCGAGTTTTATGAGCCTTCCAGCGTTGATGTCGATGAGGAAGGTAATATTTATGTCGCTGACTGGCTCAACCATCGAATTCAGAAATTTAACGCCAAGGGCGCGTTTATCTCGAATATTGGAGCGAAAAGAAATGATTTTAACCTGGTGGACGCCGGGATCAGGACCTCGAAAAAATATCAGCCGGGAACCTACTATAAACCGGAAGATCTCGCGATTGCTCCTAACGGCGATATCTTCGTCTGTGATTCGCTCAACAACCAAATTCAAAGGTTCAGCAAGGATAACGAGTTCATTCTGAGCTGGGGGCCGAAACAGACCATCAAGCTGGGCTATTATACCGGGAAACTTTATGAACCGAGAGGGATTGGTATCGATAAGCTGGGTAACGTGTACGTGGCTGATTATGGCTATCATCGCGTCCAGAAATTTACCAACGAAGGCCGGCACTTGATGACAATTGGCGGCAAAAAAACCAAGAACCGTCGGCAGTTTAAATATCCTGTTGATGTCGCTGTTGATTTGAAAATGAATATCTGGGTTGTCGACCAGGGGTTGCATCAGGTTTTTAAGTTCGACCAGGAGGGCAATCTTTTGCTGACCCTGGGCAATAAGAAACCGTCTCGCAAGGAACGTACGAAACATGGCAATTTTTATGAACCGAATGGGATCGCCACTGACTTGGTGGGCAATATTTATGTGGCCGATTGCAAGAATAACCGTGTGCAGATATTCGATAATGAAGGTAAGTTTATCGGATCCTTGGGGATTGACGCCGATAATAACAAGAATACCTATCTGGATTCCGGTTACGATGCCAAACAATTCAGATATCCGATGGGCGTCGCGGTCGATATCGCCGGCAATATCTATGTCGCGGACAGGAAAAATGAACGAATACATCGTTTCCCGCCCAGTCTCATAAAAAAACCCTGAAAGAAAGTTTAAAACATGGAAAAAGTAGATAATTTGTATGAAGGTAAAGCGAAAATAGTTTATTCAACTGAGGATCATAACCTGGTTATCCAGTACTTCAAGGATGACGCTACGGCCTTTAACGCGCAAAAAAAAGGCTCTATCAAGGATAAAGGAATCTGTAATAACCAGATTTCCGCGAAACTGTTTCAATTGCTCGAAAAACACAATATTCCCACTCATTTTGTGGAGCTTCTTGATGAGCGTGAGATGCTGGTTAAAAAACTGGATATTATTCCGGTGGAATTCGTGGTGCGGAATATCGCCGCCGGCAGTATCGCGAAACGTTTGGGGCTTGACGAAGGCGTCGAGTTGCTTAACCCGGTCGTGGAAACCTATTTTAAAAACGATGAGCTTGGCGACCCGCTGATTAATGATGATCACATTAAAGTGTTGAACCTGGCAAGTCCAGAACAAATCAAAATCTGCAAGGATATGGTTTTGAAAATCAATACCGTGCTGGTTAACTACTTTCGAGCCTTGGGGATTGACCTGGTTGATCTTAAGCTTGAGTTCGGTGAGCATAACGGAGCGATTTTACTGGGTGACGAGATTTCCCCCGATACTTCAAGGCTCTGGAA
>JAJRWM010000120.1 GCA_024276815.1 bacterium
TTAAGCGAAACAGAAGAGCATTTTCTGCTTTGGGCGGCTTCCAATGTTCTGGCCGCCGTCATCAAGGGGAAACAGGCTGAAGAAGAGCTGCGGTTGATACACATGCGGAACGCCCGGTTGTTGGCCGCGATCTCCTCCATTTTAATCGGCGTCGATGACAAAGACCAGATAATCCAATGGAACAAAGCGGCGGAAGAGACTTTCGGGATCGAGGCGAAAGACGCGATTGGCAAATTGTTCCCGGAATGCGGCATCCAGTGGGACTGGCGGCAAATTCTCAAGAATGTCAGTTTGAGTATCATTAATAATATCCCCGCGCGGATAGATGAGTTTACCTATACTGACTCAGAAGGACGGGAAAAATTTCTTAACATTACTATCAGCGTGGTTAACGATAACCAGGGTGAAATGGCCGGTTTTTATCTTCTGGGAACCGATATTACCCAGAACAAACTGTTGGGGGCGCAGTTAGCCCAGGCCCAGAAACTGGAATCCATCGGTCAGTTGGCCGCCGGCATCGCTCATGAAATCAATACTCCCATGCAGTTTATCAGCGACAATACCAACTTTCTCAAGGATTCCTTCGGCGACCTGAATAATCTGCTGACTGAATACCAGGAGTTTACCCGCCTGATAAAAGAGAAAAATGACGCCGCGGAAGAAGTGCGAAAAATCGAGGAAGCGGCTGAAGAAGCTGACGCGGAATATTTAATGGAAGAGATACCCAAGGCCATCGAGCAGACCATGGAAGGGATTGGCCGGGTTTCCAGGATTGTCCGGGCGATGAAGGAGTTCTCGCATCCCGATGGTCAGGATAAGAAAGCCGTCTCTATCAACCAGGCGATTGAAAACACTGTCACCGTGGCCCGTAACGAGTGGAAATATGTCGCGGAAATGAAGTTGGAACTGGCGCCTGATTTACCGCTGGTACCCTGCCTGCTTGGTGAATTTAACCAGGTTATTTTAAATATTATCGTCAACGCGGCTCACGCGATTGGCGATGTTATAGAGATGTCCCCCGGGAAGAAGGGCGCGATTACAATCAGCACCAGGAAAGCGGCTGACCAGGTGGAGATTCGTATCAGCGATACCGGGCCGGGCATTCCGCCCGAGATACAGTCGAAAATATTTGATCCTTTCTTTACCACCAAGGAGGTCGGCAAGGGAACCGGCCAGGGGTTGGCGTTAGCCCACGCGGTAATTGTCGAGAAACATCAGGGAACTCTTACCTTTGAGTCGGTTGAGGGAGAGGGGACGACTTTCATCATATCTCTGCCGCTTAATGGGAGCGCCGCTTAATGATGAATCTTACTGTGCCGATATTCATAAAATCCAGGGTCGGCGTCGTGAGAGCGGGCGGGTTGGTATCCTAGGTAAAAGGTGGGCGAAGAGTCGTGAGCCAGCAGCAAATTTCCAGGGTTCAAGCCAAGAAAAAAGCGTACCGGGACATACTGATAATCATAGTTTTTACTTTGGCGTTTTTTTTCCTGGCTGAATCCTTTGAAAAATCACATCAATCGCCGAATGGGCCAGGCAAGGGTAAAACCCTCTGGACGCTCAACGGGCACTTTGTCGCGGGTGGCATCATAACCTGTTTTTTTATCCTGCTCTATCACCGCCGGTGGAAAGAGTATAACGATGAAATCCGCAGGCAAAAGAAAATTGAGGACGAGATCAGGAAAACCCATAATCAAAGCGCTATGATGTTATCGGCGATTTCCTCGATCATAATCGGCATCGACGGTGAGAATAAAATTTCTCAATGGAATACCGCCGCCGCCGCCGCTTTCGGGATTAAAAGAGAGGCCATGATTGGCACACCCTTTCTGGAAAGCGGTATCCAGTGGGAATGGCCGGAGGTGCTGGAGAACATTTTTTACAGTTCCAGTGAAAACAAGTCCTTTCGCATCGATGAAATTCCTTACACCAACCCTGAGGGACAAATCCGTTTTCTGGGGCTTACCGTTTGTCCCTTTATTGATGACGCTGACAAGCACGTCGAAATCCTGTTGCTGGGCCGGGATATTACGGCTACAAAGGTTATGAGTTCACAACTGGTTCAGGCCCAGAAGTTGGAATCAATCGGCCAACTGGCCGCCGGTATCGCCCATGAGATCAACACGCCCATGCAGTATGTCAGCGACAACACCCATTTCCTCCAGGAATCATTCCATCGTTTAAGTAATGTGGTGAAGAGATATCAGGAGTTAGCCGCCTAGGTCAAACAAACCGCTGATTTTAAGGAGATCATCATTGAGATTGATAATGCGGTGGAGGAAGCGGACCTTGATTTTTTAATGGAGGAAATCCCCCCGGCCCTGGAGCAAGCCCTGACCGGGATTGAACGGGTTTCCAAGATCGTGCGGGCGATGAAGGAGTTTTCCCATCCCGGCAGCGAAGAAAAGAACGCGGTTGATATCAACCGGGCCATCGAAAATACGATAACGGTCGCCCGCAACGAGTGGAAATATGTCGCGGAAATGAAGTTGGATCTGGCGCCTGATTTACCGCTGGTGCCCTGCCTGGTGGGCGAGTTTAACCAGGTCATACTGAACATCATTGTTAACGCCGCCCAGGCCATCGCCGGCGTTGTGGGCGATAACAGCGGCCGGAAAGGCCTCATTACGGTAACCACCCGTAACGCGGACGGCTGGGCGGAAATCCGCGTCAGCGATACCGGGCCCGGCATACCGCCGGAGGCTCAGGCGCGTATTTTTGACCCTTTTTTTACCCCTAAAGACGTCGGTAAAGGAACCGGGCAGGGACTGGCGTTAGCCCATTCGGTTATTGTTGACAAACATGGGGGCGCCCTGACTTTTGAAACCGAGGAAGGCAAAGGCACAACGTTTATCATCCGTATACCTTTAAGCAAAGAACCTTTAAATACTGAGGGGAACTGACATGAAAAAACGTATTATGTTTGTCGATGACGAGCCTAAAATCCTGGATGGATTGAGAAGAATGTTGCGGCCGATGAGAAAGGAATGGGATGTTTCCTTCGCTGAAAACGGTCCGGCGGCCCTGGAACTTATGGAGCAGGAACATTTTGACGTGGTCATCTCTGACATGCGGATGCCGGGTATGGACGGGGCAGCCTTGTTAACGGAGGTAAAGAAGCGGTCTCCCGATACCATCAGGATCGTTCTTTCCGGCCAGTCGGACCGGGAAACTATTTTTCGTTCGGTTGGTCCGGCGCATCAATTTATGTCAAAACCGTGTGACGCGGAAAAAATAAAGAAACTAGTCTCCCGGGCCTACGGTTTACGTGATTTGGTCAACAGTGATACTCTGAAGAGATTAGTATCACAAGTCGGAACGTTGCCCAGTTTGCCGCATTTATACACTGAAATTGTCAACGAGCTTCAGTCGGCAGACCCGTCAATAAAGAGAGTTGGGGAGATCATTGAAAAAGATGTGGGGATGAGCGTGAAGATCCTGCAATTGGTCAACTCGGCCTTTTTTGGCCTGCGCGATCATGTCAATTCTCCTTCGCAGGCCGCTAACCTGCTGGGTCTGGATATTGTCCGTTCTTTGGTCTTAATGGTTCATGTTTTTACGGAACTGGAGGATTTCAGGATACCCAACTTCAGAATCCAAAGCGTTTATAATCACAGCCTGGCGGTGGGCGCCTGCGCCCAGTCGATCGCCCGCTTCCAGCGAGCGGAAAAAACAATCTGTCACGACGCCTCGACCGCCGGATTTTTACATGATTCAGGCAAGTTGATCTTGGCGGTTAACCTGCCGGATGAATATGGTAAGACGATTGCCATCTCACGGAATGAGAAAATACCGATCTGGGAAGCGGAGAAAAAAGTGTTTCATACCACGCACGCTGAAGTTGGCGCCCACTTGCTGGGGTTGTGGGGCTTGCCTAATTCTATCGTGGCGGCCGTGGCCTTCCACCATAACCCGGAAATGTCGCTGGACATACAGTTTTCCTCGTTGACGGCGGTTCACACGGCGAACGTGTTTGCTTTTGAACACCAGGGGAAAAACGAGGAGGAAGATATTCTGCCTAAAATCAACTATGAATACCTGTCTGAGCTTGGCTTGGACCACTGTGTTTCCCAGTGGCGGGAGGCCTGCAAGGAAATCTGTCAAGGAAGTATTAAATAATGCCGGAAATGTCGGAAAAAGTTCTCTTTGTTGATGATAATCCCAATGTTCTGGAAGGTTTTAAAAGGCAGTTGCGTAAACTTCTGCCGGTCGAGACCGCCGGCGGCGCGGAAGAAGGTCTTGACGCGGTTAAGAACAAAGGCCCGTTCGCGGTCATCGTTTCCGACATGCGGATGCCCCGCATGGATGGGATCCAGTTTTTATCCCGGGTCAAGGAGATGTCGCCGGAGAGCGTCAGAATGATGCTGACCGGCAACGCCGATCAGGAGACCGCGATTCAGGCCGTTAATGAAGGCAGTATCTTCAGGTTTTTGACCAAGCCCTGTTCCATGGATGTGGTCGCCCAGGCGCTGGTGGCCGGCATTAAGCAATATCGATTGGTTACCGCGGAAAAGGAGTTACTGGAAAAGACTCTCAAGGGCAGCGTCGAGGTCATCATGGAATTGCTGGCCATGGTTGACCAGGAATCGCTTGGTTATGTCAGAAAGGTTGGCGAGTATATCAAGGATATCAGCTCGCAAATCAATGTTGGCAACGCCTGGGAATTGGAACTGGCCGCCATGTTCGCCCGGATCGGCTTTGTCACCGTTCCCGCCGAACTGAGAAAAAAATATCGTTCAGGGGAATCTCTGGCGCCCATTGAGGAAGCGATTATCGCCCGGGTGCCGGAAATAGGCCAGAGGCTGTTAGCGCGGATCCCCCGGCTGGAATCAGTCACCCGGATAGTGCTGTATCAGAATAAAAAGTATAATGGCGAAGGTTTTCCCAGGGACGCGGTCAAGGAAGAGGGAATTCCGGCTGGTTCACGGATTCTGAAAATACTGGTGGATATTGTTCAACTGGAATCGAAGGGTATTGCCCGGGAGGAAGCGCTCAACCAGATGAAAAAGCGGGCGGGTTGGTATGATCCCGGGTTGCTGGGCGCCGTCGCGAAATATTTTGCCCAATCCGGCAAGGAAGCTCCGGAGCTTATCCCTCCGATGGATGTTAATATTTGCGACTTGAGGGTAGGCGATCTGTTAATTTCTTCGGTGGAAACTTTTGATGACCGGGTATTGGTAGCGGCCGGGAATCGCATTACCCAGCCTGTTCTGGAGAAGTTATGGAATTATGATAAACTCGCCAGGCTAAAGGAATCGGTTAAAATAAGACGGGGCAACTAGAGAGAGGGTCAAACATGAAACACAAAGTACTGTTTGTCGATGATGAGCCGCATATCCTGGACGGTATGAAAAGGGTGCTTCATCATGAACCGTATGAAATCCTCACTGCGACATCGGGAGAAGAGGGGCTGGATATCTTGAGCAATACTGCTGTGGATGTGGTTATCGCAGACCAGGAAATGCCTGGTATGAGCGGAACGAAATTTCTCCAGCGGGTGAGAAAGGACTATCCCGACGCGGTCAGATTTATACTGACCGGGAAGGCGACCCTGGAAATCGCGATCAACGCTATTAACGAGGGCGCCGTCAGTCGTTTTTTCACCAAGCCGGTTCAGGAGGTCAATTTACGGTTCGCGATTCGGCAGGCGTTACAGCATAAAGATTTGACCATTGAGGCCCGGCGTTTGCTACAAAAAGTCAAGCTTCAGGCCAGTTTGCTGGATGAGATAGAGGAGACCAACCCCGGGATCTCTGAGCTGAGGAAGGAGAGGGCAAAGTATCTGAAAGTTGAGCGTACGCCGGCTAATTTTGATGATTTCATTAAAGAGATTCGCGGTGAATTGGCCAGGTGATTTTTTTCGATAGTGTCAAGAATTTTTCGCCCATTTTTTGCCGCCCGTATCTATCGATACTGTCGTTGGTATCCTAACAATAGAAATCACCTTCTACCTACTTGATCATGTTGGTCATCTGGAGCATCGGCATGAAGAGAGCGATAATCACCGCCCCGATAACGACGCCCAGAAAAGCCATCAGCAAAGGCTCTATCATGGCGGTCAGACCGTCAACGGCGGTATCGACTTCCTGGTCGTAAAAATCAGCGATCTTAATCAACATTTCATCCAAAGCCCCGGTTTCCTCGCCAACCGAGATCATTGAGGTAACCATCGGCGGAAAAACGTTGCTCGCCTTCAGAGGAGTAGAGATGTTCTCACCGCCCTGGATGCTGACCTTGGCGCCGTTGATCGCTTCCTCCAACACTTTATTACCCGCCGTCTTGGCGGTAATGCTCAAACCCTCAATGATGGAAACACCACTGCTGATCAGAGTCCCCAAAGTCCGGGTGAATTTCGCGACCGCGACTTTCCTGATCAGAATGCCGAAAACCGGCGCGTTTAACGTCAAACGGTCGAAAAACAACCGGCCCTTAGGCGTCTTTTTAGCCTGCTTAATGCCGACAACGACTAAGATAATAAAGCCTAAAATATAGAGGATGTTGTTCTGGGTAAACTCGGAAAGATCAAGCAATATCTGGGTCGGCTTGGGCAAGCCCTGACCCAGCCCCTGAAACATCTGGGCGAACGTGGGCACAACCTTTACCAGCAACAAAACAACAATGCTTAACGCGATAATGGAAACCGTCATCGGATACATTAAAGCGCTCTTTATCTTTTTACGCAACGCTTCAGATTTCTCGATATAATCGGCCAACCGCATTAAAATAACATCGAGAATACCGCCAACCTCACCGGCCTGAACCATGTTGACGAACAACTGATCGAAAACTTTGGGATGTTTGCCAAGCGCTTCGGCGAAAGTAGCGCCCCCCTCGACATCCTGCTTGACATCATTGATTATTTTACACAGCCGCGGATTTTCCGTCTGCGTTCCCAGAATATCCAGACACTGAACCAAAGGCAAGCCGGAATTAATCATGGTCGAAAACTGGCGGGTGAAAATAGCCAGGTCCTTAATGGTGATACCAGTGCCAAAACTAATATTTATCTCAATGCTTTTGGCTTTGGCGGTAACCGAAGTGACCATTATCCCCTGCTCGCGTAACCGGTTGATCACCGCGCGCTGGTTTTCAGCTTCCAGCACACCGCTCACCGGACTTCCACTTCGGTTTCTTCCTTTGTAATTGAATTCAGGCATATCTATACCATTTACCCTTTTACCGGCCCACAGGACGTCTTGCCCCGCCCTTTTCCTGGATCATCCTCAGCAAATCATCGAGGTTTGGCGAATGATTCATCGCTTCCTCATATGATATCAATCGTCTTTGATACAAATTAAATAACGACTGATTCAGCGACAGCATCCCGAATTTCTGCCCGGTCTGCATGGCCGTATAGATCTGGTGCACCTTATCATCCCTGATTAACGCCCTGATCCCCGGAGTCGTGACCATAATCTCAATAGCCAAAGCGCGCCCCGATCCGCTCGACTTCGGTATCAGTTGCTGAGCCAGAATACCCTCCAGCACAAATGAAAGCTGGGTGCGCACCTGCTGCTGCTGGTGGGACGGGAAGACGTCGATAATCCGGTTAATCGTTTGGGCGGCGTCATTGGTATGTAGCGTCGCGAAGACCAAATGCCCGGTCTCGGCGATCGTCAAAGCCGCTTCTATAGTCTCCAGATCCCGCATTTCCCCAATCAGGATAACATCAGGATCCTGGCGTAAAACATATTTCAGCGCCTTGGGGAAGGACTCGGTGTCAGAATGAACTTCCCGCTGGTTGATCATGCAGCCCCGATGCTTATGCAGATATTCAATCGGGTCCTCAATGGTCAGGATATGTTTGTGCTGCTCCATATTGATCTTGTTGATAATCGCCGCCAGGGTTGTTGACTTGCCGCTGCCGGTTGGCCCGGTTACCAGCAACAACCCCTTGGGTTTATCAGCGAAAGTCTGGACCACTTTAGGCAACCCCAGTTCCTCAAAACCGCGGATTTCATAGGGAATCGCCCGGATAGCGGCGGCGACTCCGCCGCGCTGACGAAAAACATTAATCCGAAAACGCCCCAGCCCCTTGACCCCGATGGAGAGATCAAGCTCTTTATCTTCCTCATATTGTTTCTTCTGAAAATTAGTGAGCACGCTATAGGCAAGCTGCTGAGTCGTCTCCGGCGTTAAAATTTCTTCCGAAGCCGGCACCAGGGTTCCGTCAATACGAATTTGAGGCGGACAACCGGCGGTGAGGTGAAGATCTGAAGCGCCTTTATCAACCATCTGCTCCAGAAGCTCTTTTAAAGAAGCCATTCAGGAAAACCCCTAACTTTTATGATTAATCAGCTACAGAAACCCTTATTACTTCTTCGTATGTTGTGATACCATTCTTGAATTTAATTATCGCGCTGTCACGCAGGGTGTTCATCCCTTCCTTACGCGCTAAAGCTTTAATTTCATTAGCCGGCGGATTCTTGAGAATCAGGTCTTTGATCGGATCGGTAAGTTCCATCATTTCATAAATCGCCAGCCGGCCCCGGTAGCCGGTTTCGCTACAGTTATGACAGCCGGCGCCTTTGTAAAAAGTGATTGCGTCGGCTTCCTCCTGAGAGATGTTGAAACTTTTGAGGATTTCCGGGGGAATTTCCATTTCCGTTTTACATTCCGTACAGATCTTTCGCACCAGCCGCTGAGCCAGGATAAAGATAACCGAGGAACTGACCATGAAAGGCTCAATCCCCATGTCAATCAGGCGGCTGATAGTACTCGGCGCGTCATTGGTATGCAGGGTGCTCAGGACCAGGTGCCCGGTAAGAGCGGCCTTGATGGCGATCTCGGCGGTTTCTTTATCCCGGGTTTCCCCCACCAGGATGGTGTCAGGATCCTGACGCAAAAAAGACCTCAGCGCGGCGGAAAAGGTCAGGCCGATTTCACTTTTCATCTGCACCTGGTTGATGCCTCTCATATTATATTCAACCGGGTCTTCCGCCGTCATGATATTGTTTTCCGGCGTGTTTACCAGGTTCAGGCAGGAGTAAAGAGTAGTCGTCTTGCCGCTACCGGTCGGACCGGTTACCAAGACAATACCGTTAGGCGCCAAAATGGCTCTTTTCAACTTCTCATGCTCCTCTTCCTCCAGGCCCAGCATCGTGAGATCAAGCATCAAATTGCCTTTGTCAAGAATCCGCATAACGATTTTCTCGCCGAACAAAGTCGGCAGGGTTGAGACCCGCAGGTCAATGGTTTTGCTTTTCAGGCGAATCTTGATCCGCCCGTCCTGCGGTAGCCGCCGCTCCGCGATATCGAGTTCAGCCATGATCTTGATCCGTGAGGTAATAGCCCCGCGCATCCGTAAGGGCGGTTCCATAACTTCATAAAGCACCCCGTCAATCCGGAAACGGACCCGGAAACTTTTCTCGTATGGTTCGATATGGATATCACTGGCGTGTTTGTTGACCGCGTCGGAGATGATCGAATTGACCAGCTTGACGACCGGAGCGTCCTCGGCGGCCTGGAACTCGGCGGCTTCGTCTTCGGTGCTGCCTTCGACCAGTTCAACGTCGCCATCCTCAATATCCTTGAGAACATTCTCCAGCAGGACGTCCGATGAATTACCGTAGTAATCATCAATCGCTTTTCGAATCAAGGTCTCAGCGGCCACGACCGGGTTCACCTCGCATCCGGTGGTGAACTTGATGTCGTCAATCGCGAAAATATTCCGGGGATTGGCCATGGCTAACGTGATGATATTGCCGCGTTTCCTAATCGGTAAAACAGTGTACTTGGTTACAATATTAGCGGGGATAATTTTCAGAACGTTGGTGTCAAAATCATAGTTGCTGAGATCGACCGCTTCCAGGTTGTATTGTTTACCCAGGAATTCAGTAAGAGTTTTTTCATCGACAAAGCCGGACTTGATCAGGTTAGTGCCCAGACTGCCGCCGTCCTCGCTTTGCTTCAGAAGAGCTTTTTCCAGGTTCTCCTGGCTGATAATCCCGGCGTCAACCAGCATCTTGCCCAGTTGAACATTTCGCTTATTGGCTTGCATTAGTCATACCTCGCGTCCTGATAAAAGTCGTATCTTAAAACCATGACAGAAAACCCCGCCTACAAGCCAAGAGCATCCGCCACGGCGGTTTTCATTACCTCAATCGAAGGCTTTTTCCCGGTCCAGATCTCAAAAGCGAGCGCGCCCTGGAAAACAAGCATTCCCAAACCATTGACAGTTTTCAGCCCGAAACCCGCCGCTGTTTTCAGGAATGTCGTTCTGACCGGGTTATATATTAAATCCGCGGCAATTTGTTTGCTGTTTAACCACTCGCCCGGAATCGGCGAAGGGTCTCCCGCTTCCAGTCCCAGCGAGGTGGTGTTAACTACGATATCAGCCTCGCTAATCAGTTCCTTTAATTCCGGGTCCCCGATGTTAACGCTGATAATCTCGCGGTTAAAACCAAGCTTTAAATGATCCGCCAGCGCCCGCGCCTTGCTTTCCGTGCGGTTGGCGATAACCAGTTTCTCCGCTTCAAGCTCCAGAAACCGGTCGGCGACGCTTCTCGCGGCTCCCCCGGCTCCAAGTATGACCGCTTTTTTACCGGGGCAACTGAAGCCCAACTCCTCGGACAGGGAAACGCTGAAGCCCCGACCATCGGTATTATAACCTATTTTTTTACCATTTTTAAAGAGAATAGTGTTTACCGCGCCTATCCGTTTTGCCAGCGGCGTTATTTCATCAAGCAGCGGTATTACCTTCTGTTTGTAGGGAACCGTGACATTGCAACCCAAAGCGTTAACGGCCTCCAAGGTGTCCAGAACGACGGCCAGTTTATCCGGCGGAGTTGGCAGGGGCAGGTAGACCAGGTCAAGGCAAAGCGCCTCGAAGGCGGCGTTGTGCATAGCCGGCGAGACGCTGTGTTTAACCGGGTGGCCTAATATCCCCAGGATCCGGGTGCTTCCAGAAATAACCATCATTCCTCTTTCGGGTATATTTAACAGTTATTAGGATACCGTTTATTCTCAAAAAACACAAGCTTAATCACTGAATGAAAGTAAGGCGTCAGTCTTCCGGGGAAAAGACCTTATTTGTCATTCCGAATTCCCCTCCCTGACACGGGAATGACCCTAGCGCCGCGCCTTTGATTATAACGGCGCCGTAGTCGCCGGTCACTTAACGCAACGGAAGCCGGTATTGGAAAATTTTTCCTTGGGGTTGCTTTTAAAACGGTGAGAACAGCGGGAGGTTGTCGTGCTGTGAGGCCAGGCGCTGCCCTTGATGATATTTAAATTTTTTTGCCGGGCGTGTGGAGTAATTGTCCATTCCATGGCGTTGCCGGCCATGTCAAACATCCCGTAGCCACTCACACACCCGCTATGGCTGCCAACCCTTACGGTGCCCTCGGTCGCGACCTTGTTGGTATGACATTTTTTCCCGTCGAACTCGTTGCCATAGGGATATTTCCAGCCTTTTGGTCCCCGGCAGGCCTTCTCCCATTCCCGCTCGTTTGGCAAGCGTTTGCCCAGGCTTTCACAATACCGCTGCGCTTCTTTCAGGGTGATAAAAGTAACCGGGTTATCCTCATCGGGCGAAAGCTCGTGAGGCTGGAAACCGGGTTTGAATCTTTTATATTCGGCGACCGTAACCATGTTGATGTCCATACAGAAAGAGCCTGTTTTTTCGGTTCGATCGCGAAAGCCCATTTTAAATTTACCGCCGGGCACCGGCTTCATGCCGTCAGGACAGCCGCACCAGACAGTTAACGGCAGAGATAAAACTACGAGCACGGCCAGTAAAAAACATTTATTTCCCATATGTCTGCCAAAAATAGCGGCCCCTGTTGCTCCAGGAAACAA
>JAJRWM010000008.1 GCA_024276815.1 bacterium
CTCTCCACCAGTCTCATAAAGCTCTTTGAACCTATAGAAGCTATCTCTGGAATAACCAAATACTTTGCAAGCCTGGGATACATTCCCCAGTTGTTTAGCCAACTCCAGTAATCCCAACTTAGTTTTGATGATCTTTTGCTCCGTTGTCATCAGACATCCTCCTTTTCTCTTCACTTCCTGTTTGATGAGAAATGTCAGATTAAGTCTCGCCTATTGCGCCTACATAAGGTTTAAATTTGCTTTAAGGTTTTTCCAGCTTTCCCAGGGCTTCCCGGGCTTTCAGCCGCACACCGGTGTCATCGTCTCCGGCAGCTCTTTTCAGCGCTTCGACAGCGCTTCGGTCGCCTATTTCCCCCAGAGCTTCAGCCGCTGCTGTCCGCACATGTTTCAGATCGTTTTCCAGTGTAATAAGTAAAGGTGTGACAGCCCTTTTATCGCCAATCAGGCCAAGAATCGTGGCCGCTTTCGGCCGCAGGTATTTGTCACGGTCGCTGAGCAGTACCTGGATTACAGGGTCCACGACCTTGGGATTTCCACTTGCTCCAATTTCGCCCAGAGCTTTCAGGGCGATACTTCTGATATTGTTGTTTTTGTCGTTTAAAGCTTCGATCAACTGCTCCGTTGCCGGCTCACCAATCTTCCCCAGAGCTTTAACGGCAACCAGTCTGAACATTACGTTATCAACCCGCATTAGTCCGCTGACCGGCTTGACCGCCGGCCCGCCAATCTTCCCCAGAGCGTCGATAATGATTTCCTGAAGGTACGCTTTTTCACCATTCAAACCAGCGATTAATGGTTCCACCGCCCGCGCGTCGCCAATTTCGCCCAGAGCCGTGGCCGCGGTCTCCCGAAGCCAGCCCTCCGGCGATTTGAGTAAGGGGATTAACGGTTCCACCGCCCGGACATCACCGGTTTGCCCCAGAGCCAGTGCGGCGTTACCTTTGAGGTAGGTGTCCTTATTTTTCAAGACGGCCAAAAGCGGTTCAACCGCCGGCCCGCCAATCTTCCCCAGAGCGTCGATAGCGATCCGCTGAACCAGGTCATCGCCTTCTTTCATCGCCATAATCAGCGGTTTAACAGCCGGTTTACCTCTCGCGACAAGCTCAGCGGCAGCCCGTTCCCGTTCATCCTTCCAGCTTTTTCTGTCTATCAGGATATTCACGAGGGTGTCAATGCTCGGTTCCCTAACGACCTTTTCTTTCGGTTTGATCTCTGCTTGGGGTTTTTCAGCCTGCTTTTCAATTATCGGCGGGGTCTGTTGTTTGATTTCTTTCTCAATCACCGGCGGGAGAGTTGCCGCTGTTTTTTTACTCGCTTTGCCGCCAGCGCAACCGGTAAGAACTAATATCATCAAAACGCAGCCGGTAAAGACTTCACAATTTGTTTTCAAACTCATCAGTCTGTCCTCTTTGAAATGGCGTTTATTAGTGCGCGTAACGTTCTTACTGTCAGGTTTCTCCAGGTTAAAGCGCTTAAAACAACAGGTTGGCCGGTAAAACATTACCTCTGATCGTAATACGCTTTAATCAAACAAGTCTGCTACCTGTTTGAATGGCCTTCGGCACTTTTAACACAAACCGTAGGTTTGTTAACGGTCGTTAAAACAGGACGAAGTCTCGCTCTTCGTAAGAGTAACTCGGCTATGTATCAGGCAACGCTCAGGCGAGCAACTCTTTGCGAGCGATTTTGGTGCGCCGAAGGCAGCAAAAACAGGACGAAGTCCTGCGCGAAGCTATCTTTCCTCAGGCTGTAAGCCTGTGTTAGAATTTGACCTTGGGAACTGCCTTCTCGCCTTCCGGGGCCTCGAAATATTCCGCTTTTTTCACGCCGACCTGGTTGGCGAAAAAACGACCGAAGAATGTTCTGATATAGGTATTTAAAGCTCTGACCGCGTTATTATACCGTCCCCGTTCAACAGCGATCCTGTTTTCCGTCCCCTCAAGACTGTCCTGCAATTTTAAAAAGGACTCGTTGGCTTTAAGCTGGGGGTAATTTTCCTGAAGCAGCAGGAGTTTGGAAAGCAAGCCTTCCATCTGCCGCGATTTCTGGATCCGTTCCTGAGGAGTCGCGGCCTGGAAATATGATTTCCTGACGTCAGCCAGATGGGTAAACAGTTCTTTTTCATGCTTGGCGTAGCCCTTTACCGTTTCGATCAGGTTAGGGATCAGGTCATACCTTCTTTTTAATTGATTTTCTACCTGCGCCCAGGTTCCGTCAATGGCTTCATTTAGAACAACCACCGTGTTATAACCATTTAAATACCAACGCCAGCCCATTAACAGGATAATCAGAACGACAGCGATAATCCCGATTATTATTTTCCATCCCTTAGACATTTTAATCTCCTTTTATTTAAATAACTTACCAGCCGCCGGAAGCCCCGCCTCCGCCAAAACTGCCTCCGCCTCCGCCGCCGAAGCCGCCGAAGCCGCCGAAGCCGCCGCCACCACCGTAACGTCCTCCTCTTCCCCCTCCGAGTATCATGTAAAGAAGCAGAAAATTGCGCATTCGTCTGGGCATCAGGGCGAAGATTATGACCAGAAAAATAAAGCCGATCAAGCTGGCGATGGGATTTCTCCGCCGCCGTCGTTGGTATGGCTGGCGGGCGACCCGGGACATCCCGCTGAACTGAACGTCGTATTCAGCGCCGAGTTTCTTAAGTATCGCCGAAGTCGCCTGTAACACTCCGGCCGAATAATCTCCGGATTTAAGATAAGGCACCAACTGTTGCCGTCCGACCGTTCCCACAAAACTGTCAGGCAGAACAGCCTCCAGGCCGTAGCCGACTTCGATGCGGTATTTACGGTCACGCACCGCGAGCACGAAGAGGATACCGTTATCCTTGCCTTTTTGCCCCAGTTGCCACCGCGTCGCCAGGTCGATCGAATACTTCTCGATAGCGATCCCATCGGTACTGGGCACCGTCAGGATGATCATCTGGACAGACGTTTTCCGCTCGACATCTTTCAACAGGGCGTTAAGCCGGCTTTCCGTTCCCTGATTAATAACTGAGGCCCGGTCCGCCACATAATTACGGGGAACCGGCAGACTCTGCGCGGAGAGACAAGCCGGCAACAGTAATATTAAAGTTAAGACGCTGATTAAATGGTTTTTAAATTTCAAAAGCGTCTACCAGTTCCACCAATTTTCCCAAACCGTTGTAACAGAGATTGAATATTTCTTTTGAATCGTCAGTTTTGAGGCTGGCGCCGGAAATCTTGGCGTCCAGGATCCGCTTAAATGGTTTCATATCCGCGCCGAAAATCTCCTGTATTTTATCCAGGACGCCTTTTTTATTCCTGGGCAACTCGTCGTCTTTCAAAAAGATGAGACCGCGGAAAACAGGAATAAAGCTGGCAAAGGCCATCATGAGCAGGTCGTTGAGGATTTTCCTTTCCCCGGCGGCCCGGATGTAACTTTGCCTTAAATTAATCAGCACGCCTTTAAGTTCCCGTTAGCATTGTAACCTTAAGTTACTTTTTTGGATATTGAGGTTCTCTAATTGATTCTCGCCAAAGACCAGGTGGTGGATGGTTTTTAATTCCAGGAACTCAATCGGGAAAACGTCCAGGGAGTGGGCAATATAAACGGGCGTCATAATTAACGGCGCTTTTATGCCTTTTTTTCCGTATTTTTTCCCGGCGTCAGCCAGGTAATCAAGCAACCCAGGACTTATTCCTTTGACAACGATTAATGAATTGATGTCAGAATATTTTGGCCGGTAATCATCGGTCAACGCGCTGCCGGTCAGATAAATCGCCGCGATATTGTCTTTTTCATCATTAAGCAGGCTGTCGAAAAAAGGTCTAACCGCGCTGACAACATCATCTCTCAAACCATCTGTGTTTAACTCTTCCATCTTTATCCTCCCGTTCATACCAGTTATTCTACCAATTAACTTCAGAAACGAAAAGCTAATACTCTAACTTTTGATTGAATTCACTGAAATTGTGTGCGGAAGAATCATGAAATTTTAGTTATCGCACGTTCTTCGATGTCTGTTTAAATGAATTTTTGTGCAATAATATTGAGTGCTATATGTCAAAATTTGGCAATGAGAAATGAAATCTGGCTCAAAAATGTCATAAATAAACACTGCTATAAATGGTTTACTTATAGCGGCATATCATGATCTGTGAAATGATATACCGCTATTCGGCAAGCTCTGTATCTATCTATCAATACGGCACGTCTCTGATAAAACGTGTTGACATTATTTATCCGTTTGCCATAGAGAATA
>JAJRWM010000121.1 GCA_024276815.1 bacterium
ATACATGAAGACGCCCGAATCTCTCTGGGGCAGATCAATTCCGTCAGGCAGCGTTATATATACGACCAGGGCCAGCAAAACTAAAAAAAACGCTGTTTGGAGGTAGTTCTTTTTCATTACCGGCTTTCAACTATTTGTCTTGCGGGTATATTTCATTTTTAAAACACTCAAGCGCCGCGAGCATGGTTTTGTCCATATCGTAATAGGCGTAATCACCGAGCCGCCCGCCGAAGATGACTTGCTCCCGCTTGACCAGTTCCCGGTATTTTCGCAGCAGCCGAAGATTGTTTTCGGTATTGATGGGGTAATAGGGTTCATTGGAGCCGCAGCCTGAGGTCTCGTAAAAAATAACGGTTTTCTCCCTGGAGTAGCTTCTCTCCGGGTGGAGATGCCGAGGCTCGTGGACCCGGGTATATTCGGCCTCAGGGTCAGCGAAGTTCATGACGCTGGTCCCCTGGTAATCTTCCACTGGCTTAACCTCTTTTTTAAAATTAACCGTCCTCCACTCCAGTTTGCCGAACCGGTAAGCGAAAAATTGATCGAGCGGTCCGGTATAAATTGTTTGGCAGGCTACTTTGAAATCGTCTCTATGCTCAAAGTAATCGCAGTTCAGCTCTAGCTTAATATTAGGTGACGCCAGCATTTTTTCAAACACCTCGGTAAAACCGTTGAGAGGGATACCCTGCCAGCGGGCGTTAACAAAATAGGTTTCCTGATAATTGAACCGGACCGGCAAGCGGGTGATAATCTCGGCCGGCAGTTCGGTCGGGTCTTTGCGCCATTGTTTGATGGTATAGCCCTTGATAAACGCTTCATAGAGCGGCCGACCAATCAGGGAGATGGCTTTTTCCTCAAGGTTTCGGGGCCGGCTGATACCTTCCTTGCTGATCTCGGAAGCGATAAATTTCTTCGCTTCGTATGGTTTGAGGTTAAGGTTATAGAAGGAATTGATGGTCTCAAGGTTGATGGGCATCTGGTAGACTTTATTTTTATAGGTGGTCAACACCTGGTGGTAGTAGCCGTTCAGTTCGGTAAACCGCTTCAGGTAATCCCAGGCTTCAGGTTCGGAGGTATGAAAGATATGCGTGCCGTATTTATGGGTCTCGATCCCGGTGTCGGCGTCGGTTTCCGAATAGCAGTTGCCGCCGATATGCGGTCGTTTATCAATCAGGAGGACTTTTCTGCCCAGTTCATTAGCGATGCGTTCAGCGATCACGCCGCCAAAAAAACCGGCTCCCACGACCAGATAATCACAATTCATTATTTTAATCCTGGGTTAAATTTTATTTATCTCGGGCCGGCAGCTCAAGGTCTGCCCAAAAGCCTTGACCGCCGATTTCCAGAGGTTCCATTTAACGATGGAGGCCTGGCCCGTTTTTCTGTTCTCATGCGGCACCTCGTGTTCATAAACCCGCAAGCCGGCTCTGGTAAAGGCCCCTGATATTATAATATTGGGAGCGAAAGTTTCCGCCGGTATTTGATTGATGATCACTTTTAAATAATTCGCTCTCAGCAAACGATAGGGAGTGTTAACATCCGCGATGCTTTTGCCAAACAGCAGGTTGACTGTAAACCTGGAACAGAAACTGATAAATTTCCGGCTGATATTCTGCCGCCGTTCTTTCCTGACGCCAAACAGCGCGTCGAACCGGTTTCTCTTCTCCCAAAGCGCCGCGAAAGAATCGGGCTTCATTTCATCATCGCTGTCGCACTGAAAGACCCATTCCGCGCTATCGACCGCCTGGTGATAGCCCCTGAGTATGGTTGGCCCGTGGCCGCTGTTCGTTTTATTAATCACTTCGACGCGCGGGTAATCGGCAAAAGCTTCCAGGGCTTGGGCGGTGTTGTCTTTCGAGCCGTCGTTAAGAACGATCATTTTGAAATCGATGTTTAGTCCTGATAACGCGGAGCGCCAGTCGTTAACAACGCCCACGATACATTCTTCCTCGTTATACACCGGCATAACGAGCGTCAGTTCAGTGTTAATGGTTGTCTCCCCTTGAAGCGGTTATTATGCCGCCAGAATACCTCGCAGCTTGCCGCGGGATCGGGTTCATTTTATCATAAACCATCGCCGAACTCTGAGAAAACTGTTTTGTATTCAGGGCGTCGGCGTAACAAAATCGCCAAAACATTACTTAATTTTGGTGTTCGGATACAGTATCGTGCTTTTGAGGCCTCGTTAACCGACAAGCCGGAGGGAGATGTCTGAAGATATAGGTAAAACATGGCGAGGCCTGGTGCCTTGATAAACTCTTGTCATTGTTGATTATTTTGAATTTGCCAGAGAAGTGGAGACTTGAGAAGGGAGATAAACCGCTTCGCGCAAACCTGCGGTTTGAGGATGTTTGCCAAAAAAGGTTCGCCCCCGCAAAATTTTGGGAAAACTCTGATCTGCCCGCCGGTTGACATTTGATAATGTTTTGGTTAGAATCGTGGTAGCAACTTAAGGGAGACGTTTTTATGAATCCGTATCTGTTCAGCATCCTGATCGGCGGTATTGGCGGAGGCGCGCTGGGTTACCTGATTGCCATCGTCCGTAACGCCCCGGTTTTTGGCATCGTAAACGGCGTTATCTGCGGTATGTTGCTAGGTCCCGCTATCCTGGCCGACATACGC
>JAJRWM010000122.1 GCA_024276815.1 bacterium
TTAAAGTAGGCTTCCAGGTAGTAAGGGTCCGCCTTGATGGCCTGACGATAATAGTAAGCGGCTTCCCCGTTTAGTTTTAACCCGGCGAAAAAGGCTCCGGCGTGGTTGTCGATCCAGGCAAATTCCCGCCCGATCCCGCCGGCTTTTTTCACCGCCTGGATCGCCCGCGACCGTTTCCCCGACGCGATCAGACTCTTGCCCTGAAAGAGAAAAAAATTGGCGATTATTTCCCGCTCGAAGTTCTCCCACTTTAAAAAGTTCCCGTTAAAGTTCTTCATATTATAATAACGCCAAGGATTTATCGGCGTGATGTTGTTAATGTACGTTAGGCCGTAGGGTTTGAACCCGGCCGGGGTGTTTTTCGCGTTAGCGTATAAAACAGGCGCGCTTTTTGAGAGTTTTTTAACGCTCCGCAGTTCTTTTTCATAGAGATTGAAAACCTGGATATCGGGGCGGACAGCGGCAACGTATTTGTTGTAAAACAAGCCAAAGGTCTCGTTGTCGCCTTCGGTAACGATTTGACTGTTTGGCGGGGAAAAGGCGGTCAGGTTTGACAGGTAATTGGTGGTAAGAAAGTTGAGCCGCCGGGCCGGTTGAAGTAAATTACGGGACAGCGGCATTATCAGGATGATGAAGAACAGGTATTTCAAATATGGCTTGTGCCGGACACGCTGATAGACCCAGTTAAGACCGAAAAACGAACCCAGCAACAAGATAAAAAAGGCCGGCAGGTAATAAACCGTTACCCGGTAGGTATCCTGAATACGAAACGGGAAGCGCAGTAGAAAGATTAATCCGCAACCGTAGACGAAATACTCCAGCAGCAGGATCAGGCCCCAACTCGTCTCGGTACGTAAAAGAACGGCTATACCTAAAACCGCGGCCAAGAAGATCAGGGGGGAAAACTCCCGGACGCTTAGTTTGAAAAAGTGTAAAAGGTAGCCCAGTTTGTCTGAAACGGAGACGCTGCGGCCAAATTCCAGTTGACGATACTCACTTCTTTCAAGGTGCGCTGCCAGAGAATTCCGGAATTGAGGATCGCCCCAGTTGATCGGCGGCGGTTTGACGGCCCGAAGCGGTAAATAGACATAAACCGTCAAGCCTAAGCCTACAAGCAGAATCAGCTTCAGGATTAAACGGTTGTTAAATTTAAAGGTAACCAGCGCCCAGATTATCAGGGGCAACGCCAGGAGAGTCAGGTAATGATTGGTCAGGGCAACAGACCAGAGGAAAACTGCAAGAAAAAGAAAAGTATAGCCACGCTTTAGCCTGCAATGGCTAACAAGGTAAATCAACAGGGAAAACAGGCAGAGGTTGAGTGTGTAGACTTCCGCGCTGACAGACTGGCTGACAGTGACCTGCCCCAGGGGCAGAAGGAGGCTCACCAGGGCCGCCGGAAACAGGGAACCGCTTTGACTCAACAATAACGCCAGAATCGCCGCTGTCAACGCGGTTAGGAAGTTACTTGAAAGGTTGAGACGAAAGGCCGGATTGCTGAGCGGGAGCGAAACGGTCAGTTTCCCCAGGAGGGAATAGAGGGGATAGCCCGCCGGGTGATTAATGCCCAAGGTTACCGCGTTAACGGTAAATTCAGCGCTGTCGCCGGTCGCGACGCCCGGTGCGACACTTTTCAGTATCAAACCATAACTGATAATAAAAATAAGACAAACGGTAATTAACCGTCTCATAATCAGCCCAAAAAACGAAGTCGCAAAACAGTTTTAATTGCCTTGGTTATTTCATTTTTGGATATTTTTGACTTGCCGGCGAAACGGTCGATAAAAATTATCGGCACTTCGCCGACCGTAAATCCTTTTGCTTCGCAACGGTACAGCATTTCCACCAGAAACGAATAACCGCTGCTTAAAATCGTCTCGGGATGTATGGCCTCTAAAACCCGCCGTTTGTAGCAGCGGAAGCCGGCGGTGCAGTCATTGGCTTTAATGCCCAGCAGGGTTTTGGCGTACAGATTGGCGCTGCGGCTGATAATGTGGCGCATGATCGTCCAGTTCTGAGCGCCGCCCCCGGGAACATATCTTGAGCCGATAACCAGGTCGAAATCTTTCCCCATATCAAGCATGGCCGGCAAGTATTTTGGCCGGTGCGAGAAATCGGCGTCCATGGTCAGGATGTGGTCATAGTCATGTTCCAGGGCGTAATGAAAACCGCTTTTATAAGCTGAACCAAGCCCCAGTGTGCCTTCCCGGTGAAGAATTTTAAGGCGGGGGTATTTTTCGATTAGCCGGTCGACCAGTTCACCCGTTCCATCGGGAGAATTATCGTCAATCACCAGAATATCGATGTCCAGGTTTAAAGCAAAGATTTCCCGGGTCAGGTTGGGGATGTTCTCTTTTTCGTTATAGGTCGGTAAAACCAGAAGAGCGGACAATCACGTATACCTAGATTCCATTATATATTTTTAAATATTCGGCTGCTCGTTTTTGGTCTTTTAATATACCATAGGTTGAGCTTAAGTAAAAGTAGGCGATCTTGAATTGCGGAGCGATCCTGATACATCTCTTTAAATAATAAATGGCGTTTTCATAGCGGCCGCTGTTCCTGTAAATCAAGCCTAACTGCGCGTAGGCCGGGGCGAAGAGCGGACTCAGGCGGATGGTCTTTTTCAGGTACTCTTCGGCCAGACCCAGTTTGTCCGCTCCCTGCCAGGAATATAAGTAGCCCAGGGCGAAGTTGACCCGGTAAGAATCAGGATGGATGTCCCGGCTGGTCCGCAGATCGAAGAGCAGTTTTTTCCGCAGGTAAGGACTTTGGGTCCGCAGATCGCTGAAGCGGTTAGGCATGAAGTACTTGAACTCGTTTTTTTTGATTACCGCCTGATTGGCCGGCGTGCGGCGAATAAAGACCATCGCCACATCATCCCAGAATACCAGGGCCCACTGTGAACTGGGAAAAAGATTCTCAACGTTGATAGGGGAATAACTCAAAATAGCGGTATTGAACCGGTATTTATTCATGAGAGCGTTCCAGGCCGGGCCGGGACTGTGCAGAAACTCAATCTTCTCATAGAAATCCCTGGGGTAAGCCGCGAAACGCCGCCCGTCAATCAGAACTTTTTCTTTCGGATACAGCCGCCAGATCAGATAATCGCCCAGGTCAATATCGTTATACAGCGGCCCGTCAATCTGATTGTCGATTAAAAAATCAGCCGCCTTTACCGGAGTGGTCAGCTTGTTAAGCCCGAAACCGAACGGCTCGTCAAGAGGATTCAGGCAGAGATAGCCGGTGGTAATCAAAACGACGATTACGGAAAGAATCAGAACAATCAGGTTGTTGAAAATTTTGTTGAGCTTCTTGAAAATACCGCCAGACAACAGTCCCGGCACGGCGGCTGAAGCGATAACGCCAAAAATACCGATGAAACGAATGGCCCTGAAAGACATCGGCAGGAAAGTCGCCAGCAGCAAAACGAAATACCATTCGCGGCTCAGCAAACCGCTGATTATCGCCAATACGCCAAGGGCAGCCAAGGCCCCGTAAGGACCAAGCCAGCGGCCAATATCAACCGCCTGTCTTTCAGCGACGCTGAGCAGGGCCACCTGCTGACTGCCGATCTCAAACGGCTGGAGAAATACCCGGTAACCATGAGAATTCATCAGCGAGACCGCGATCAATCCCAGCAAGGTAAACCAGACCGGCCGAGCCGGACACTTCAGGTCCTCGATCAGGAAGGACTGCCTGGGCATATATTGGTCAAAGAGGCTCTTAACGGACATGAGGACGGCCAGCAAGCCCACCAGGTAAAGACCGATCAAAAAACTGCCATGAGCGTTAACCCAGAGCATCTGCAACGGTAAAAGGCTCCAGAGGTATTTTCGTTCCCGGGATTTCTGGAACCGCCTGAGCGCGAACAGGTAGTAGGCGGTCAATAAAAAGAACCATAGTTGAGGCCGTACGCTGAACCGTTCCCGCATTACCACCGCCGCTAAAAACAGCAATAAAAACTTGAAAAGCGGCGGGGAATCGTTCTCCTCGCTGATTCGCCATAGAAAATAAAAGGTAAGGCCAAGCAGAAGCGCCTTGTAAACGATAATCCCGTTAAAACCGGCAAGCAGGTAAACCAGGTAAAGAACCAGTTGAAAAGGGCCAATAACATAGTTCCAGGGATATTCGGGAAAAGAATAGCTGAAGGTGTTGACCCGGGGAATGATCCCTTCCTGAACCAGATAACGCCCGGTCGCCAAATGGATCCAGAAATCAAAGGTGGTGATGGGAGTCAAGGCGAGAAGGAAGACACTGACCAGCAAAAAAGTTAGGAGAAAAGATTGGCCGCGGCTGGAAAACTTCATCTGCGGTCTAAAGCCTGGAGCCGCCTCTTGGCCTGGACAACCCGGTCGGCCTCGCCGGGAACATTACGCGCGCTCTTGAGATACTCCCGCCAATAGCTGGCCGCCTGGGCGGGGTTTATTTGTTCATAGGTAGCGGCCAGTTGGAAACGGGCCGGCAGAAAATTTGGCGACGATTGTTTTAACCGATGAAAAACCTTGGCCGCTTCGCCGGCTTGCTTGTTTCTCTGCAAGGCCAGGCCCAGACTGAACGAGTACTCGATCCTGTCGGCGTCCAGGCTGAGCGCTTTGCTGAGAAAGGGAATAGCTTCACCCGGCCGATTGGCCAGAATAAAGGCGCTGCCCAGCAGATAATTATTACCGGCGGTTGGGTTTCTCCCGACTATCTTTTGATAGATAGGGATTGCCAGATCCTCCCGTTTGGCCGCGAGAAGAGGACGAACCGCTTCCTGCCCCACCCATTCAAGCCGCTCGCCGACTGCCGCGGCTTTTTCATAACAGGAAGCCGCGAGTTCAATATCGCCGAGTTCCCTGAAAGCTTCGCCTTTATGAAAAAGGTATTCCGAGGCGATAGCGCTGCCCAGGTAGTTATCCGTACCGATTTCTCCAAGCCCCCTTTTCACATAGCCGGGCCAGGGCGAGGTCAGGTTGTTCGTCCGGTAGCGGTAAAGCAATCCCGTTGGCTTAAAAGACCGGCCGCCCAGGTTCCGGCTGTCATTCAGGCTGTAAAAAACCGCCCGGCCCCGCTTCGTGAAACCGTCAATCAGCATTTTTTCAATTTCCGCTTTTTCTTTCATCGGCGTTGTGCTTCGCGGATAGATTAACGGGAAAACATTACCGTAGCGGTCGATATATTTGACGTCCTCGCGTGCGTTAAGGACGCTCGCGAAAAACAACAAGCTGTTGGTCTGGTGAAATCCCTGGCTGAAGATCACGCTTGCCTGCGGCAGGGTGTTGAGCAAATTTTGTCCCAAATCATAGGGCGCGAAGTATGTCCTTCTGCTTTCCCGGTTGACCGAAGTTACCCCGTGGGCGGCGGCGATGAGAAACAGGAAAGTTATCAACAGGTTTATCTTGAAACCGCTTTTAACACCTGTCATATGCCGGCGGGCAAAAGCGGCCAGGGATATGCCGGTAATCAACAAAAGAATCAAATACACCGGCAAATAAAACTTGGCGCCCAGGTTAACAGCCCGTAGCGAAGTCTGGTAATTGAGAACATAAACCGGGACAATCAGTGAAAACAGAAGGAATAACAGGCTGAACCTCAACCAGTCTTTCTGCCCTTTGTAAAACTGATAGGTCAGGCTGGCCAGGGGGATAAACAGGAAAAGTCCCAGTTGGCTGTAAAAGATCAAGCCTAAAAATTTCAACTGGTTCATCAGCCAGCTAAAATTGTGAGCAGCGCCGACTTCCTGGGTTTCCGACCAGGAACTAAGCGTTATATGATTTAAAAAACTGCTGAAATTTGAAGCGGCGCTCCAGTTTAACAACGGTTCTTTCACGGCTCTTATCGGGATGTAGAGGGGGTATAAACTCCAGCCCAGGAAGACAAAAAACAGGCACCACAAAACCCCCTTCTTGTTAAACAGCGTTCGCTTCGCGGTATACAGTGAATAAAAAAGCGCCGGGAAAACCAGTAGCAGGTAATAATGGTTGCTCAGGCCCAAACCGCAGATCAAAGCGATCAGAAACAGACCCGATGAAGTCAGTTTCGCGCGATAATGCCAGGTTAACCAGCATAAGAGACTGATAAACAGCAGGTTGAAGGAATAAACGTCCGCTTCAACGCATACCGCGAGGTACGCTGGAGTAAAAGCCAGCAGAAGCGTTATCGCCAGGCTTAACAGATGATTTTGCCGAGTAATTTTACCCAGGTAAGGATGAACCAGCTCCGCTAATAATAAAAAGACAAAGATCAAGGCGACTGCGCCCATCAACGAAGCCATCAGGTTCAGCCGGTAGGCGACAAATCCCAACGGCAGACGGCTGAAGACGTTTCCCATCAGCGTCCAGAGATGATAGCCGGGGAAATGAGCCACTCCCAGAGTCAGCCCGGCCGTACTGAACTCAGCCGCGTCGCCGGCGCCCACCAGAGGAGTAAGACACTTAAGGTAAACCGCTAACAAGCCAAGCGACATGGTCAGGGCAATCGCGAGCATCCGGTTGCTTAGATTAAAAGGTTCAATAACGTAAGATTCAGCTTTGCTCGCTGACCGGCCAGGTTTTAATGAGCGGGGGCTGAGCTTTAACTTTTTCAGCATTTTTAAAAAGTCGCCCCGCTCGGCACCCAGGATTTTCAACCATTCCGCTTCGGTATAACGCCCGGGTTCCTTTTTAAGCCGCTGTAATTGTTTGGAACTTATTTTCCTGACCACTGGTAAATTCCCGCTACCTGCTTGTTGAAAATTTGAAAACGGTTTTGACGAAAAACCGTTAGCGGAATTATATCACAATTATTCAACCCGTCACCCCGTAGGAGTTTGCCTGTTGCCCTGATGCCCTGCCCCCCTTAGGTTCTCTCGCGATTGCTTGTGATTTTTTAATGGTTTTAATCTTGTTGGGAAGCGCTGAGCAGCAATGTCCGCTTGAACAGAGGGGGACCGATAAAATCCGAGATGGTTATCATGCCTAAAATTACCGGGGTCGCGATGCGACCGACGGACGGCATCTTGGTCTCAATGATCATCGCCAGGGCCAAAGCTACACCGGCCTGGTTCAACATGCACTGCCAGCCCATCTTGCGGAAAAAAGGATCGTCCTCCACCAGCCGGCTGCCAAGGTTAATGCCCAGATGGCTCAAAGACGCCCGGGCAATCAACAACACCAGGGCCACCGGCCAGAGACGCGATAATACAAGTAAATTAAGATGCGCCCCGGCCAGCGCGAAAAAGACAGTATAGATCATCGGGGAACTCTTCTGCAGACTCTCGAGAAAACTCTTGCCCTGAGGGGAGAAATTCTCGATGAACATGCCGGCGCTGATACAAAGAAGCAATGGCTCCAGCCCCGCCCGGTGGGAAAATTCCGAGGCCAGAAAAGCGACCAGCACGATGAAAAGACCCTGCTCAAGGTTGATAAAACGCAAATACAAAGAGATCAACCAGCCCAGAACAATACCGATAACCAACGAACCCAACAGTTTCCAAGCCAAAGCCAAAGCCAACTCCGAATTGTTTAAAGCGCCCGGATTGGTCAAATATTGCAGTAGCCCCATCAGCAAGGCGAAAAGAATTATCAGGATAATATCCTTGAGAACCACAATCCCTAAAATAGTATAACTGAACTTGTTGCGTACTTCGGTCTCCTCAATAATGGCAATCGTGGTAAGCGGCGACTTGGCCATCGCCAGAAGACCGAAAACCAGAGCCAGGGGAAGCCTCAGCTCGCTGGCTACCTTCAAAGGACCCCACCAGCCCGATAAATACCAGACCAAAAGACCAACGCCACATATCTGACAAATTATAACCGCGGTCGTAATTGAAATAATCCGACGACGATAAGTGTTCAGCAACTCCAGTTTCATTTCCCGCCCGGCGGAAAACGCAATCAGGCTTAAAGCGATGCTGTCGATCAACTTTAAATCCCGTACCGCTGACAAAGGAATGAATTTCAATACCTGGGGACCGGAGATAACTCCAATCAGGATATAACCGGTAAGCTTGGGCAGACCGCAAAGGTACGTCAACTCCCCGACCATATAGGCGGATAAAATAACAAATCCCAGCGAGAACGTCGCCTGAACGCCGGCCGGAATTACCGAAACCGTGCCCACAACGCTAATCAGGAACATGAAACTCATTAAAATCAACAAGGGAATAATTCGCTTCACGCCGCGCCCTCTCTGCCGATAGTCAGTCGGATAACAAACGGACCCAAAAGCTGACTGATTAAAGTGGTAATCAGAATGATATTCAAAATGGACATTCCGGCGTCGCCCGGATGATACTGCAGATAATCAACAACCATGGCAATACCCATACCACCCTGCGGCGTCAGGGAAAGACCCCAAAATGCCGGCAGCGTATATTCCAGCCGGTAAAGCCTGACCGCGAAAACGCTGCCCAGGAGTTTCCCCGCCAGGCGCAGACCGAAATATACGGTCAGGAGCAAAAAACTGGTCGTGGAAGGCGTCCACATCGCGCCGGCGAAAAGCAGGAAGATGATATATATGGACTTTTCCTGGGCATGAATAATCCGGGCTAACGTCCGATGGTTGAGACTGGTCAGGTTGATCAGGCCAACACCCAGAAAAAAGTTGAGCAGCAAAGCCGACAAGTTGAAAACACCGGCGACACCACTGGAAAAAACGATCAGACCGACGGTCAAAATCAGCAGTTCCTGATCGTTTATTTTGAAACGGGTCAGCAAATGGAATAACAGGATCAGTAAAGCGCCGAGCGCCAGATATACTGGGAAATTCAGCCACCATTGATGAAACAGATCCGCCATGTACAAAAAGTGAACCAGGCCGAAGACCAGTAAACCGACAACCGAATCCAGACTGGAGACATAATGGACCAGACGGCCGACCGACCGCGGTAAAACCGTGTATTTCTGAATAAAAACCAGGCAGGTTGGCGAACTGATTGAGGCTACGGCCGCCAGAATCAAAACGCCGGCTCCTGATAGCGGGCGATTAAGATAGCCGGAAAGTAAAATCAAGCCCGTCCAGAGCAGAACTAAAGTGAAAAAAGCCTGGATCACGGTTATGCCCAGAAAACGCAGGGGCAGCCGGCGCAGTTGCGACCATTCGAACTGAAGGCCGAAAAGAAAACCGATCCAGCCCAGACCCAGATTAAGAACCGGAGAGAGTAACTCTATCTTGTCAGGAGTCAGAAGAGCCAGTCGTTCGGAGCCTAACAACAGCCCCAGGAAGAGATATTCGCTGCCGGCGAAAAAGACATATCTGGTGCCCAGAGGTAACTTCGACTGGTAAAAATGCAGGTGCGCGCCGGCGTAACCAAGGATAATAATCAGAATGAGTATTAAGATTGTTTCCATCTTCTTTTCTCGCTCCCGGGCCGCCAACAATTAAAAATATACAATATCCACTTAAACTTAGCAAGAGCCGTTCTTTTTGAAACAGACGCCAATTAATTTTATCACTAAATAACTTAAACAGATAGCGGATATTGACGAATCTAATGTATAGTTAACGAAGTCTTATTGTATAATTAATTTTTTCGGTCAAAGAGACGTAATTTTATGAGTAAACAGTTCAGCAGTGAAAATATTGCCCGGCTCAACGCTGAAATCCTGGTAAAATGCGGCGTTGACCTTAAGGAGTGCTACCAGTGCGGCAAGTGTTCGGCCGGCTGCTCTTCCAACTGGATGATGGATTACCGGCCCCATGTCATCATGCGCCTGGCGCAGCTAGGCCAAAGAGCCGCTATCCTCGCCTCCCAAGCCATCTGGGTCTGTACCGGCTGCGAGATCTGTAGCGCCCGTTGCCCGCGCGGGATTGACGTGGCGGCGGTGGTTGACAGTTTCCGCCAGCTCGCGGTCGCGGAAGATGTCCGGTACGGCGAGCACGATATTCCTCTTTTTCATCAGTACTTTTTAAAGGAAACCAGGGATCACGGGCGAGTGCGTGAACTGCCGCTGGTGGCTAATTTCAAGATTCACTCCGAGCATCCCCTGAGCGACTTCGCCCTGGGTCCGACGCTGTTGGCCAAGGGCAAAATCAAACTAGTTGATGACGCTAAAGGTAGCGGCGTTAACGATTTACAAGAATTATTCAAGTTAAAGGTCTAGTCATACAGATATGGAATACGCCTATTACCCGGGTTGTTCATTACATGTTATGTCTTCAGAATATGACGTCTCCACGCGGGCCGTATTGGCAAGACTGGGCGTAACTTTGCGGGAAATCCCTGACTGGTTTTGCTGCGGCGCCAGTTCCGCTCACATGACCGACGCTGTGCTGACGGACGCCCTGCCGGCCAAAAACCTGGCTCTGGCGGTTAAAGTCAATCAGCGGATAGCCGTCCCCTGCGCCGCCTGTCTGCACCGTCTCAAGAAAACCGATCATAAACTGAAAAATGACGACGCCCTGCTAAAAAACGTCAATGAATCTATCAAGGATAATTATCAGGGAAACGCTCAGATCAAACATCCTCTGGAAATTATTCAGGATGATCTGAAGACCGAAGAACTGAGCGAAAAAATCACCAGACCTCTCAACAACCTGAAAGTCGCCTGTTACTACGGCTGTTTACTGGTCCGGCCCGCCGAAGCAGCGATTGACGATGCGGAAAATCCTGAGCGGCTTGACCGGCTGATGAACCTGCTGGGAGCCGAGACCATTAATTGGGGGTTCAAGGTCGAGTGCTGCGGCGCCGGGATGACCCTGGCTCACAAGGAATCGATTATCGGTCTGGCCGGCCGGATATTAAATGACGCCATCCTGAATGAAGCGGACTGTATCGCCGTGGCCTGCCCCATGTGCCACACTAATCTTGACCTGTATCAGGATCAGATGGACTTAAAGCGGAAGGTGCCCATTTTGTACTTTACCGAGTTGCTGGGGCTGGCGCTGGGTCTTGACTACAACAGCCTGGAAATTGACAAGCATATCGTTCCCGCCAAAGGAATGCTGCTTGAAAAAGGATTGGTCTGATATGCCCAGGACAGGAGTATTCGTCTGCCACTGCGGCAGTAACATCGCCGGCAAGGTTGACGTTGAAACCGTAGCCGCCAAAGCCTTGAACTTTGATAGGGTCGTTTTCAGCACAACTTATAAATATATGTGCTCCCAGCCGGGGCAGGAGGTCATTAAAAAGGCCGTTCGTGATAATAATCTGGACCGGATCGTCGTAGCCGCCTGTACGCCCAACCTGCACGGTAAAACCTTTCAGCGCTGTATCAAAACGGTTGGCCTCAGTCCCTACCTTTCGGAAATGGCCTCCATACGGGAACACTGTTCCTGGGTACATACCGACCCTGATGAAGCGACCGGCAAGGCGATCGAACTGGTTCGGCTGGCAACCGCCAAGGTCAGAAAAAATGTCGCGCTTCTGCCGTTGAATATCCCGGTTACCCGGCGGGCGCTGGTTATCGGCGGCGGGATAGCCGGCATCCAGTCCGCGCTGGATATCGCCGCGGCGGGATTTGAGGCAGTCATCGTCGAGAAGGAACCCTCGGTTGGCGGACGCATGGCTCAACTGGACAAGACCTTTCCCACCCTGGACTGCTCCGCCTGTATCCTGGCTCCCAGAATGGTGGAAGTCGCCACCAACGAAAAAGTTATCATCCATAGTTATTCCAAAATAGAGAAAATAACCGGATCGGTCGGCAGCTTTGAAGTCCAGATAAAAAAGAAAGCCCGCTATGTCGACCTGGGAAAATGTACCGGCTGCGGCACCTGCACGGAAAAATGCCCGGTCAAGGTAGACAGCGAATTCAACCTCAGGCTTTCAACCAGGAAAGCGATCTCCACGCCTTTCCCCCAGGCGGTGCCCAACGTCCCGGTTATCGATCCTCACCACTGCCGCTACCTGACATTGGGCAAATGCGGCGTTTGCCAGAAAGTCTGTCAGGCGGGGGCTGTCAATTATGAAGATAAGGACGAAATTATCATTGAAAAGGTGGGCGCGATTATCGCCGCTACCGGCTATGATCTGTTTGATCCGAAAAAATACGGCGAATACGGCGGCGGCCGCTACCGGGATGTTATCACCGGGCTCCAGTTCGAACGCCTGATCAACGCCAGCGGGCCTACAGGCGGTGAAATCACTCGGCTCAGTGACGGCAAAACGCCTAAAACCATAGTGTTTATTCAATGCGTCGGTTCCCGTGACGAGCAAAAAGGCAAACCCTATTGCTCCAAGATCTGCTGTATGTATACCGCGAAGCAGACCATTCTGGCCAAAGAGCATATTCCGGACGTCCAGTGCTATGTTTTCTACATTGATATTCGGGCCGGCGGCAAAAATTACGAGGAATTCGTCAAGCGCGCCCAGACTGATTACGGCGCGGTCTATATCAGGGGGCGGGTCAGCAAACTATATGAACAGGAAGGTCAGATTATGGTCAAGGGCATGGACACGCTGCTGGGCGAGGAAGTCGAGATCCCGGCCGACCTGGTGGTTCTGGCCACCGCGATTGTGCCCCGACGGGAGGCCAGGACTCTGGCGCAAAAAATCGGCTTGAGCTATGACCAGCACGCCTTCTATAATGAAGCGCATCCTAAAATGGCCCCGGTGGAAAACCTTACCCTGGGAATTTACCTGGCCGGGGCCTGCCAGGCTCCCAAGGATATTCCTGATTCGGTGGCCATGGCTTCAGCGGCCGCGGCAAAGATTTGCGGTTTGTTCTCAAGAGACTTTCTGTCGATTGACCCGATTGTCGCTTCCGTGGCTGAAACTTGCTGCGTTGGCTGTAATACCTGTGTCGCGATTTGCCCCTTCAAGGCGATCAGCATGGAGATCAGAAAGGACCGGACCGGACAGGAACGACAGGTCGCCACGGTTAATACCAGCCTTTGTCAGGGTTGCGGAACCTGTCTGCCTAACTGCCGCTCCCGCTGTATTTCGCTTAATAATTGGACTACCGACCAACTTTACGCCGAGGTGATGACGATATGAGCGAAGGTTTCACTCCCAACCTGATTGGTTTTTTCTGCCAGTGGTGCAGTTATCTGGGTGCGGACCTGGCCGGCACCAACCGGTTGTGTTATCCGGCCAATATTAAAATTATTCGTATCCCCTGCACGGGCAGGATCGATCCGCAGTTTATTCTGCGGGCCTTCCTGAACGGCGCTGACGGCGTGCTGGTCAGCGGCTGTCATCCCGGCGACTGTCATTACACGGCCGGAAATTATTTCGCCAGAAGACGGATGCAGGTCTTCAAAGATTTGCTGAATTTCATGGGCTTCGATCAGGAGCGTCTCATCATGACCTGGATTTCAGCTTCGGAGAGTAAAAAACTGGTCAAGGTGGTCGAACAGTTCAATGAGACCATAACCAGGATGGGACCGCAAAAGCAGTTAGTTCTGCCAACACGCTGAGGTAAGAATCAATGGAAAGTATACAGAAAAAAGCCGCATCTCTTTTAAGTAACGGTACCGTTGAGGGAATCTGGGGCTATTCCCGGGGTACCCATCCCCTGGTAATAAGCCCGATCTTCGTCGATTCTCCTGACGAAATCGAGAAATTGACCTTTAATCCTTTTTGTTATCACAGTCTGCCCAATTATCTGCCTGGGTTTAACAACCGCAAAGTGGCCGTTATCGTAAAAAAATGCGACCTGGCCGCCGTCAACATTCTCATCCGGGAGCAGCAACTAAACCGTGACCGGATATATTTAATCGCTATCGACTGCGGCAAGTTAATCGATTTTGATAAATTGGCCGCACGGGTGAATATCAACGAACTGGCTTAATGGCGGATTAAGGATGACCGGTTTTTCTGGGGCAATAAGTGCGTGCCGCTGGCTGAGATAATCGCCGGGAAATGTCAGGACTGCCAATATCAGGAGATGGATAATTACGATGAATTGCTCCCCTATCCCCAAAAAATTGGGCTAACGGCTAAAGGGGAAAACGTTCTGACCGCTTATGAAAAGCTGGAGTTTGAAAAACGCTGGCCGGAATGGGCGCGGCATTTTGAAAACTGTATCCAGTGTTTCGCCTGCCGTAAGGTTTGCCCCATGTGTTACTGTACGGAGTGCATCGCCAGCAAAAACGAGCCACGCTTGATCCCTCAATCGGTGGGCGGTAAACAAAACACCGTCTGGCAGATTACCAGAATCATGCATTTGGCGGGACGCTGTATTGACTGCGGGGAGTGCGAACGGGTCTGCCCGGCGAAACTACCTCTCAGGAGACTTACTTTGAAGATGAGACAAATTGTTAACGATTATTATAAATACGTACCGGGGCTCGATCCCCGGCAGGATTTATTCTGGAGTTCCTACAGTAAAAAAGACCCTGAATATTTAATATTCAAGCCGGAAGAGAAATGAAGAACTATCTTTTAACCGAAGAGCAAATAATCGCTTTATTTAACGCCGCCGCCGAGCATTATGAACTTTACGTCCCGGTTAATTCGGAAAACGGGCAGGTATTTTGCTGGGAAAAAACTGCGCGATTGGACAAAATGGTTCCTTCAAACATTCAACCAACCGCGTCAATCAAGAAATTTTTCTTCCCCAATTCGGAACCGATGTTCGGCTTCAAAAAGGAAAAACAGGAAATTGAACTTTACCAGGCCGCCGCCAGCGTTCCCCGGTTGGTTTTGGGCGTACACTCCTGCGACCTGGGCAGTATCAAGGTTCTGGAAGCGCTCTTTAAAGATACCGTTGATGACGAACTGTTCCGGGAAAAACGGCAGAACACCGTTCTTGTGGGGATAAGTTGTTCCGCTAAAGACTGGGCCTGCTTCTGTTCTCAGCTTGAGATCAATTCCCGGTTTTCTCAGGACGGTGACCTTTTCATCACGCCGCGGGAGGAAAAGTATATTTTAAGCGTAACTTCCGCCAAGGGAGAGGATTATGTTAATAAATACCTGGAAAACGGCGAGACCGTCGCCGGGTTTACCCCGGCTAACGACCTCGGAGAGGAAGAAACCTTCACTCTTGATTTTCCCAAAATAAAAGAGGTCATGGATAGCGGGTTCGAGTTGCCGGTTTGGGAAAAATTCGCTCGGAAATGTATCAACTGCGGCATCTGTACCTTTTTGTGCCCGACCTGTCACTGCTTTGATGTTTTTGATGAAGCCCGGCGGGAGCGGGGAGCTCGTTTCCGCTGTTATGATTCCTGTATGTTTCCCGAATTCACCAGGATGGCCGGCGGTTATAACCCGCGGAGCGCCAAAGCGGCCCGCTTACGCCAGCGTTACCTGCATAAATATAAATATTTCGTGGATAACTTCAACCTGATCGCCTGTAGCGGCTGCGGCAGATGTATCCGCCACTGTCCGGTAAATGTCGATGTCAGGCAAAATCTGAACATTCTCCAGCACTCTGGCAGCGAGGGCGAAGATGACTAATATTTATACGCCTTATTTAGCTAAAATCAAGAAAATTATCAAGGAAACCCACGATGTTAAAACCTTCCAACTGGAACTGGTCAACCCGGAGAGCAAAAAAAAATTTAACTATCAGCCGGGCCAGTTCGCTGAGTTCTCGGTCTTTGGCGTGGGCGAATCGACCTTTTGCCTTGCCTCAACCCCCACCCGGCCGGAGGTGCTGGAATGCAGCGTTAAAAAAGCCGGCAAGGTGACCAGCGCCATCCATGAACTGTGGGAAGGCGACACTGTCGGCATCCGGGGGCCTTACGGCAACAACTTCCCTGTCAAGCAATTAAAAGGTAAAAACCTGGTCTTCGTGGGCGGCGGGATTGGCCTGGCCCCGCTTCGTTCCCTGATTAATTTTGTTCTGGATAACCGCGGCGATTACGGTAATATCTGCCTGGTTTACGGCGCCCGCACCCCCGGCGACCTGGTGTATAAAAAGGAGTTGGAAGACTGGGACAAGACCCCTGATTTCGCTACGCATATCACGGTTGATAAAAGCGCCGGCAACTGGAAGGGCACGGTGGGATTCGTGCCGGTGATACTCGGCGAGGTCGCGCCCGGTGCTGAAAACGCCGTCGCCATCACCTGCGGCCCGCCCATCATGATTAAGTTCGTGGTCAAGGAGCTCAGCGAACTGGGTTTTAAAGCGGCTGATATCATAACCACCCTGGAAATGAAAATGAAGTGCGGTCTCGGTAAATGCGGACGTTGTAACATCGGCAAGGTCTACGTCTGTAAAGACGGCCCGGTCTTCTAGTATCAGGAAATCCTCGGCTTCCCCAACGAATTCTAGCAGGCCTACGACCTGTTTTAATACGCTTCGCGTCCTTCGGATTCCACCTCGTAAGAGTACTCGCCTACGTGTTGGATAGTAACTGAGCAAATTTTGTCAGGGGGACTCTTTTTTTGAAAAAAGACCGTCCCCTCGGCACCCCCTACAAAAACTTAAAATATGCCTACGGCAAAAAGATTACATCTGATCGCAACACGCTCCGGGTAAAACGTTAATATGTCAGACAAAGCAAAAACCTTTTGACGTTAACTTCGTTTTCTCATGACACAGCTCAAAGCCCGGGGACGATGGGACGGCGTGCCCTTGAAAATTGCGTCCTGAATGGCTACTATTTCGAATCGATTTTGAAAGTAGCCGGTTATTCCCCGTGGAGTAAAACGATGGGGACCGCCGTCTGTTGTTTCCTTGACGCTGAAGCATTTCAGGAAAAAGTAACCGCCGGGCTTTAACAGGTTGGCTACTATTTTGACGTAATTATCCCGTTCGTACAGGGGCAGGACATGAAAACAGCCCCGATCCAGTATCAGATCAAATTTTTTGTCCAGCCTGGTGTGCAGGATATCATCATGGATAAACTCAACACCGATCTTTTCTTTTTCCGCCAGGTCCCGGGCTTTGCCCACGGCGGTCGCGGAGATATCCGTACCGATAACCTGAAAACCCCTTTTCGCCAACTCAAGAGCCTGGGTTCCGGGTCCGGAGCCAATATCCAGAACCAAGCCGGAAACAATCTTCAGGTCAGCCAGGTTTCGCTCAAAGTTCAGATCAAGATCAGGTTTATACCAGGGCATGGTTTCCACTTCCTGATCCCGGTAAAGCTTTTCCCAGTCAGGGAAGTTTTTTCCCGCCATAAACAACAGTCCTCAGTTCAATCAAGCATTTTATTGATAATGAACCGGCAAACGCTCTCAGCGTCGTTCCAGTCAAAATGGGGAATATTCATTCCAGGGTCATCCGGCCCGGCCGTGGCCAGCAGTTGCTCAGGAGAGCAGATCGCTCCTCTCACCACGCGCACCACTTCGATTTTAGGTTTATCAGCGGCGCTGAAACCTTCGGTGATAACCAGATCGAACTCCCCCAGATAGCTGTTTACCAGTTCATCCAGCGGGAGTTGGCTCCCGGTTTTTTTTATCAGGGCGAACTTTTGGGGCGAGGAAATCAGCACGGCCGCGGCTCCGGCGACCTGGTGGCGGTAGGTATCCTTACCTTCATGGTCGATGACAAAACGGTGAGTATCATGCTTGACAGTGGCGACGCGGTAACCCTGTTCACCAAAACAGACAAGGAGCTTTTCGATGAGAGTTGTTTTACCGCTGTTTTTCTTGCCGACAATGGAAAGAACGGGCGGCATCAGGTCCACATGCTGAAGTCTCTGATCTGGACTTCAACCATTTCCCCTTTTTTCAACACTTCAGTATCCTCCTTGCCAAGAATAAAACAATTGGCGAAACTCATGGTCGTCAGCACGCCTGAACCCTGGCGGTCAAAAGCGGTGACTTCGAAACCGCCATCGATATACTGGAAATTGCCCCGGAAAAACTGGCGTAAACCGGGTTTTTTGGTAATTTCGTTTCGCAGCCTGGCTTTAATGACCGGCTGGGTGTGATTGGATTTGCCCATCATTTTATTCATCAGCGGAACAACGAACTGCTCGAAACAGACAATAGACGAGACAGGGTTTCCCGGCAGACCAAATACCAGTCTTTGGTCCCATTTCCCGAAAAACAAAGGCTTCCCCGGCTTAATATTCACCTTCCAGAAAAGCTCCTCGACTCCGAGTTCGGCTAAGGCGGCTTTAACCACGTCGTATTTCCCCACCGAGACTCCCCCCATGGTTATGACGATATCGGCATGCTGGGTATTATAGAGCTTTTCCTTGATCCTGTTCTTGTCATCGGCGACTTTACCCAGGTTCCAGGCTTTGCCTCCGTACAGTTCAATCAATCCCATGATGGAGTGGGTATTGCTGGAACGGATTTTACCTTTACTGAGCGGTTCATCAATAGAGATTAATTCATCGCCGGTAGCGAGTATGACCACTCTTGGTTGTTCGCTGACCCTGATATACATACGCCCCAGGCTGGCTAAAACCCCCAGGTCAGCCGGCGTTATGGTTTTACCTGATTGCAAAACGGTGGTCCCGACGGGGATATCCTCACCGACTTTGCGGATATTTTCATTCAGCTTAACGGTATGGCTGATAAGGACTTCATCGTCGATTTCATCGACGTCTTCCTGCCGGACGACGGCGTCGGTGCCGATTGGCACAGGCGCTCCGGTCATGATGCGGACTGTTTGCCCGAAGCCGAGAACGGTATCTGACGAACTGCCGGCGGCGATATCCTCGATTACTTTGAGCCTGACCGGGTTTTTCGCCGAGGCGTTTTCCAGATCGGCCAGCCGCACGCAATAGCCGTCCATAGCGGAATTGGTGAAGGGGGGGACGTTTATCTCGGCCGTGATATCATCTCTGATGACCCGCCCGACAGCTTTGGCGATGGTGATATTGTCATTGGGAAGCCGCTGAGCGTTTTCCAGTATTATTTTAAGTGCTTCTTCAAAATTGATCGGCAAGCAGGGCTACTCCTGTTAATATTAATGAAAGCCTCAACATTATATCAACCTTCCGTCAAACTTGCAATAACAAGTCCGTGGCCCGGCCGGGGCAATCGCGCACTCTAAATCTCTTGAATCTTTCTCGCGATCACGTTGATTAATCCCATAAAACTGATGGGAACAAGTTGCTTACGAGCAAAACTGTCAGGCAAAAAAAACGTGCGACTTTTGGCAATAACGGGAGCGTAGCGGCTTAATCGGTTAAAAAGATAGGCCAGGCTGATATAGCGTTTATGAGTTTTGACTTCCACCAATTCAAAGCCCGCTTTGTTTAACAGGTATTCCAGGGTGTCAACGGTAAAATGAGACACGTGCATCGACATCAGAAAAGGATACCTGTCTTTCAGGAAATGAGCCATCAAACTGTCCATATTATGAGTTGAAAAAGCGAACAAACCACCCTGCCGTAAAAGCTGGTTAACCAGCCGCATCTTTTCCGCGGGATAAAACAAATGTTCGATAACGTCCCACATGGTTACGACATCAAATTTCTGGTTCTGGTAAACATCGGGAGTGAAGGTTTGGTTGACAATATTTTCCAGTTTAAGAGTGTCTGATGAATATTTTGCCGCCCAGACGCAAGGCTCAAGTCCGGAGACATCCCAGTCCTTTTCCCGGCAAACTTCCAGAAAAAAGCCAACATAGGAACCGATATCCAGGAGTTTTCCGGGAGCGGTGACGTGCTTTTCAATAAGGTCCAAAGAAACCCGGTAGGTTTTTTGACGAGCTGCTTTTTCATGTAGATGAAGAGTATCAACCACCCGGGTATATTTTTGGATCACTTCCTCTTCGGTAAAATGCGACACGGTAAAGATATAGCCACAGGAAGGACATTTACGGATTTCGCCGGGATTGCTCAAATCCAGGCTGGTGCAGGAAAACTCATCATCCTTTTTTGCCTGCGGATAATAATCACGGCGGGCGTTAAAATGCACCCTGGTATCTTTATTTTTACAGAGATTACATATTCCGCGAGACATCAAGAAGGGATCAACTTTCTACCGGTCGGTTCGCAAAAACTTGCCGCCGCTGCTCACCGCCAAGCGTTTATGAAACCTAAATTAAACCATAGTATACTAGCTTAGTTGGCAACAAATATGAAGAAAAAATGACCCGTGTGGTAATTTCCTTGACTTTATTTTTGTCCTGTGTTAAATTTTCCACTACCTTTAGGGCGGGTAGCTCAGCTGGGAGAGCATCGGCCTTACAAGCCGGGGGTCACAGGTTCAAGCCCTGTTCCGCCCACCAAGCGGGGTCGTGGTGTAGTTGGTTAACATGTCGGCCTGTCACGCCGAAGATCGCGAGTTCAAGTCTCGTCGGCCCCGCCATTTATTAATCCCAAGGTAATTATAAGGGTGATTTCTTGAGGTATTCATGACCAAGGTAGACTTAGCCAGCTTGCTTGCTGAACAGTTTGGTAAAACGCATACTGAGTCTATGCGGATACTGGATTTGATATTTTCCAGCGTGGCTGAGACAATTATTAAGGGTGAGCGTGTATATATCAAGGAGTTAGGTGTTTTCTTGGCGAAGGATCAAAAGCCTCGGGTAGGTCGCAATCCTCGCACTGGTGAGCGGATTGATATTCCGGCTATGCGGGTAGTAAAGTTCAAGCCGGCCAAGGAATTGAAGGAAACGACTCACACCAGTAGCAAAGAGACTTCGCCTGAGGAGCGCGACCTTTTAATAGGTTAGTTTTTCCCAGGTCTATCATTTCCAGTTTAGCGTGCCGAGATAGCTCAGTCGGTAGAGCAGAGGACTGAAAATCCTCGTGTCCACAGTTCGATTCTGTGTCTCGGCACCATTTATACCAAATAGTTACCTCCACTATAAAACTTCAGCTTCTCAGCTTTCTGCTTAAATCGTGCTTATTTTGAATTTGTTTCCCGTCAGCACATTTGGTGCGGGGCCTCAGGTACTGGCGGCGTTTCGCAATACGGCCCGAACTGTTTTGAAGCGATTAGGGTTTAACAACGTTGCTGCTCACTTCATGACGAATTACCCGCTGGCCTGCCGCCTCGTACGTTACGGGATAATTGAATGACCCTGACTCCAATTGGCTTATACTTGACAGGAAACCTGGTTGAGTATAGGATATACTTTATATCTTGAAGGATGAGCTGTCGCCATATTATGAAGTTATTAAATAATATTAAAAGCAAGGTCTTGAAATCACTCGGCGCCAAGGAGACTGAACCGGGCGTGAAACTGGATTTTCTGACACTTTTTGGCCGCCTCCTATATGAAGTAGCCGCTGTCAGCTCCGGGGCCAGCGATGAGGAACTGGAAGTTATTAAAGATATTATGCGGCAGGATATGAATATTTCGGAAAACGAGTGGGAGTATACTCTGCGGATTATCAGAGAACTGGCGGACCAGGATATCAACCTGAGAAAGATTACCTCTGAATTCAATTCTCTCGCCAGCTACAAAATGCGTCAGGATTTGATCGAAGATTTGCTGAAAGTGGCCAGCGCCGACAGGATAATCGAAAAGGTCGAGTTCAATAAAATAAAATGGATCGCCAAGTATTTGTGGATAACGCCCAAGGACTTTAACAGCATGAAAGAAAAGTACCAGTCGCGAATTGAGTTTTAAGTTTTGAAGCTTAGTAAACAGGTATCATTTTCCCGGTATCAAAAACTGTTAATCCCCGTTGCGGTATGGTTAATACTGTTCAGCGGCTTTTTGTTTATCATGCACTTGATTATTCAGGGAGAAGTCGAAAAACAGCTTTGGCAAAGAGCCTTAACCGAAGGCTTTTACAAAGCCCGCCTGTTCCGCAGAACAACTCTTAAATATATGGCCAACCAAAGCAACGGACGGTTGCGCGACCTGAACGAACAGTTGATGGACGAAATATTTGACTACTTCGCCGCTCCGGAAGATGTGGTGTTTGGCCAGTTGGAGGATAATGAGGGGGTTGTCTGGTGCAACTGCAAGAGCGATGAACTGGCTGAAATTCCCACAACCAAAGTGGATATATTCTGGAATGATGTTGATACAGATATCAGCAAGATAATGCGGGAGGCCAGCCGGGTGAAAGGCACTCCCTATTATAATCTTATTCTGCCTATAGTGAAAAATGGCCGCATGGTCGGACGTATTTCCCTGGGTTTCTCCAGTTCCAAGACAGTTAAACGTATCCATGAAACCACCCGGATTATCAGGAAAAAACTGGGGCTTTACACCGCGCTCAGCCTCCTGGTTTTCACGATGCTCACTTACTATATTATCAAGTTGCTTTTTCGCATCAATCGCTTGCAACGCCACGCTGTGGAACGGGAACATTTCGCTTTGGTGGGACGCATGGCCAACGGACTGGCTCATGAGCTGAAAAATCCACTGAACGCCATGACTATGAGCGTCCAGATGATTGACGAGGACCTGACGAATGACGTTATCGATAAAGAACAATTTTCTGAAATGATCAATGATATCAAGCTGGAGGTGAGAAGGCTGAGCGGCGTGCTGGAAGGTTTCCTGAAGTTTGCCCGCCCCACTCCCCTGAAACTGGGACAAACCGACATCGCGGAGTTGGTCAATTCGGTTTCCCGGCTGCTTAAACCTCAACTAATAAAGAAAAATGTCGAACTAATACTTATAATACCCGATAAAATCCCGGAGCTTCTGCTTGACGGGGAAAAGATCAAGCAGGTTTTTATTAATTTAATTCTTAACGCCCTGGAAGCCTCGACTTCGGGCAACAAGATTGAGGTCGCTCTCGAATACCGGAAAAAAGAACTGGCTGTTACGGTGACCGATTTTGGCGCCGGAATAACTTCGGAAAACCTGCCCCGTATTTTTGATACCTATTTTACGACGAAAAAAAGCGGCAGCGGATTAGGTTTGGCCATAACCAAAAAGATTATCGAGGAACATGAAGGGCTGATCAAGGTTGAAAGCATTCCCGAAGTGAAAACTGTTTTTTCTATTATACTGCCGGCGAAAAGGAGTCTTTAAGTGATAATTGTTCCCCACATACTAGTTGTTGAAGATGATGACAGTAACCGCCGTAAACTGGCCCAGGTACTGGAGAAAGCCGGCTATAACTGCACTGTCGCCGCCAGCGGCGGAGAGGCCATGGAGAAACTGGGGAAGGAAAGTTTTAACGCTGTCCTGTGCGACCTGATAATGCCTGATATTGACGGGCTTAGCCTGTTGCAAGAGATAAAAAAACAGTATCCTCAGATCGTTTTTATCCTGATTACCGGGCATGGTTCCGTCGAAACCGCGATAACCGCGATGAAAAGAGGCGCCTACGATTATCTGACCAAGCCCATCGAAATCAAACGACTGAAAATTCTGCTGGAAAAAGCCTTGGAACAGCAACAGATAACCATAGAAAACATGGAGTTGAAAAGCCAGTTAAAAAAAGCCCGGCATGACCTTTCCCTGATTGGCAACAGCGCCGTGATGCATAAAATCTACCAGGTTATCCAGCAGGTCGCTCCAACGCCCGCCACGGTCCTGATCCAGGGCGAAAGCGGCACGGGCAAGGAGGTTGCGGCTAACGCCATTCAATCGTTGAGTGAACGAAAGGATGCGCCTTTTATCAAGGTTAATTGCGGCGCTCTGGGCCTGGGTGTCCTGGAAAGCGAGTTGTTTGGCCACGAGAAAGGCGCTTTCACCGGAGCGATCAGGACGCGCGAAGGACGCTTCAAACTGGCCGACGGCGGCACCATTTTCCTGGATGAAATTGGCGAAGCGGACCTGAAAACCCAGGTGAAACTGTTACGGATACTCGAAGAACAGAAGTTTGAGCGGGTTGGCGGTGAGAAAACTCTCAGCGTTGATGTCCGGGTGATTGCCGCGACCAATCAGGATCTAAAGCAAATGGTGGCGGAGAAAAAATTTCGGGAAGATCTTTACTACCGGCTGAAAGTGGTGAGCCTTTATATGCCGGCTTTAAGAGACCATCGGGAAGATATCCCCTTGTTGATTGCCAGTTTCGTGAACAAGTTTAATGAAGTGTACCGCAAACAGGTGGAGGGCTTCAGTAAAACCGCCTTAAATGGTTTATACGCTTATTCCTGGCCCGGTAACGTCAGGGAGTTGAAAAACGTAATCGAGAGCATGGTGGTAATGACTAACAAGAAAGTTTTGGATTTTGACGATCTACCGCCCGAGGTTTGCCAGTTCCAGCAGAAACAGGAAAAACTGTCGCTCAACGTAGGTTGTTCCATGGCTGAAGTTGAAAAGATGGTGATCAGCAAGACGTTGGAATATACCGGCGGCGACCGGGAAAAAACCGCCGCGATACTCGGCCTCGGCAGCCGGACGATTTATCGTAAGATCAATGAATACGGTTTGAGGAAAATCCGCGATCTTTCTTAACCGCTGTAAGCTTTCACGGCGTCCTGGTAGTTTTGCAACAGCACATCAACCTCGGCCTTCGAGCGCAGGCTGTCGTACCAGTTGTTAAGCAAGTCATCCAGTTTAGCGTTCAGGATTTCCTCTTTCAGGCCTTGTTTCTGTTTCTGGTACTCTTTTTCCTCGCCTTTCAGACGTTTTTTCAATTGTAGCAGGTAAAAGTCCCCGTCAATCGGGATCGGCTCGCTGACCTGATTAATGCCCAGACCGGCGGCGGTCAACCAGAGTTTCTCCTGCCAGGGCAGCTCTTCGTTTATTTTATCTTGCCATTTCACTTCGTCACTGACGCTGACCGGCAAATTGAAAGCCGCCGCGGCATCCTTCAGAGTGCCGACCTCCGTGACTTTCATCCTGACCTTGGCCAGGAGATCCTTGGCTTTGTTTTTTTCCTCATCGCTAACGACCCTGGCCGCGACTTCTTCGTAAATGTCTTTTAAGGGTTGCAGCCTGGCCGGCTCATGACCGGTTACTTTAATTAAATGGTAGCCAAATTTGGTTTTGACCGGCTGGCTGATTTCACCAACCGCCAGGCTGAAAGCGGCTTCGTCAAATTCGGGCACCATCTGACCGCGCGGGAAAAAGCCCAGTCCACCGCCGGTAGGAGCGGAGCCGGGGTCGGCCGAGTATTTCCTGGCCAACTCGGCGAAATCAGCACCGGCGAGCAGTTCGGTTCTCACCTCCCGCGCTTTTTTGAGGGTCTCCTCAGCGTCGTCGTCTTCAAGAGAGAAAAGGATATGGCTGGCCTGCACTCTTTCCGGCGTTTTTAATTCATCAGTATGCTCATCGAAATACCGGGCGACTTTATCCCTGTTTACCAAGTCCGAAGGCTTCACTCTCAGGTAACTGAATTGCAGTTTATCATTCTTCTGGTCAAATAAGACGCGCGTTTCCGCTTCGGTGGCCACGGCGCTGTCTTTCACCAACAGTTCCAGTTTTTCCCGCAAAAGTTGCTTGCGCAGGTCTGCTTCAATGGATGGCCAGATCCTGGAATTGCGGGGGGTTTTTATGGCGGCGTTATATTTTGCCGCGTCGAACTTTTTGGCGGTCTGAAACTCGGGGAAAGTTTTGATTTTGGCGATTATTTCCCCGTTTGTCACCCGCAAGCCCATTTCCCGGGCTTTTTGCTCCATGATTTTATCCTTGATCAGACCTTCCATGACCTGTTTTTCAATATTAAGCTGTTTGGCCAGTTCGTCAGTGTAATTATCACCCAGCATTTGCGACCAGTATTGCTGTACTTGCTGAAGCCGCTTGTAGTATTCCTGTGGCGAGATCGCCTCGCCGTTAACGACAGCGACCCGGCTGACAGACTTACGGGCGGCTCCGCCCATCCCCCAGGATAAAAATATCGTTCCGACGAAGGCGAAAACGGTTACCCAGAGAATTGTTTTCATTCTGGTACGTAAAAATTGTAGCATAATCAGGACTCCTGTTTTGATATTTTAGTAATAAAGAATAAAGGGGATTATAACTTTTCACCATTTTTAACGCAAACTTTTTCCTGCCGCGTTAGTAACGCGTCAGTGAAGTGGGGGAAGCAGGAGGCCGGTCCGTTAGATCTCAATGATGAAGGGCAAAATGACCGGGCGACGATTGGTCTTTTTAAAGATGAACTTACGGATAGCGTTGCGCACATTGGTCTTGGTAATTGTCCAGTCGCCGGACTCAATGGTCGTGCTGGATTCAATCACCCCGTTGGCGACCTGAATAATCTGGGTGATCATGCTATCGGATTCCTTGACGTGAATAAAGCCACGGGTAATGATATCAGGTTGCTGCACCAGCTTGCCGGTTTGTTTCTTAATGACCATGACCACGATAACCATGCCATCCTGAGAGAGATGCTGGCGGTCGCGTAAAACAACGTCTTCAATGTCGCCGACCCCCTTGCCGTCAACAAAGACTTTCCCGGCCGAGACAGCCCCTCTCTTAAGCTTGCATTTACCGCTAGCGGTCAGATCCAGACGATCGCCATTCTCCATGATGAAAATGTTTTTCCGGGCAATGCCAACCGCCTCGGCTAACTGCCCGTGACGAATAAGATGACGATATTCACCGTGAATAGGAATGAAGTATTTGGGCTTGATCAGGTTCAGCACCAGCTTAAGGTCTTCTTTGCTGGCGTGGCCGGAGACGTGGATTTCAGAGACTTTCTCAAAAAAGACTTCCGCCCCCAGCTTAAACAGGTGATTAATGGTGCGGTTTATCGGGCGTTCGTTGCCCGGAATCATCTTGGCTGAGATTATTACGGTGTCACCGGGATCAATACTGATTTGCTTGTGAGTGCCGACAGCGATCCGGGAGAGACTCGACATAGGCTCGCCCTGACTGCCGGTGGTTAAAACAACCACTTTCTTGGGCTGGGAATGTCGATATTGGTCAAGAGAAATCAAGATTCCCTTCGGGATATTCAGATAGCCCAGCTTGTGGGCAATCTGACTGTTTCTTTCCATGCTGAGACCATTGATCAGGAGCTTACGGTTGTATTTATGAGCAACGTTGATAACCTGCTGAATACGAGGTATACTCGACGAAAAAGCGGCGACAATGAGCTTCTTTTTCGCACTCCGGAATATTTCATCCAGCGCATCGCCGACTTCTCTTTCCGAAATGGAATAACCTTCTTTCTCAACGTTGGTGCTGTCCGCCAGCAAGGCCAGAACGCCTTCCTGACCCAGCGCCGCCAGACGGTGAAAGTCAATAAGCTGACCGTCAATTGGCGTTTGGTCAATTTTGAAATCCCCGGTATGGATGATGATGCCAACCGGCGTTCTCAGGATAATGCCGACACAGTCATAAGTGGAATGACTGACCCGAAAGAACTCCAAGGTAAACTTGCCCAGCTTTAAATTATCCTCCGGCGTTATCGGTATTAAAGTGGCCGATTTCAATATTTTATGTTCGTTAAGTTTGTGTTCCAAAAAACCCAGCGTGAGCCTGGTGCCATAGACCGGCACGTTGATTCTCTTTAACAGATAGGTCACGGCGCCGATATGATCTTCATGGCCGTGAGTCAGAACAATAGCCTTGATTTTCTTGCGGTTTTCCTCAAGGTATGACATGTCGGGAATGACCAGATCAATGCCCAGCATTTCCTCTTCGGGGAACATCAGGCCGGTATCGACGATGACAATATCATTCTGATATTGATAGACCATCATGTTCTTGCCGATTTCACCCAGTCCCCCCCAAGGGTATGATGGAAACCATATCTGTTTTCGGTTTACTGTTTCCCCCGGGTTTCAGGTTCTTTTTACTGAAATGATTTTTTTTGCCCGTTTTTGATTCCATAGCTATTTGTGGCCGGTGTGACCGAAGCCGCCGGCATTCCTTTCTGTTTCTGACAACTCTTCCACTTCCCGCCAATCGATATAGTTTACTTTTTGTAAAACCATCTGGGCGATACGCGTCCCCCGGTCCAGTTCGAAGACCCGGTTGCCTAAGTTTATCATAATAATTTTTATTTCTCCCCGGTAATCGGAGTCAATGGTACCGGGGCTGTTTAATATTCCCATTCCATGCTTAAAAGCCAGTCCACTACGGGGACGAACCTGTATTTCATAACCGCGGGGAATCGCTACGGCAATACCGGTCGGCACGAGGACGGTCTCGCCGGGATGAATAGCGAGTTTTTGCTCAACAGCGGCGTAAAGGTCCATTCCCGAGGCCCCGTCAGTCATATAGCGGGGCAGGGGCAAATCTTCGCCATGCGGTAAACGTTTGAGGTTAACAATAATTTTAGTCAATTAGATACCCAAGGCCTCACGAGTGGGGTTTTTACCACAGCTCATTGATTCATCTTCATCGCAGAAGCCCAGACTTTCACACTTGGGCTGAAGATATCTTCCCAGCCCGGGACAGACAGAGTTCACCTGCCTGGCTATTTCCTCAAAAAGATTCCTGATCTCCCACTGGGCCCGATCGCACAGGCGGATGGAGGAGGAATGAATCAGTTCCCGCAGGTTCATGGTCATGACTAGGTTGGTAGCACAGGCGTTTGGCAGAAGATAACGGGCATCCTCCGCCGGGATGTCCAGTTCCATTAAGCGCTGGTAGGCTTCGTATGATCTTTTTATTGAATCCAGAAAGAGTTCCCGCGCCTTGGCCTGTTATTTGACTTTGGGAGGAATGACCTTTTCCAGCTCTTTGTTAAAGGCGACATAACGCTGGCTCTGCTGGCTGAAGCTGGCAATGCGATGTCGCACCAATTGGTGCGAACAGGCCCGGGAAATGCCGCTGATCGCGAAGACAAAGCTCACATGTTCAGCCACCGACATATGACCGGAGCCAATGGTTTTTTCAATCAGCGCGACCATTTTTTCCTCGCTGACCGTTTTTTTCCACATGGCGCCGGGGGTTCCCGGGGCGTAGCAGGTACGAGCCGCGGCGTAAATGGTTTTCAACGGTTGCGGAGTGTGGTTGATTAGCGCAACTTCCATGCCGTTAGCCCTCCAGCGTTCTCAGTTGAGTTTCTTCCGGGAAGGGAATTTCTCTGGAGCCGGTCAAGCTTGCTTCTTGGCCACGGCCGCTTTGCTGGAATCGCTGAATTTTTTGTACTTACGCTCGAATCTCTCCACCCGGCCGGCAGTATCAACAAATTTTTGCTTCCCGGTAAAGAAGGGATGACAATTAGAGCAAATTTCAATTTTGAGATTGCCAATAGTGTTTCTGGTTTCGATGACCTGACCGCAGGCGCAGGTTATCGTCGCTTCCTTGTACTCTGGATGAATACCTTGTTTCATTGTTTACACCACCATTTGAATTTCTTAAAGAGCGGATATTGTAACATAAAAGTCCGCCGCAAACAAATATTAATGATTCGATTAA
>JAJRWM010000123.1 GCA_024276815.1 bacterium
CAGGGCGGGGTCAGCACTTTTCAGGGCGGTTGCGGATGCAAGTGAAAGCAAGGCTTTTCTGGCTATTCCTGATATTTTTTTTCTGCCTGGTCAACCTTCAAGCCGTTGAGCTGACCGACGAGTTAAGCGTTTCCTACAACTCTTACTCGGACAACAACAGCAACCGGACCGCGACAACCAAGATATCGCTTGCCAGGAAACTGTTGCAGCGGTTTGGGATCAGCGTTGACCTGGGAGTGGACACCATTACCTCGGCGACACCGCGAAACGCGGAGACCACCGCGGCGGTGAAGGATTCCAGCAGTCGGAGAAATTACGCCAGGATTGCCGGTATTTACGATGACCGGATCAATAATGTCGTCCTGGGAGGATACAACTCCTCTGAAAACGATTACCTGGGGACCTCGTATTTCGTCAATTATACCCGGCTCATTAACCTTGAAAACACAGCTCTTGGGGTCGGCCTCAGTCAGTCATCCGACACCTGGAGGCTGGACGGCCTGCCCGGAAATGACCGCCGGGAACGGGACCTGAACTTTTCTTTGACCCAGTTCCTGTCGCCCGGCGCCAAGGTCCAGTTAGGCTACACCAGCATCGAATCCCGAGGATTGCTGGCCTCGCCTTATCGCAGCTTGGGGGAAGGAAACAACACGATAAAAGAGAAATTGCCTTCTTCCCGAAATGGCAACGCCTACGCGGTCTTTTTCGCGGCCTTGCTGAATCGCCCCACCAGCGCGCATCTGAAGTACCGTTATTACGCCGACAACTGGGACATCCGCTCGCATACGGCCAACCTGGAAATTTATCGCGAGCTATTTAAGCACGCGGTTCTCGGCGGCCGCTACCGGTATTACACCCAAACCAAAGCGTCCTTCACCAGGGACCCGGATCAATATGAACCCGGCGACAGTATCGTCGCGATTGACCAAAAATACAGCGACCTGGCCTCCCGCGCCCTGGGAGCGGTCTTTATGTATGAGCCGCAATGGCATAACAAGACCAGCCTTAGCGACATAAAGCTCAAGGCCAGCTATGACTTATACCGTACCTCCGGCAATAAATTTATCGAAAAAATATATGGCCATAAAAACATTCGGGCCGATATTTATTCCCTGAGTCTTGAATATTTGTACTGACCGCCCGGGAGCCTAATCATGCGCCTGCTTTTAGCTGAAAATAAATACTCCTGTCCTGATTTTAAGCGCCGCCAAGCGCTCCGTTGGCTTCCCGCGGATGCGGAAGGGCTACGATTGAAGCGGGTGTTGTAACAGGCGGGGGAGGCAAGTAAGGCCCACCTGAATGGTCGTAAAACGCTCCAATTGAATCGTGGCCGCGAGGTTTAAGGCCGGCCCGTTGCGGCCGGCCCCTTAAACCTTCACCTCATAAAAGAAAAGATCCTTCAGGTTTATTTCTTTCTCTTTCTTCTTTTCCTTCTTTTTTTGCCACGAGAGCCTTTTTTGAGATTTTCAGTAGCTTCAATTTCTTTCATGGTCTTGCCTTGATAAGCTTCCACACCATTAATTACCGCCGGCACAATTCCCACAATCGGCACCAGCCGGACCCATTCAACCACCCGGATCTTCCTCGAATCCAGTTCCATGCCAACCCGTGGACCAATAAAACACCCGGTCAGGAATCCCTTGACGCCGTTCTTGTTCCCGGCCTCGGCCGCTAAAATTACGCGGGGAATAACACCTACAATACCCACGACTGGCACCAGGGAAATATATTGCAGATATTCCATCGTGCTGACTGATTGTCCGTCGTTCATCTCAATCCCAATCCGGGGCCCCAGGATACAACTGTTAAAAAAACCTTCGATTCCCGCTTTGCTGCCCGCTTTCTTAGTAGCGGCAAAAACGGATGATGTCGCGAGTGAAAGCGTCAACAAGGTGACTAAAACACCAACCACCACTTTCTTTCTGACCATTTGTGTTCCTCCTTTGTAATTTTTAATTCCCCGTGGGGATGATAGCCCTGTTGTTCTGCCAAAAAACCGGCAACGGAGATAAGACTTTTTTTATACCAACCAGTTCCGATACCTCGCAGGCATCTCCCCGAAGCCGGATTCACTTCTTCCGCAGATCAGCGCGGGTAATGACTTTAGCGCCCGGAGGCGGCGTAAACTGGAACTGGTTATCAGCCAGGGATTTATTGAATTCCAGGCGAAAAAACTCCGCTGTCTGGGACATAGTCTGGTTGGGCCCGACAATACTTTTAACCATTATTTTTTGAGGGTAGTAAATGTCGCCCTCGTATTTTCGATAACCTTCCAGCTTTATCTGGTTAGTAAGAGCGTTGTTGGGCGCGAAAGTTTCGTAAGCCAGGATCGCGCCCTTGTCGGCCTCAACCTTAACCAGGATTCTGGCCACATAAGGATTGGCGCTTTTGGGCTTAATCTCCAACACGCCGATATTTTCATCCCGGTTTAGCAAATCGATGGTGTAGGCTGACGATTCGGCCATGTCATCCAGCAGATAATTAATATCGAAACGCTGCATGGTCGCCAGTTCATCTTCGGACAAATTATCAAAGCGGATCACCTCGTTTTTCGCTTCCGAATAGCTCCAGAGAGTTTCCCCATCTGAAATCAGCTGCTGGCGGGGCGTGGTCGTAAACTCCAGGAAAACCTTGTGGGGCACTTCCTGGGCGAAGAACCCTTCGGAAGCTTCCTCGCTGGTCCCGAAAGTAATAACCCTTTTAATCTTGCCCTGAATGGTTTTTATTTTATGAAAATTATTCTGTACGGAATGTATCAGTGCTTTAACTTCGGCGGAACGCTCAGCGCAAGGCGCGTACACAGAGGAAGACAACATGAATAAAACCATGAGTATCCTTTGTCCCGTACGCCGCATAAGCTTCCTTCCAACTGTTGACAATGTTTGCAGATTACTTATGATTGTAAGTTAGCGCAGGCAGGTATGTCAATAAAATATTTTGACCGGCTGTAACCCGTCAAGGAAGCGGGAGCCCCCCTGTCATTCCCGTTGGCAGCGGAAGCGCGGAGTGCTTCACACCATCAAACAATTGAAGGCCCTGGTCCTCCCTGGGGAGAAATAGACCTGGAAGGAAAAGTGAGCTATAATAGCTGAACTCGGGGAAAGGTTTTTATGCGAGAATCATTAGCGATTGTTAAGCGGCTCAAAGACTCCTGGCAGAAGACCTGGAACTTCAATTACCGCGGCTGGAATTTTTTTGAGGCCGTGGTTCATGATGAGGAGGGCGAAAGCTATACCGTAAGCGCCGGCGTAATGGGCAATAAATATCTGTCCATCTCAACCGCCTGGATTGTCACTAAAGATGGCTGGCGCTTTCTGAACAAGAATTTTACCGCGCATGTTGGCCATTCCAGCGATGGCTGGCGCACGGCTGACGGTCAACTGGAAGCTTTTTTCGACTATGAGTGCGGTTACGAAATAATGGCGCAGGCTGACGCCGGCAAGATTGACTTAAGGTTCGAACCAAACCCGGATTACTCTTTGCTTGATGAGATAAAACACGGCAATACCGATTTCGATCTCTTTTTGTTCAACCATTGCCGGGTAAAAGGATATCTTCTGGTCGCCGGAGAGAAAAAAAGAGTGGCCGGCATCGGCTCGATCGAGCACTTTTACGGCCGGCTGGGAGAAAGACTGTTTTGGGAATATTTTTCCCTGAAAGGCGAAGCGGCCTCCGTTTACTTTCGCACCAGCCGCAATCAGGATCAGTACTTCTTCCGCACGGCGGTGATTTATACCGCGGAGCGGGCTTACCAGATGTATGAGCCGCAAACCACCTGGGAAGAAATCGCCCCAAACCAGATCAGGGTCAGCGCGAAACAGGACAACATGGAACTGGAAGTCAGGCTGACTTTACGTCTCGCCAACCCAGATAATGACAAACAACCGTATATTAACTTCCACTTCCCGCCCTTCAAACAAATCTCGGCTACCATTTTCGAATACTGCGCTAATATCGAGGGCCGGTTTTTTGTTGCCGGCAGAGAACTGGAACTCAAGGGGGAAGGGATCTGCCATTTAACCGAAGCTGTTTGGTAGTGAATCAAAGTATTATAAAATGCTGATTAAACAAGTTTACCCCGGTCTCGTTAATTCACCGGCCTTCATTCAAAGCTTGTCTCTCTTGAACAGAGAAGACCGGGCTGTGGGTTTCACCGGTATCACCGAAGGGCTGACGGCTCCTTTGCTGGCCGCGTTCTGGCAGGCCTTAAACCGGCCTCTGTTCTGCCTTACCCCGGACCAGGAAACGGCGGAAAGTATTTACGATGACCTGGTTTGTCTGATTGAGACGGCTGTCTCTTTCCTGCCGGCGCCTGAAATACTGCCCTATGAAAAAGATTTAACCCATGTTTCGGTTGCCAGGGAAAGGCTTAAAACGTTATCGGCCCTGGCGGCGGGGAACTTCAAGGGCATTATCATCGCGCCGGTGGAGGCTGTTTTCTACCGTACCATCCCCAGTGAAAAACTAAAACAGGAGACCGTTACTTTAGCGGTCGATCAGGAATTAGACAGCGACGATCTGTTACGGCGGCTGGTCGAAGGCGGCTATGAACCGGCCGAACTGGTGGAAATGAGCGGGGAATTTTGCCGTCGGGGCGGGATCGTCGATGTTTTCGCCTCCTCCTGTGAGCTTCCGGTCAGGATAGAATTTTTTGGCGATACGATTGAGTCCATCCGCCAGTTCGATCCTTTGAGCCAGCGCTCCAAAGAGCGCTACCAACAAATCAGCTTGTTGCCGCACAAAGAAAACTTCTCCTTTTCAGAGGAAACAGAACAATATCAACCGCTGTCCTTTTTTAATTACCTGCCGGCCGAAACCCTGATCCTGTTCCGGGACAAAACGTCTGTAATGGCAAGATTAAAAAAACTCACCGCTGATCTTTCGGCTGTTTACCGGGAAAAACAGGAACAGGGGGTAACCGTCCTGGCCCCGGAGCGGCTGATTGTTGGCGAGGAAGAGTTCCGGGAGGAAACCGGCCTCTGGCAAAACTGCGACTGGGATCCTTTTCAGGGCGAAATTGACTTTGCCAGCGAGCCTACTAATTTCTTTTCTCACCGTATTGATCACCTGGCTGAGTCTTTGCGAGGCTATCTTGACCGGCAATATAAAATAATTATCTGGGCCAGCGGTAACAAGGAAGCCGACCGGCTTGAGGAACTCATCACCGCTCACCTGGGCGATTCAGCCGGGGTGATCCATTTCGCCGTTGGCAAGTTTAAACAAGGTTTTCTGCTGGCCAAAGAGAAGCTTCTGGTTTTAAGCGAGCGGGAGATCTTTCATCGTTTCACGACCCCGCACCGGTTCCGCCGGGTCAGCGCCGGCGCTCCTTTAAAATCATTCACTGAACTGAAGAAAAACGATTATGTTGTGCATCAGGATCACGGAATCGGGCGTTATCTGGGAATCGAACACCTGGTAATAGATAACAAGGGTATGGATTTTATCACCATAGAATACGCCGGCGAAGATAAATTATTTCTGCCGGCTTCGCAAATCAGGGAAATTGAAAAATACCTGGGCTCGGATCACAAATCGCCCGCGCTAAACAAGCTGGGAACGGCGACTTTCGCCCAGCTCAAGACCCGTGTCAAGGCCGGTCTGTTAAGCATGGCGAAAGAGCTGCTGGAGCTTTACGCGGCCCGGGAGAGCCAGACCGGGATTTGTTATGAACCTGATAATGTCTGGCAGAGGGAATTTGAAACAGCTTTTCCCTATGAGGAGACACCCGATCAATACCAGGCAATCCTGGACGTGAAAAAAGACATGGAAAAGGCCAAACCCATGGACCGTCTGGTCTGCGGCGATGTCGGTTACGGCAAAACGGAAGTCGCCATGAGAGCGGCCTTTAAAGCTGTTATGAATAACCGCCAGGTCGCGGTTCTCGTTCCGACGACGATCCTGGCCCAGCAGCATTTTAACACTTTCAGCAAAAGGATGGCTGAATACCCGGTAAAAGTGGGATTGCTTTGCCGCTTTCTGAACCGGGCGGAACAAGCCAAAAACATCACGAAGATCAAAAGCGGCGATCTTGATATCGTAATCGGAACGCACCGTATTTTATCCGGCGATATCCGGTTCAAAAACCTGGGCCTGTTAATTATCGACGAAGAACAACGTTTTGGCGTTCGCCACAAAGAAAAAATCAAGCAGCTTAAAACCAATGTCGACGTTCTGACTTTAACCGCGACGCCGATTCCCCGCACCCTGCACCTGGCTTTAAGCGGCTCCCGGGATATGAGCGTAATCAATACCCCGCCGGCCGACCGGCTGCCGATAAAAACCTTTGTCCTGCCCTATGAATCAGAAATGGTGCGGGCGGCAATCGTCCAGGAATTAAAACGGGGGGGGCAGGTGTTTTTTGTTCATAACCGGATTGAGGATATCGAAAAGATCGCCCATCAGATAAAAAAGCTGGTCCCGGAAACAGAAATTGGCATTGCCCACGGGCGGCTGCCGGAAAAAGAGCTGGAAGAAATGATGCGGGCCTTTTTGGCCAAAGAGTTTAACGTCCTGCTGGCGACCACGATTATTGAAAACGGCCTGGACATGCCCAACGTTAACACCATTATCATTACCAAGGCGGATCGTTTTGGCCTCAGTCAGTTATACCAGCTTCGGGGTCGGGTTGGCCGGGCGGGTATCCAGGCTTTCGCTTACCTGTTTTATTCATCGCATGAGGCTTTAACGTCCGACTCCAGGAAGCGTCTCGCCGCCATCAGCGAGTTTGACGCCCTGGGGGCCGGTTTCAAGATCGCCATGAAAGACCTTGAAATCCGCGGCACCGGCAACCTGCTGGGGAAAGAACAGCATGGCAAGATCGCCCAGGTCGGCTTTGATCTTTACTGTAAACTCTTGGCCCAGACAATAAACGAGTTGAAAGGGGACAACATCAATCCGCTGACCGAACCGGAAATCAAGCTGACTCTGAACGCTTTTCTGCCTGATGATTACATAACCAGTTCCGAACTCAAGATAGATATCTACAAAAACATCGCCGCCATCAGCAGCGAGGAAGAAAAAGAAAACCTGGTTAATGAGTTGGTTGACCGTTTTGGCGCTTTACCGGAGCCGGCGTTGGAGTTATTCCGGGCGGTCGACTTACGGCTGCTTTGCTCGAAAGCCGGCGTTGAATCGCTCAATATGCGTGGCCGGGAGATCATCGTCCGGTTCGCGCCCACCGCCGTTTTAAAGGTTGAAGCTCCCTGGTTTCTAAAAAGATTCCGTCCCCAGGTCCGCTTTTTATCCGCCTCGCCGCCCCAGCTTGAGATCAACACAGTCAACTTTGATGATAAGGAAGTCATCAATTACCTGCTGGATGCGCTGGCTCATTTTTCCAACCAATAGGAAATATCCGGGGTACTTGCTTTGCTTTACACCTGTTCGTCGGGAAAGTTTTAATTTGCCCCAGGCGTGGTGTTACTTGAGGCGCAACCCATCAATAAAAACCATTTCCACCTTACCCTTGCGGTCAATGACAATCAAGTCCGCCAGTTTATCCACTTCAAGGCTGCCAATTCGCTGATCCCAGCCCATCAGCCGGGCCGGATTGAGGCTGGCCATGTTCACCGCTTCATGCAACGGACAACCGGTTAGCTGGGAAAAGAAAATTACCGCCGTAGGCAGCGTTAGTATGCTGCCGGCAAGTATTCCCCTGATGGTCATCGGAACGCCGTCCTTGATGATGAATTCTTTTCGGTCCAAAGAAAAACGCTTGGCCTTGGTGCCTAAGGGTTTCATGGCGTCGGTAGCCAGAATGATCCTTTGCGGTCCCTTGCATTTGTAGAGAATATTCAGAACCGCCGAATGTACGTGAAGCCCATCGGCGATCACTTCGCAGGTGACCCGCTCGTCGTTGAGTAAAACGCCTAACGGACCGGGATTGCGGTGTAGCAGGGGGGGCAGGCCGTTAAAGATATGAACCGCGTAACTCAAGCCCAGTTCGACAGCTTTTTTGGCGGTCGGGTAATCAGCGTCTGAGTGCCCCAGGCTGACCATGATTTTATTTCGTTTTAAATATTGACAAAGTTCCAGTCCACTGTCCAGTTCAGGTGCCAGGGTAACAACCTTGATAAAATCATCATACGAGTTTTTTATTTCCTCGAAGAACTCCGGCCGGAGAAGTCCCAGAGAAGCCGCGGAGTGAATCCCGCGCCGCCGGGGGTTGATCATTGGGCCTTCCAGGTGCGCCCCGGCGATTTTGGCCCCGATGGAAGAAGCGTTCTTCACCTGCCGCAAGCGGTCAATGGTTTTAATAAGCCGGGGAACAGAAGCGCTTCTCAGGGTGGGCAGAAAAGTGGTGGTGCCGAAACGGGCAAGGACTTTGGTCATTTTGTTTAAATCACCGACTTCAGCTCCCATGATATCAACCCCGCCGGCGCCATGGATATGCAAATCAATCAACCCCGGCAAAACCACCTTGCCGCTGATATCAATTTTTTCCGCTTCTTTGGGCGGGGTAAGCTGATCCTTGACCCTGAGAATACGGTCGCCCTTCAAAAGCAGGCAACCATTGCGGATAGTTTCATCAGGCGTTACGATATCGCCGCCATGTAAACAACATAATTTTTCAGACAAAGTTGACTCCTGTCAGGTTAACAGGATTATTATAGCTTAACCACGGATCCGGAACAAAACGTTTATCCCGTCCTCCTGGGTTAACAGGGCGGTTATCAAGCGAGCGGCTGTTTATCAATCCGCCCCCCTCCGTTCACCCGGCGGAGATTGCTTATTCGAAATCACGCCAGAGCAGGCTAATCACCCGCCCGATGACGCAGATTTCATCTTTTGACTTGAAGAGCGGAGGATACCCTGTCTGATTATCGGAAGTTAAAACAACCTGACCGTTATTCTCTCCGGCCAAACGTTTAAGCGCGATGGAACGATCAAACTGGAACAAACCGATCCGACCCGGTTCAACTTCGCCTTTACAGATCACGACAATGTCCTTTTTCTGAATGGCGGGCGCCATAGAATTGTCGCTGGCTGATACGGCAAAGCAGTGAGGCGTGCCCTTGCCGGGAAACAGAACAACCGGATATTTTGACACTTTGGCGTTGTCAAAGTTCAAACCGTTTTCCATGGCTTTGATTAATGACGCCGGGTCATAATAGGGAACTTTCTGGTATTCATTGCCCAAATCCTCAATCGCCACAGTATCGAAATAAGAGGGTTTGCCCTTCCAGACGGTACAGCCCAACTCCTTGAGTTTCGCCAGCATTTCCGCTTCGGTAGGGCCTTCATAGATATGTTTGAATTCGTCAGGGACCTGCTCCCGGAGACACCCCATGTAAAAGCGCTTGGCATCTTCAATATTAAGCACTTCCGCTAATTTCAAGGTCGTGCCGAGGCCGGGATACCTTACGCCGGTTTCTATGTTGCTGATGTATTCCGGTTTGCAACCCACCTGTTCAGCCACCTCTTTCTGCTTCAATCCCAATCTTTCTCTTTTTTCACGACAAAGTTCACCAAACTTCATTTTGATTCGACATTTATCCTTCCTGAAGGATCGCCTTGATCTCGCTTTCATAGCAGCGGCGGATCCTTCGTTTATTCTTTTTCATTATACATCTTTCTTTATATTTTGTCCACTTTTGACTAACGCCGGGAGGATATCCAGCTCAGACTCTTTTACCGCGCGTCGCCTTTTATGGTAAAATATTCTTTCCCAATTAAAGATCGGAAATCAGCTTGTTTTTCAGTGAAAAAGGTATCAGGTAAAATGAACTGGCGGAAACTTCTGCTTCAGAAAAAAATAAAACCTTATTTTGAAAAGGTTCTGGATAACGGCAAACTCCATCACGCCTATTTATTCAGCGGGCCGGGCGGAGTCGGCAAACGAACCTTCGCGAAACTACTGGCCCGGAAACTAAACTGCCTGGCTCCCGAAACAGATGACGAGCAAACCTGCCGGCAATGCCTGAAGATTCTGCATAACAATCATCCCGACGTTCAGGTACTCGCGCCCGACGGCGCTTTCATAAAAATCAACCAGATCAGGAAAGTTATCAGCGACGCTAACCTGAAGCCGCTCGAGGGCAGGAAAAAAGTTTACATCATTACCCGGGCGGACCAGCTCAAAACAGAAGCCGCCAACGCCCTGCTGAAAGTTTTGGAAGAACCAAACCCCAACGTTCTCTTCATCTTAACCAGTGATAAACCCTTTTCTTTGCTGCCCACGATTATTTCCCGTTGCCTGATGATAAACTTTACCCGGCTGAGCAATCAGGAAATTGAGGAACACTTGATTAATCACTATCACCTGCCGGCGAGTGAGGCCGCTCAGGCGGCGCTTTTGGCAGACGGCCGGATCGGCCGGGCGGTTGGCTTGCTGGATTCGGACAAAAAGAATGAACGATCTGATTTTTTAAATTTATTTCTCGGTCTGCTGACGGCGGACTCTTTTCTTAATTACTACAAGCTTATTGGAGAATTACTGGCCGGAACGAAAGAGGAAACAGGAGAAAGGATGCGTTTTTTTACCGGCTGGTTGCGCGACCTGATTCTCCTGCAAATGGGCGTTGATGGTCTTTTACTTAATAGCGATCAGGTTGCAAGTCTCCAGAAAATAAAATATCGTTTCCCCAGGGAGGCGTTGGAAAATTTGATATACAGAATCAATGGGTTTTGCCAGTTGCAAACTGTCAATCTTAATCAAACACTGTATCTGGAAAACACCTTTCGGGCGTTATTCCTGGATACCAGGAGAGCGATATGAGTTTAGTTGTCGGTATAAAATTTCGTAACGTCGGTAAAATATATTACTTCGATCCGGCAGGCAATGATCTGAAAAAAAACGAGCACTGCCTGGTTGAAACAGAAAACGGCAAGGTTTTAGGCACGGTTGTTTTCCCGGAAAAAGAAATTGACGACGAGGAGGTCGTCTCTCCTTTAAAAAGGGTTCTCCGGGCGGCGTCAAAAAAAGACCTGGCCAGGCTTGAGGAAAACCGGGCGCTGGAAAAAGAGGCTTACAGGATATGTCAGGCAAAGATTAAAGACCGTGAGTTGCCGATGAAGCTGGTCAACGTCGAATACGCTTTCGACAAGAGCAAGATTACTTTTTATTTCACCGCCGACGGTCGGATCGACTTCCGGGAATTGGTCAAGGATTTAGCCTATGTCTTTAAAACCAGGATCGATTTAAGACAAATTGGAGTGCGGGACGAAGCGAAAAAGCACGGCGGCTACGCGACCTGCGGGCGGGAATATGGTTGTTCCAGTTGGCTTTCCGAGTTCGCCACGGTTTCCATCCGCATGGCCAAGGAACAAAACCTGGTTTTGAACCCGTCGAAAATATCCGGCACTTGCGGACGGCTGATGTGCTGCTTGATGTATGAATATAACACTTACCGGTCTTTACGTAAAACGCTGCCTAAAATCGGCAGCATAATTAATACTAAAACGGGGCAGGCCAAAGTCAAGCGTCTTGATATTCTTCAGGAAAAGATCTGGGTCTTGCTGGAAAACCACGAAGAAGCCTGCCTGTCCAGGGACGATATAATTTCAGTCGCAAACAGCGATAACCAGCCGGAAAGACCAAGGCCGAATCATAAGAAGGGCAAAAAAAGATGACCACGGACAAGAAATCATATTATCTGACCACGCCTCTTTATTACGTTAACGGCAAGCCGCATATCGGTCATGCTTATACCACCGTTGTCGCCGACACCCTGGCTCGCTACCATCGGCTTAAAGGCGAGGATGTTTTTTTCCTGACGGGAACCGATGAACACGGCCAGAAGGTTGAAGGGGAAGCGCGGTCCCGCGGGGTTAAAACGCAGGAGTTGGTCGATGAAATGGCGCTGGAGTTTAAAGATGTCTGGCAGAAGCTGGGGATAACCTTCGACCGCTTTATCCGCACCACCGAGTCCGCGCATATTGATACAGTACAAAAACTCATCAGGAAGATTTATGACAACGGCTATATCTACCCCGGCGATTACCAGGGCTGGTACTGCACACCGTGCGAGACCTACTGGACGGAAGAGCAGATGGACGAAGGCAAGGTTTGCCCCGATTGCAAAAGACCGACCGCAATGCTTTCCGAAAAAAGTTATTTCTTCAAGCTGTCAGCTTTCGCCGAGCCATTACTTCGGTTAATTGAAAAGAACCCGAATTTTGTGCGGCCGGCGACCCGTCTTAACGAAATTGTCAGTTTTATTAAAATGGGGCTGAACGATCTGAGCATCAGCCGCTCCAGCTTTGAGTGGGGCATACCGGTTCCCTTTGATGAGGACTATATCATTTACGTTTGGTTCGACGCCCTGATCAACTATATCTCCGGCGTTGACTATCTTAACGAGGGCGACGTTTTCAAGAAATACTGGCCGGCTGACGTTCACTTGATTGGCAAAGATATTATCAAGTTCCACGCGGTCATCTGGCCGGCGATGCTGATGGCCGCCGGTCTGGAACCGCCCAAGCAGATTTACGCTCACGGCTGGTGGACTACCGCCGGCGGCAAAATGTCCAAGTCCAGGGGTAACGTTATCGACCCCATGAACGTGGTTGATGAATACGGGGTAGACATCTTTCGTTATTTTATCTTGCGGGAAATACCCTTTGGCCTGGACGGCAGCTTCACCAAGGAAGCCCTGATTCTCAGAACCAACGCGGACCTGGCCAACGATCTGGGCAACCTGTTGCACCGGAGCGGGGCCATGCTGAAAAAATACTCCGCCTCCAGGCTAACCCGGACAATCAGCAGTCATCCTGACGACCGGGAACTAATCAAGCGAGCGGTTAACCTGCCGGGAAAGGTTGATGAAAAGATGGCCGACCTTCAATTCAGCCTCGCGCTGAAAGAAATCTGGGAAGTCATTGGCCTGGCGAACAAATATATTGACACCATGGCCCCCTGGAAGCTGTTTAAATCAGGACAGCATGACCGTCTCGATGAAGTCATGTACAATATCTTTGAATTGTTGCGGATTGTCTGTATTATGATCTCTCCTTTTATTCCGGGAACCGCGGAGGAGCTTTGGTCCCGTATCGGGAACAGTGATTCTCTGGCAAAGCAAACTTTTGCAAACGCGGGCGAGTGGGGGAAGCTGCCTTACAGCGCCACTGTCTCTGTAAAAGACCCGCTCTTCCCCAGGATTGAAGTCTAGTCATGTTGGTCGATACCCATATCCATCTGGATTTGAAGGAATTCAAGGCCGATCGTCAGGATGTTATCGAGCGCTCGTTTAAAGAGGGCTTCGTCCGATTAATAAATGTTGGCCTCAACCCCCAATCGATCGCCGCGTCAAAAAAGCTGGCTGAAGATAACGAACAGGTTTATTTTACGAGCGGCTTTCATCCCCACGACGTAAAAAACATAACCGCCGCGGACTGGCATTTTCTGGAAGTGGCCGCGGAGCATCCCAAAGCGGTCGCGGTTGGCGAAACCGGGCTTGATTTTTATCGGAACATCTCACCTCGCGAGCTTCAAATCAGCGCCTTCCGCCGCCAGCTCGAACTGGCGAAAAAATTAAACAAGCCGGTGGTGATTCACAGCCGGGACGCTATGGCTGACACTCTCAAGATAATCAGGGAGATTGGTTTAAGCGAGCGGGGCGGCGTCATGCATTGCTTCAGCGGTAATTATGACGACTTCCTCGCCTGCGCCGCTCAAGGCTTACACATATCTTTGGGAGGCCCTCTGACCTACCGCAGGAATGACGAACTGCGTGAAATTGTTAAAAAGATACCGCTCGACGCCTTGCTTTTGGAGACAGACGCTCCTTACCTGGCCCCGCAAAGTAAACGAGGGCGGCGCAACGAACCGGTATTTCTCAGCGAAGTCGTCGCGCTGATCGCTGAATTAAAAGGACTGAGCGAGGCTGACGTTAAACGAATAACCACGACCAACGCCGAAAAGCTTTTTTCCCTCGGGATCAACATTCCTTCCGAGACCATCGCCTATCCGATCCGTAATTCCTTGTACCTGAATATTACCAGTAAATGCACCAACAGTTGCTTCTTCTGTGTCCGTTTTCAAAAGGACCTGCTCAAGGGTTATAATCTCTTCCTGGAGCACGAACCGACTGTTGAGGAAATCATCAGGGCGCTTGGCGATTTGCCCAGTCAATACAAAGAAGTCGTTTTCTGCGGTTATGGCGAGCCTACAGTTCGCCTTGACGAGTTGCTGGAAGTTGCCCGCTATGTTAAAGAACGTTTTAAAAAACCGGTCCGTATCAACACTAATGGCCATTTCTACCTGCTGCACGACAAAAAACGTTTAAAGGAATTGCAGGGACTTATCGACTCGCTGTCCATAAGTTTCAACACCGCCGATTCGGAACAATACCGCAAGATATGTCTACCCCGGTTCGAGGGCGATGTCTTGCAAAGTGTAATAGAATTCAGCAAAGACGCCAAGGAGATTATCCCGCAAGTTACCATTACCGCCCTGAACTTGCCTGAAGTCGATCTCAAGGCGGTAGCGACCCTGGCCAGGGAATTAAAGGTTCATTTTCGCCGGCGTAAAATCAATGAAGCCGGCTAAACATAAAGGAGAGTAAAATATGCCATTTACCAACACCCTGTTTCGCTTTGAGGAATCGATTACCAGTGATGATTACGTTATAGCGACCTATTACCTGGAAACACCCATGAATTTAAACGAAGCGGCTAACGCGCTGGCCGCTGAGCAGACGACCGGCACCTGGAAAAGAGTCGGCGAGGAAACTGACGAGGTCAGAGCGCGCCACGCCGCCAAGGTTGTCGGCCTCTACCCGCTGCCTTATGAGGTGACCAAGGGCAACCTGCCAACCGGCATGGATTTAGCCAATTTCCTGCCCGAAGCCAGCGCCTCGCCCACGATAAACGCCGCCATCATCAGACTGGCCTTTCCCCACATCAATTTCGGCCCCAAAATACCCAACCTGTTGACCGCGGTTGCCGGTAACCTGTATGAAATGGGCGCTTTTACGGCGATCAAGCTCCTGGACCTTCAATTTCCGGACAGTTTTCTCAAGCAGTTCAGAGGCCCTCGTTTCGGCATCAAGGGTTCGCAGGACGTGGTCGGGGTATATGACCGTCCCCTGGTCGGAGCGATCATTAAGCCATGCGTTGGCATTGACGTGGACACGCTGGCCAAACTGGCCTACGAAGGAGCTGTTGGCGGTCTTGATTTCATTAAGGATGACGAGTTGATCGCGGACCCTGACTATAACCGTATCTCCGAACGGGTCAAAAAAGTAATGACGGCTTTGAAGCAAGCCGAGGATGAAACCGGTGAGAAAACCATGTACGCTTTTAATATTACGGACCGGGTCGACCGCATCAGGGAACTGTACGACATTGTTATTGGAAGCGGCGGCAACTGTGTCATGATTAATGTCGCAACCGCCGGCTATTCGGCTATGCGTGTTCTGAGTGATTATACCGAAGTGCCAATTCACTGCCATCGGGACTTCGCCCCCTGCTACACCAGGTCGCCCTACCTGGGCATCAGCATGGCGGCTTTCACCAAGCTCTGCCGGCTGGCGGGAGCTGACCAGTTGCATTGCGGCGCGATTCAGGGCAAACTCTATGAGAGCGATGACGAAGTAATGACCAATATGACTGCCTGCCGCATGGAGTTGCCCCATATCCAGCCTTGTCTACCGGTCAGCAGCGGCGGTCAGTGGGCCGGTAAAGTACCGGTTAATTTACGCAAGATCGGTCACACCAATTTCCTCCATCTAAGCGGCGGCGGTATCTTCGCTCATCCCGACGGCCCCAGCGCCGGCGCGAAAAGTGTCCGGCTGGCCTGGGAGGCCTCGCTCAAAGGCGTCAAGCTCGAAGAGGCCGCCAAGGAGCATCAGGAGTTACAGAGAGCTATCGAGTTTTACGGCCGGGTTATCTATTAAATCCCGGGTGAGGTCTTGATACTTTATGTCTAACCAGGCCATCCTCCAATCCTTGCGTAATATCGTTGGCAAAGAATTCGCGACTGATGTTTACGAAGAGCGGAGCTGTCACTCCTATGACGCCTCCAAACAAACCGGGCTACCCGACTACGTGGTCAGTCCGGGCTCGACTCAGGAAATATCGAAAATCATGAAGCTGGCCACCAGCAAGCTGATACCGGTTTACCCGCGGGGAGCGGCCAGCGGCCTGACCGGCGGGTCGGTTCCGACCCGGGGTGGCATCGCCCTGTCTCTGCTGCGCCTGAATCGTATCCTGGAAATTGACGACCGGGATTTAATCGCCGTCGTTGAACCCGGCGTCGTAACCGCGGCTTTGCAAAAGGAAGCGGCCAAACAGGGACTTTTTTATCCTCCCGACCCGGCCAGCTATAAATTTTGCACCATCGGCGGCAACGTCGCTGAATCAGCCGGCGGATTAAGGGGGCTAAAGTACGGCGTCACCAAGGACTATGTTCTGGGCCTGGAAGTAGTCTTGCCAAACGGTGAAATTTTAAACTTCGGAGTGAGAACGCTCAAGGGAGTAGTTGGTTATGACCTGACCCGTCTCTTTGTCGGCAGCGAGGGAACTCTGGGCATAGTCACCAGGGTGACCTTGAAGCTGATTCCGCTGCCTGAGGCGAAAGAAACCATGGAAGTCTATTTCCCAACCATTCAGGACGCCGCGGCAACGGTTTCCCGGATAATCGGAGAGAAGATAATACCGACCACCCTGGAATTTATGGATAAAGAAACCATCGATTGCGTCAGCGGTTTTTTAAAAAAAGATTACCCTGACGAATTGGCGGCAATTTTACTTATTGAAATAGACGGCGACCCTGACGTTCTCGACAAGCAACTGAACAAGGTAAAAAAAATCTGTTTAGCCAATAACAGTATCCAAATTAACATGGCCCGGAATGACCGGGAACGCGAAGCTTTGTGGGCCGGGCGCCGGGCCATTTCGCCGGCGATTTACACCCTCGGCGGAGCTAAGATAAACGAGGATATTTGCGTGCCCCGGAGCAAACTGCCGGCGATGCTGGACCGGATCGACCAGATAAGCCGGGAGCACAATTTGACCATAGTCAATTTTGGCCACGCCGGCGATGGCAATATTCACGTTAACCTCATTTTGCCTCATAATTTTACTGACACGGACAAGCAAAATGGTTTAGCGGCGATCGAAAAAATCTTTGACGCGACCCTGGAACTGGGCGGCACAATTTCCGGCGAGCATGGCATATGGCTTTCCAAGGCCGCTTACCTTGGCAAGGAAATTGGCGCCCGGGAAATAAAACTGATGAAGCAGGTAAAAAGACTGTTTGATCCTCACAACATCATGAATCCCGGAAAAATATTTTAGAGCAGGTTGCAATCAAGTGTAATCTTTTCGCCGCCGATCAACTAAAGTTTTTGCAGGGTGTTATAGGGGGACGGTGTTTTTTCCCCAAAGAGTCCCCCTGACAAAAGACATACTTGATTGCACTTTGCTCTAGTTGGGTTGAAATATGTACGACCTGAAATCTTACGCTGAGCTGGCCGCGCGTTGCAGCCGCTGTGGTTCCTGTTCGACGATCTGTCCGGTTTTTCAGGTCAGCCGGCAAGAATCTTTGCTGGCCCGGGGAAAGCTGCATCTGGCGGAAAACGTCTTGCTGGGCAAGCAGAATTTAAACGCGGAAGTTGAGAAGAGATTAAACGCCTGTTTGCTCTGCGCCGCTTGTTCGAAAAGTTGTCCCAGCAAAGCTGAAGCGGACAAAATCATTCTGGCCGCCCGGGCGGCGGCTGTTAAAAAGCATGGTTTGCCTTTTCTGAAAAACCTGGCCTTCAAGCATGTCGTGCCAATGCGCAACCGCTTCGAATGGAGTTTGAAAGCGTTAGCTGTCATGCAGAAATATCTGCCGGCGGACCAGTACGCCGGTTCTTTTTACCGCCATTTACCTTTTTCCATTTTAAATTTCAGCAGTAAAGTCGCCATCCCCAAGCTGGTGAAAAACTCTCTTTCGGCCCAGTGGCAAGAGGTAAAAGTCCAGCGGCCGAAGGCCCGGATCGCTTTCTTCAGCGGCTGTTTGACCGAGTTCATCTATCCTGAAATTGGCCTTGCCCTGCAAAGCGTATTAACAAAGTTGGGGTTTGAGGTAGTTAAACCCAGACAGAACTGCTGTTCGACTCCTGTTATCATGTCAGGAGAAATTGAGGTCGCCGGGGAAATGGCGGAAGAAAACATCCGCCACTTTTTAAATGAGGATTTTGATTATATTGTGACAGCCTGCGCTTCCTGCGGTTCCGCCTTAAAGAATCATTATCCTCAACTACTTGATGATAATGAAACCGCCGCCGATGATTTTTCCGCCTACGTCATGGATATTAACGAGTTTTTGGTCAAGCATACCAAGATCACGGAATATCTGGACAGCAACATAAGGAAGATCACTTACCATGACCCTTGCCACCTGGCCCGTCATCAGCTGATTACCGGGGAGCCAAGGCAGCTTATTCAGGCGACCGGAATAAATCTGGTGGAAATGGAGGCGTCAGACCGCTGCTGCGGCAATGGCGGGACTTTTTCCATTTATTACCCGGAGTTAAGTGAAAAGATACTGGATTTAAAAACCCGGTCCATAATAGCGACCGAGGCGGACTACCTAGCTACCGCCTGCCCGGGCTGCCTGATGCAAATGCGGCGTGGTTTGGCAAAGCGCAAGGCGCCCCAAAAAGCGATTCACACCATTGAACTCATCAACCAAGCTCTTAAATTATAAAGCAGTCGAGAAAAACAAATCACTTAAAGCGCGTTGCGATTTGGAAACCTACTTTTTTTCGCTATCTATCGACGAGCGTTCATTCAGCGAAGTCTAAAAAGAGGTTTCCAAGGTTCTTTTTTGCCTCATATCTGCCCGTAAATTTGCCTTAAGCGCTTTAATGGCTGCGATCCCAGACAAATTTCATCATCTCAATGAACTTTTCGTCCATGACCCTGAGAACCTGAATCATCTCGGAAACAATCTTCTTTGATATCTCACAGGCCAGAAGCGGGTCAGACTCCGCCAGCCGGTCGAAGTCATCTTTGGCTATCTACAACAACTCCGTATCGCGAACAGCGATAATGGTCGCCGAGTGCGCCCGCCCGTCAACAAACGAAAGCTCCCCGAAAAAACCGCCGGCTTTTATCAGGGTAAGCGTTTCGTCAACCTTGGTGTCTTCGAGTTTCTTTACCACCTTCACCGTTCCGGCAAGCACGATATACAAACCGGGACTGACCATGTTTTCCTCAAAAATAACCTTACCGGCACCGTACTTTTTCTTGCGGCAAATCTTTTTAATACTGGCCAACTGGTCACTCGATAAATCTTTAAAAATATTAATCTTCTTCAGGTCTTGAACCATATCAATCCTCTACGAGATCGCGCCAAAGGGACAGGCCACAATACAACTCCGGCACTTGGTGCAGATATCCTTGTTAATGCTGGCAATCTCTTTCTTCTCCCAGGTAATCGCGCCAACTGGACAGGCCTTTTTACACAAGCCGCACATTTTGCAAACAGTCGGCGACACCTCAAATTTGATTAACGGCACGCAAACTTTCGCGGGACAGCGTTTCTCCCTGATATGAGCCTCGTACTCCTCTTTGAAATGCCGCAAGGTACTCAAAACAGGATTCGGAGCCGTTTGCCCCAAACCACAAAGAGACGCCACTTTTATGTTCTGGGCCAAATCCGCCAGCAACTCAAGATCACCCTCTTCGCCTTTTCCGGCGCAGATTTTTTCCAGCATACCCAGGAGTACCTTGGTTCCAATACGACAGGGCGCGCACTTACCGCATGATTCATTGGTGGTAAATTGCAGAAAGAACCTGGCAATATCAACCATACAGTTGGCCTGGTCCATAACAACAATCCCCCCGGACCCCATCATGGCGCCGGCGGAGATCAGCGAATCATAATCAATTGGCGTGTCCAGCAACGAGGTTGGCAGACAACCGCCGGACGGCCCGCCCATTTGAGCGGCCTTGAATTCGGAGCGCCGACTGTTCATCCCACCGCAGACATCATAGACAATCTCTCGCAGGGTAATACCCATGGGCACTTCAACCAGACCGGTATTCTTGATCTTACCGGTAAGAGCGAACACTTTTGTACCCTTGCTTTTAGCGGTACCCTTGGCGGCATACCACTCCCCGCCATTGAGAATTATCAAAGGAACGTTGGCGAAAGTCTCCACGTTATTAATATTACTGGGCTTTTGCCATAAACCCTTATGAGCCGGGAAGGGAGGGCGCGGACGTGGCATTCCCCTAGAACCTTCGATAGAAGCCATTAATGCTGTTTCCTCACCGCAAACGAAAGCTCCAGCGCCTTCATACAGGCTTACTTCAAAATCAAAACCACTGCCTAATATATTTTTACCGATTAATCCGGACTTTTCCGCTTGCTCA
>JAJRWM010000124.1 GCA_024276815.1 bacterium
ACGGGGAGTGGGTAGCGTGCCATGATCCGGGTTAAAATATGCGGGATCACCTCTCTTGAGGACGCGCTGTGGGCCGTTAGGTCCGGCGCGGACGCTTTGGGTTTTGTTTTCAGCGAAAGTCCCCGGATGATTGCCCCGGAAGAAGCCCGGGCGATAGTAATGAAACTGCCGCCTTTTATCACTACGGTCGGCCTGTTCGTCAATGAAGGAGCGGGGAAAATCAACAACCTGGTCAGCGAGTGTCATCTCGACCGGGTACAGTTGCATGGTGAGGAAAGCGAGGAGTTCTGTCATAATTTTAACCGGCCGGTGATTAAGGCCTTCAGGATAAAGGACAAAAGCAGCCTTGGCTTTGTTAACAATTATCAGGTGTCAGCTTATCTTTTTGACGCCTATGTGCCGGGGATCGCCGGCGGGACCGGCGCGACCTTTTCCTGGAATATCGTCAAAGAACGGCATTTTAACGCTCCGGTAGTTCTGGCCGGCGGCTTGAATCCCGACAACGTTCGAAAGGCGATCAGGATCGTTAAGCCGTATGCAGTCGATGTCAGCAGCGGCGTGGAGTTAAGCCCGGGGGTCAAGGATCCCGGGAAAATAGAACGCTTTATCAAAAAAGTCAAATCATATCGGGAGTAGCTATGTTACCAGATTCAACAGGTCATTATGGTGAATTCGGGGGTAAATATATCCCCGAGGTTTTAATGGGGGCGATTGAGGAATTGGAGGCTTGCTATGAAGAAGTCAGGCATGACGGTGATTTCCATAGGGAGCTGAGTTGTTATCTCTTGGACTATGTCGGCCGTAAGTCGCCGCTTTATTTCGCCCGGCGTCTCAGTCAGGATTTGGGCCGGGGTAAAATATACCTGAAACGGGAAGACCTGAATCATACCGGGTCGCACAAGATCAACAACACGCTGGGTCAGGTGTTAATGGCCAAAAGAATGGCCAAGAAACGTATTATCGCTGAAACCGGCGCCGGTCAGCATGGAGTGGCGACAGCGACCGCCGCCGCGCTCTTTGGGCTGGAATGCGAGATATTCATGGGGGAAGAGGACATTAAGCGGCAGGCGCTCAACGTCTTCCGCATGAAGATTCTGGGCAGCAAGGTGACGCCGGTCAAAAGTGGCAGCAAAACTCTCAAGGACGCCATGAACGAAGCTCTGCGCAACTGGGCTACCACGGTGGAGAACACCTTCTATGTTATCGGCTCCGTGGCCGGCCCTCATCCTTATCCTTTGATGGTGCGTGATTTCCAGTCGGTTATCGGGCGGGAAGCCCGGGAGCAGATACTGGAAAAGGAAGGGCGGTTGCCGGATACCCTGATCGCCTGCGTGGGCGGCGGCAGCAACGCCATGGGGCTGTTTCATCCTTTCTATGAGGACAAGGAGGTGCGCTTTATCGGAGTGGAAGCCGCCGGCGACGGCATCAGCAGCGGCCGTCATTCCGCCAGTCTGTCAGCCGGGGAAAAGGGCGTGTTGCACGGCTCCTTGAGCTATATCCTGCAAAACGATGACGGTCAGATTCTGGAGGCGCACTCTCTGGCGGCCGGGCTGGATTATCCCGGGGTCGGGCCGGAGCACTGTTTTTACAAGGACAGCGGCCGGGCGGTTTACGAGAACGTCACCGATAACGAAGCGTTAGTGGGTTTTCAGAAACTGAGTGAACTTGAAGGCATCATCCCGGCGCTGGAGTCCGCCCACGCTTTGGGATATTTATATAAGAACCGGGAACGTTTCCGGGAGGATGAGATTATCATCGTCAATCTTTCGGGGCGGGGAGACAAGGACGCTGTGACAGCGGCGAGAATTTTGAGGGGCGAGGAGGTCAGCCTGTGAACCGTATTGATCGGAAATTTCAATCATTAAAAGCCGCCGGTAAAGCCGCCTTTATGCCTTACCTTTCCGCCGGCGATCCCGACCTGGAGACTACTGAAAAATTAATCAGGGCGTTGGAAGCGGCGGGAGCCGACATCCTGGAACTGGGGATTCCCTTCAGCGATCCGGTCGCTGACGGACCGACCATTCAGGCGGCGTCGCAACGGGCGTTGGCTGGTGGAGTCACCTTGGAGAAGATTTTTGCTCTGGTGCGCCGGGTACGGGAAAAAAGCCAGTTGCCGATTAACCTTATGAGCTATTATAATCCTATATATCATTATGGTTTAGAGCAATTTGTTGAGAAAATGGTTGAGGTCGGGGCGGATGGTTTGATCGTTCCTGATTTGTCGCTGGAAGAAGCTCATCCCTTGAAAGAACTGACAGTGTCCCGTGACCTTAAACTAATCTCTTTTATCGCGCCGACTTCCAGTTCCGCGAGACAAAAAAGAATCGCCGGGCAGGCGGATGGTTTTATTTATCTGGTCAGTCTGACCGGGGTTACCGGGGCGCGGCAACAGGTTAATGATAATCTGGGGCGGATGATAACTGAAATACGTTCCTATACCGGGTTGCCGGTCTGCGTCGGTTTGGCGTGGCGACTCCGGAGCAGGCCGGCGAGGGCGCCGGCCTGGCTGACGGGGTCATCGTCGGCAGCGCGATCATCAAAGAAATCAACAGCCGCCAAGGGAAAAGTGATCTGGTTGACAAGACGGCCGTTTTTGTGAAAGATATGGTCAGGGCGGTGAAAAACGCTTAATGGTTTTAAAAAAACGCCCTAATCACCAGCAGTACGTCTTGTCATTACGGGCCATGACGCCGGAGGCCCGGTTGTTTAAAGTTTTTGAATTGACTCAGTTTTCCCGGGACCTTTTCAGGCAGGGATTAAAAAAGAGGTTTCCTGATTTATCGGAGGCGGCTCTTCACAAAATTTATCTGGAACGGTTGGCTAAATGTCACAATCGCAATTACTGAAAAAAGTTGTTTAAATTCTTAATGAGCTGCGAATTGAATATATGCTGTCCGGTTCCCTGGCTTCCAGTTTGCAGGGAGAACCGAGGGCTACCCATGATATAGACATTGTCGTCGCTATAAAAGAGGCGCTGGTCGAAAATCTTTACCAGGCCTTTCCTCCTCCTGACTATTATCTGGATAAACAAAGTATCAAATCGGCGATTGAGAACCTGAGTATGTTTAACCTGCTGGAAGTCAACAGCGGCGATAAAGTTGATTTCTGGATTCTGACTAAAGACCTTTTTGACCAGTCACGTTTTAGCCGTCGTTATTATGAGGACATTATGGGAGAGCGGATAGCGGTCTCCGCGCCCGAAGACACGATTTTAATGAAACTCAAATGGGCGAAATTATCTGGTGGCAGTGAAAAACAATATATCGATGTTTTACGGGTTTATGAAATGCAGTTTGACAGACTGGATTTGACCTATATTAATAGCTGGGCTAAGAGACTTGATGTTGAGCGACTCTGGCAAAAACTCCAGCGGGAAGCGGAAATTGTTTAAAATGGCCGCGAAAGCGCTAAAAACTGTCTGCAGAGCAGGAACTAATAGAGACGCGAAAGTGAAAACAGGATAAAAGACTGGGAATCCAAATAGGGTAAGAAACAGGATATTTGCGATTATCCAATAAAGCGGCGCTTTTATTGTGCCGAAAACAGGTTAAAAGAATAATCCGGCCGGGAGGAAACATGGGCAAAAAACTTTTGCCGCTGTATTACGCGTTGGGGATAACGATACTGGTTAGTCTCGCTTTGGTTTATACCGGCATCTTTGACGGCATGGAACTCAAAATGCTGGATTTTCGCTACTATATGAGAAACAGCGAGGAGTACCAGGAAGCGCATTCTCCTCAGGACATCGTAATTATCGCCGTGGATCAGAAGAGCCTGGACAATATCGGGAAATGGCCCTGGCGCCGCATGTATTATTCCCGTTTGATAGATATTCTCCGCAAGGAAAAGGCCCGGGCCATCTTCTTCGATTTCTACTTGCTGCATGAAGATAATAATAACCCTGACGACGATCAGGAGTTAGTCGAACTGGTCAAAGAAGCCGGTAACGTCTATTTTGATTTTTTCTTTTACAATCGCCTGGAAGAAGAAGTTTCGGAAGAACGGTCCCGCAAAACGGAAGAATCGCTGAAAGCCCTGGAAAAATTCAGTATTCCCTATGATAACAAGGAAAACCTTTTCTCGTTTTACAGTGATATCGCGGCGCCTTTCCCCTCCCTGGCTCGAGCGGTCAAGGGGGCTGGTCACGCCAACATCGAACCCAATAAACTCGACGGCGTTTTACGCAAAGCTCCTCTCCTGATGTATTACAAGGGACGGTTGTATCCCACGATCGCCTTGCAAATGTATCTTGATCTGACCGGCAAAACCCTTGATGATTTATCCTTTGACCTGGGACATTGGCGGGGAGGCAATGAGTTGTTTGCCGGCGATCTTGAGATTCCCGTTGATTACAAGTCCCGTATGCTGATTAATTTTCTGGGGGAAAGCGGTTCCGTGCTCAGGCTTTCCTATAGCGATATCCTTGAGGGACGGGTACAGTTTGACTGGGAGAACAAGATTGTCATGATCGGCGCGACCGCCATGGGTATGATGTATGAGGATATCAAAATGACGCCGCTGGGACAGATGGTCGGGATTGAGTATCACGCCACCGTGCTTGACAACTTGCTGAACGAGGACTTTATCAGGCGTAATTCCAACCTTTTTGACTTCCTCGCGATCTTCGGCCTGGCTCTGATTACCGCTGGCGCCTTAATCTTCTTCTCGCCGTTGGTTTCGGCG
>JAJRWM010000009.1 GCA_024276815.1 bacterium
CAATTAAGGCCTAAAAATAAAAAAACGAAAAAACGCGTGCGGGGCTTTTTCAGACTTCGCTAAAAAACAGCTCGTCGATAAACAGGCAAAAACCGCCCCCTCGGCACCCCCAAAAAACTTTAAACAGCCTTCGGCCAATCAAAGAAACGCTATTCCAATTCATATTTCAAGAATCCTTTCAGAGAAACGAATCGCCCTGACTTTCCCCAAAATGCCGATAAAGTGAATAAGTAATCTCTAAATGTACCAGATTCAACACTTCCAATCACTTTGAAAGGAAATTTTTGCGTGCCTGTGCGCTCCCGCCTGTTCCTTTTTTTCCTGACGCTATCAGCACCAGCGAATTTGTTGACCAGCACTTTCACGCCTGAACCGGCCGCCCGGTTTACCTCTTTTACAACTTAACGACGGGATTGCCACGCTTGCTGGTGTAAACCCATGGATTACCACGTACGTGGGAATGACAGGCCAGCACTCGCGATGACAAGGCTTCGCCCTGTTTTAACACGCTTCGCGCGACTTATTATAACATTCGCGGGCCGGTGCGCCTGTTTTAGTTGCCGTTTGGCTTATCAATTCCGCTCGCCTGATGCCCCCCAAGCATAGCCGAGTACCTTTACGAGGCGGCGTTAAGCGTGCCGAAGGCATCTTTCCTCAAACTGTAAGTTTGATCAGAAAGCCAACAGCTTGTTCCCGATTAAAAATTCGGCGATTGCCCGAGCGGCGGCCGCGTGCCCCAAAGCGTTAGGGTGAACAGTATCGTTGGAATGATAATAGGCCTGGTCGGACCGGGAGAAAACCGGTAACAGGTCCAGGGTGGGAATGGCCAGTTGCCGGGTGATTTTTTTTAATCTTTCCTGATAAAAAACAGTGGTATACGGTTTCCCCAGTTGAAAAGCATTGGGAAAGATAACCAGGAACAGCTGGAAATTGTTTTTTTCCGAGTATTCTTTTATCCCCCTGAGAATTCGATAATACTCCCACCAGGCGTTTTCCACACTGATATTTTCCGGCCGGTTAACGTCAATTGAGGCCCGTAAAAAATAGGGCAGGGTGAGCAATCTTTCGTAAACCAGCCCGATTAAGCGGCTTTTATTGCCCAGCCGCCACAATCCCGGTATCTTCCGATAAGGAAAAAAGAAATTGTATTCCTTTACCATCAAAGGCTTGCCCAGCAAAAAAATATCGTTTAAATAAAATCCGATGCCAACTACCCGCGGCCGCAGTTCCCGGCCATATTTTTTCAGGTAACGCCATTCATCCCGGGCGTTATAAGAGCTGACGCCGGAATTTAAAACCTGGTACGGCCGGTTTCGCCGGCTCAGGATCGTTTCCAGTTGGGCGGCATAAGTCTCATCATCATTGACGTAATAGCCAAAGGTTATCGAGTCCCCCAGCATCAACAACCTGGGGCGGTTATCCGCTTGAACTTCAGCACCCCGCAAATGCCGCTGATTTATTTTAAAAGTAGCACGCTTGCCCTCCCCCAACCTGAGCCGCCCTAATTCCCCGGCATCCCGGTCCAGATCGTAAACATAATTCATTTTATTGGTCCGGAGCATGATACCGCGTGAACCGGCCCGGTTAAGGATTAAACCCTCCCGGTCTTTCTCGAAAGTATTGTAAGAAAACAGGCAGCCTTGGAACAATCGGCCGAACAGCTTCTCACCTTTCGCGGGGTTATCGACCTTGCTTAACTCGATCCGATCGGCTGACGGCAGGTTTTGCTCAGGATAGATAAACCGTACGGCGACTTCCAGAATGACCAGGAACATGGATAATACCACTAAAGTGAAAAAAACATTTTTAAGAAACTTCATCTACCGGCTAATCCCATTTACCTGATTATGATAATTATCTGTGGCTCCCATCCTGGTTTGCCGAGAGCGGAAATTGCCACGCTTACCGCTCGCAAGAAAGAGGGCGCCTGCCTGGTTTAACCCAAAGTGTAAAGTTCTTAGGGGGAGCGGTTTTAAAAGACCATTAAAACAGGCCAGCCGGCCTGTCAAACTGTAAGCTGGTTAGCTTCTGGAAGTTACTTTGACCAGAGACTGCTTTCTCAAACCATACAACGCCATGACCGGTCCGGAAAGCATGTAAAGAAGCGCGCCTAAGAAAAGGATAAGATAGTGATACATGACCAGGATAAAAACACCCAATACAGCCACAACCAGCAAACCAAAGGATTCCTTCATCCCCAGGTTAATACCCTTCATGCTGGCGTAAGGAACATTGCTGACCATCAAATAAGCCAAAGCGACTATCATAAAAGGCAGGACCACTTTGTGGTCAGGCCAGCCGTAATAAGAGGCGGCCATGATATAGGTCATCACCGTCAGAGCGGCGGCCGGAATCGGCAGGCCGGTAAAAGTGGAACTTTTAGCTTTTTTGCTGATAGTCTCAACGTTAAAACGGGCTAACCGCAACGCACCGCACACGGTGAAAAGCATCGCCGAAAGCCAACCAACTTTACCGTAATCCTTCAATACATAAATATAAAGAATCAACGAGGGCGCCATGCCAAAGGAAATCAAGTCCGCCAACGAATCGAACTCAACGCCGAAACGACTGGTGCTGTTGGTTAACCGGGCAATCCGACCGTCCAGACTGTCAAGAATAGCCGCCAGAACAATGAATAACGCCGCCCTTTCAAAGTTCCCCTTCATAGCGACAATAACAGCGTAAAACCCAAAGACGACGTTGCCCAAGGTAAACAGATTGGGAACCAGGTAGATTTTTTTAATCATTATATTTGCCTATGACAGTCAAACCGCCATAAACATGCTTCCCCTTGCTTACCTCAACGGTAATATTCTTGGTCGGTAAATACAGATCCACTCTCGAACCAAACATGATCAAACCAAAACGGTCGCCCTGCTCAAGAATATCCCCGACCTCAACTTTACTGACAATACGCCGGGCAATTAATCCCGCCACCTGCTCAAGATAAATATTACCCTTTTCACCTTCGATACCGATTCCGTTCTTTTCGTTGCGCTCGCTGGCTTCATTATGATCAGCCGGCAACCACTCACCATCTTTATGCTTCTGATACAAGATTTTACCCTTAACCGGCAAACGGTTGATATGATTATCTATTAAAGACATGAAAATACTGACCCGGAAACACTCCTCGTTCAAAAACGCTGTTTCCCGCACCCTGGTAATAGCGATGACCCGACCGTCAGCGGGCGCGAGAATCCGGTCGGCGTCACGAACTGTTTCCCGGTCCAGATCGCGGAAAAAAACAACCACGTAGCCGGCCGCCAAACCAATGCCGGCAAAAACCGGCGTGTTGCCAAAAAACCAAAATACAGCCATAGCGGCAAGAAGAGGAGCGACAAACAACCAGGCTTCCCGGGCGACCGGTAATTTCACGGCCTCGGTTAATGAACCAACCAGATCAACGCTTCCCGCCCCGGGATTTTTCTCAGGACGTCCATGGGAAACGTCTTCAGACTCCGCCATGGCTTTATCATGGCTGTTATGATCCGGATGTGAGTGTCCACTGCTCATTCGCCACCTCTTTTTCAAGAAATAATTTACCGGCCAGCTCCCCGAAAAGCTCCAGACAGAAGAACGAAATCAAGAGGAGCAATAAAATAATCGTTTGCCAGCCAGCCGAAGTCCCGTGCGGAAGCGCAAGATGCTTCACTTGTTTCAAAAACCATACCGGTTATTTCGGCATTCCAAGACCTATTTTTTAATCCAGTCCATCATGCCGCGCAACTTTTCCCCGACCTTTTCAATTAAATGATTAGCGTCGCGCCGGGCGATAGCGTTAAACACCGGCCGGTTGGCCTGGTTTTCCAGGATCCATTCCCGGGAAAACTCGCCGGCCTGGATCTCGTCAAGAATTTTCTTCATCTCCTTGCGGGTATCCTCAGTGACGATTCTTCTCCCCCTGGTCATGTCGCCAAACTGAGCGGTATCGCTGATTGAGTAACGCATATTGGCAATCCCGCCTTCATGAATCAGGTCAGTAATCAACTTCACTTCATGAAGACACTCGAAGTAAGCCAACTCGGGAGCGTATCCGGCCTCAACCAGGGTATCGAAACCAGCCCTGATCAATTCCGAGAGACCGCCGCATAAAACAACCTGTTCGCCAAACAAATCCGTCTCAGTCTCATCTCGGAAAGTTGTCTCAATGACTCCGGCCCGGGTCCCGCCAATTCCCTTGGCGTAGGCCAAAGCCTTTTTGAGAGCCTGGGAACTGGCATCCTGATGTACGGCGACCAGACAAGGCACCCCGCCGCCGCTCTGAAAGACCCGGCGAACCAGATGTCCCGGCCCCTTGGGAGCGATCATGATAACATCACAGTAGGCCGGCGGTACGATCTGACCGAAATGAATGTTGAATCCATGAGCGAAAGCCAGCGTTTTACCGGCCGTTAAATGAGGGGCGATGCTTTCATGATAAACAGCGGCCTGTTTTTCGTCCGGCAACAACACCATGATGATCTCGGCTTCCTGAGCCGCGGCCGCCGGTTCTTTGACCTCATGCCCAAAAGAGAGGGCTTTTTCCCGGGACTTGGAATTACCTCTTAAGCCAACGACTACCTCCAGCCCGCTATCCTTGAGGCTGTCAGCGTGAGCGTGTCCTTGGCTACCATAGCCGAGAACGGCGATTTTTTTACCCTTCAGCAGAGATAAATCCGCATCGTTATCATAATACATTTTTATCGACATTACTTTTCTCCTCTAAAATTCTATCTAACAGGTAAGGCTAAAACCCCGGTTCGGGTTACATCGACAATACCAAACTGCGACATAACTTCCACCAGGTTATTCACGATATGTTCTTTGCTGGCGACTTGAATGGTTATGGTATCTTTGCCCAAATGCAACACGGAAGCTCCCAAGGCGTTGGTAACATGCAAAATCTCGGAACGGGTGGCGCTGGTCGCTTTCACGGTGATTAGAGCTAACTCGCTTTCAACGGAAAGACTTTTCCGCAAATCCTGCACCTTGATAACATCAACCAGTTTGCGAAGCTGCTTGATTACCTGTTCGAGCACATGCTCATCGCCCTTGACGACAATGGTGATCCGGCTGACAGCCGGATTCTCGGTTACCCCGGCGACCAGACTTTCGATATTGTAGGCCCGCCTGGTAAACAGCCCGGCCACGTGAGACAATACCCCGGAATGGTTCCGCACTAAAACGGAGAGAGTATGTTTCAAGAGTCTTCCTCCCCTAACATTTCATTGATCGCTCCGCCGGCCGGCACCATGGGCCAGACATTGGCTTCCCGGTCAATCCTGAAATCAAGCAGAACCGGCCCCTTGATCGACATGGCTTTACTGATGGCCGGTTCAACGTCTTTTGGCTTGGAGACGCTAATCCCCGGCACCCCGTAGGCGGCGGCGACTTTGGCAAAATCCGGATTGCTCTGCAAGCAGACCGAAGAATAACGTTTGTTAAAGAAAAGTTCCTGCCACTGCCGCACCATGCCCAGAAAACAATTGTTGAGAATAGCTATTTTAATAGGCAGATTATATTGAGCGATGGTGGCCAGTTCCTGAATGTTCATCTGGAAACTGCCATCCCCGGCGATACAAAACACTGTCCGGTCAGGATTGCCGATCTGCGCTCCGACCGCGGCCGGGAAGCCGTAGCCCATCGTCCCCAAGCCCCCCGAAGAGAGAAAAGAGCGGGGCCGGGAATATTGATAGAACTGAGCCGCCCACATCTGGTTTTGCCCGACCTCAGTGGTGATAATCGCGTCGCCCTCAGTGGCTTCGTAGATTTTCTCCATAACGAATCCCGGCTGAATTTTACCGGTTTTTGTTTGTTTATAGCTCAAAGGATATTGTTTCTTCCAGGCGGCGATTTGTTTGTGCCAGTCGCCGTCTTTACGCGGTTCCACATATTCGAGCAAACTTGTTATCACGTTTTTCAGATCCCCGACAATGGGTATGCTTACCCCCACCCGCTTGCCAATTTCCGCCGGATCGATATCGACGTGGGCGATTTTGGCGTTCGTCGCGAAGCGGCTGAGTTTCCCGGTCACCCGGTCATCAAACCGCGCCCCCAGGGAAATCAGCAAGTCGCAATCGGAGACCGCGTAATTGGCGTACCTGGTCCCGTGCATACCCAGCATACCCAAAGCCAGTTCGTCGGTTTCCGGGAAGCCGCCCAAGCCCATCAGGGTGGTGGCTACCGGGATTCTGGCCTTCCTGGCCAACCGGCAGAGTTCCTAGTGCGCCCCGGAAGTGATAACGCCGCCGCCGGCGTAGATCACCGGTTGTCTCGATTCTCTGATCGCCTGGGCCAGGACTTTTATCTGGCTGACATTGCCTTTGAAGGTTGGCTTGTAAGTCGGGATTTCCAGTTCCGGTATTCCGGTAAAGTTAACGGTATTGACCGACACGTCCTTGGGCAAGTCGATCAGGACCGGTCCGGGCCGCCCGGTCCGGGCCAGGTAAAAAGCCTCTTTAAACACATGCGTCAAATCAGCCGTGTCCTTCACCAGGTAGTTGTACTTGGTAATCGGGATGGTGATTCCGTAGATATCGGCTTCCTGGAAGCTGTCCCCGCCTAACATCGACGTTGGCACCTGGCCGGTCAAGGCGACCATTGGGATCGAGTCCATGTGAGCCGTGGCGATTCCCGTGACCAGGTTGGTCGCGCCCGGCCCGCTGGTAGCGATACAGACCCCGACTTTACCGGTTGAGCGGGCGTAACCGTCCGCGGCGTGAGCGCCCGCCTGTTCATGTCTGGGCAGGATCATTTTGATACCGGAATCGAACAAGACGTCGAACAGAGGCAACAGCACCCCGCCGGGGTAACCGAAGATAGTATCGACACCTTCACTTTTCAAACATTCCACGATTATCTGCGCGCCACTTTTCAGCAAATCAAAACCCCGTTAATTGATAGTATTGAAAAAAACAACTCATTATAGCATAGCTGCCGGTGATGTATACAACATTTTTCTCACACCAAGCCAAGCGCCAAAAAGGGATTGACTTTCCGATTAGTTTTGATTAGAATGTTTAGTCTATATATATTTTGAATAAAAGGAGTTGTTATGAAATTGAGGAAAGCATTAACCCTTTTCAGCGTTGTTCTGCTGGGATTATCGTTGTCTTTTCGGGTTTGTTCCGAGTTCGCGGAGCATGGCGCCAAGGTCGGCAAGATGAAATCCGGCAGCATGAGTATGCACCAGATGAAAGCTCTGCCGGTTTACACACCGCCGGACGAGTTGAACGACCTTGTTCATCTGGACATCAAGATCCTGAAATTGAACCGGCCCTTGAAGAGCAGTACCAAGGTTGACAAATATCTGGCTCAGTATAAGATAATCATACTCAAGCTGGAGAAGGAGCAGCTCATCCCCGAGAACGCGGAAAAGCTGAAGAAGTGGGTTGAGAACGGCGGCGTTCTCTGGCTGGATGACGGCTGGTCGGCTTCCACTTATTTTGGGGTAAAGGAGGAGATCAGCCCTTCGTCTTTAGTTTTTTCCCGTGAGGATGAGAGCATCAGGAAAGACCCTTTAAGCACGGCGGTGAGCGATCTCGCTTTTTTGAATGGTTATTACATGATTCCTGACGAGAGTTTCACGGAGGTCATCAGGCAGGAAGACCGGGTTTACCTGGCGTACAAATCTCTGGGGAAGGGTAAGTTGGTCTATTATCCCAGCGGTTTAACTGAAAAGCTTGACTACTACCGGTTAATGCTGAACCTGCGTGAGTGGTCCGCCGGCTATGGCGTACCGGCTTTGGTTGGCAGTGAAATAAAAGATCATCAGTGGGACGAGGATTGATTCCCTCCGGATTGGCCGCAGGTTGAGATAGAATACAGTGAGGAAGAGTGTTTGAACTGTCTAAATTTTGTTGTGGATTGGCCGCAGGTTGAGATAGAATACAGTTCGCGACTTCATCTTATTCATCTTAAATTGTTGTGGATTGGCCGCAGGTTGAGATAGAATACAGTTCCGCAAAATAATGAGGAAACGGTAAAAGCGTTGTGGATTGGCCGCAGGTTGAGATAGAATACAGTTTGAATATCTGGCTGACGCGACCTTGACCCGTTGTGGATTGGCCGCAGGTTGAGATAGAATACAGTCGGCAATTGAATCTCACCCATATCTTGTCCGTTGTGGATTGGCCGCAGGTTGAGATAGAATACAGTAGTCATAGCTCTGCTACCGTCATGCTGGAGGTTGTGGATTGGCCGCAGGTTGAGATAGAATACAGTCAAAAACAGAATAACCAGCATCTCGCAAGTGTTGTGGATTGGCCGCAGGTTGAGATAGAATACAGTATCTATCGGAGGTATTTTTCGTTGAGCATCGTTGTGGATTGGCCGCAGGTTGAGATAGAATACAGTCAATGTCAATACTGACGCCCCTACTCTTTGTTGTGGATTGGCCGCAGGTTGAGATAGAATACAGTATGCAACTATGTCGCTAAAAAGGAGTTATAGTTGTGGATTGGCCGCAGGTTGAGATAGAATACAGTACTGCGGTCAGCATATTGTCAATTACCTCAGTTGTGGATTGGCCGCAGGTTGAGATAGAATACAGTTGAATACTGGCAAAGAGAACTAAGGCTTGGTGTTGTGGATTGGCCGCAGGTTGAGATAGAATACAGTAGTGAAGTTCATGATACGATGGTTACCATTGTTGTGGATTGGCCGCAGGTTGAGATAGAATACAGTATAAATATCGGTCGGCGGTGCCCCTTCGTCGTTGTGGATTGGCCGCAGGTTGAGATAGAATACAGTAAATTAACTATTGATGACTGCGATTTAATGGTTGTGGATTGGCCGCAGGTTGAGATAGAATACAGTACGTGTTCTGTTTGTCTCGCAGAGCAGGCGTTGTGGATTGGCCGCAGGTTGAGATAGAATACAGTTCCTAAATTTATCGACATTTTTAACCATCCGTCGTGGATTGGCCGCAGGTTGAGATAGAATACAGTTGGACGCCGAAGAGACTATCAAGTTTTCTGGTTGTGGATTGGCCGCAGGTTGAGATAGAATACAGTTTTTGACAACTAGCTAATCATAGTATAAAAGTTGTGGATTGGCCGCAGGTTGAGATAGAATACAGTCTGTTCGCCGTAAATCCAGGAGTTGCTTGAGAAAAATGGCCAAATTCGCTAAAAAAACTCGAGTTGCAGAGGGGGGTCTTCCGTTTTTTTTCGGATTTTTCCATAAAAAACCTGCATCCTCTCGAACTGTTTATCGGTAAAGGTTATCAACCTGACCTCTCCCTCGGCCGGCAGGATAGCCTTGACCCGCTGGATATGAACTTCCACGTTTTCCTGGCTGGCGCAATGGCGGATGTAGACGGAGTACTGCATCATGGTAAAACCGTTTTTCCGCAACCGGATCCTGAACCTGGCGGCGGCGCGCCGGGTCGAGGGAGTCTGGACCGGTAAATCAAACATCGCGATAAGCCACATGGCGCGGTAACCCGATATGTTCATCTCACCACAATTTCGGGAATCTCCAGCCGGGCGTCTTCTCCCGTATAACAACGACAGAGAGAAGCGGTCATCCTCTCCAGAGCGACCAGCAAAGGCCCGCTGGTTTTCCTTATGCTCACCTCGGCGGTGAGCAGTTCCAGGAGTTCCCTTTTACTGTTCTTGTTAACCTCTTTAATATTATCGTCAAAAAGCTTCTTTACCTTCATATCCACCAGCGGTCGGAAAGGTTACAGCAAGTCGTCCGCCAGACAAAAGGGATTGTAACGGTTGTGGTGATGCAGCCCCAGAGAAGGGCTCAGTCCGCTGCCGCAAACAGCCCGGGCGACGGCCGCCCGGACCGCCATGTAGCCATAGTTAAGCAGGTTGTTGGGAGGCTTACCCTCTCTCTCTCTTCTGAATTTCGCCCCGAAAAGCTGCGGCCAGTAAACGCGGGCGGCCTGGGCTTCCAGGTTGTCCGGATCGCCGGAACGCACCCGCGCCGCCATTTCTTTCAGCCTCTTACTGTTAACAACCGCGGCCTGTCTCTTGATCTTGGCCTTAACAAGCTGTGCCCACAAGCGTTTCCGCAAAGGCAGACCGGCGTCAGCCTGATACCTGAGACGTTCTGTCTGCAAAGAGTTGCCCGCCACCGGCAGGATCATGCCCACGGGAGTATGAGAACCGCCGCAGAGAACGACAACCCCGCCGTTTTCCATGACGGCGGTCAACGTACCGTGCGTATAACTGGCGGCAGGCGTATCGATAATAAGCACGCCGACGTCCTCAGCCGGAACGCTGCCAACGACTTCCCCTGCCCGCTTAATGACGATCTGCCGGTCTTTCAGCGCTAAAAAAGTGTCAAAGCCGGAAACCTCGATCGTCCGTTTAATCATGGGCGGGAAACTCCCGGCCCAGAGGATCGATGACCACTTTCTGTCCATTTAAGGTGTTGGGCGTTTTAAAAAGACGAGTGGATTTGTCAGCCAAATCTCCGGCGAAATTTATCGGTCTAAACGTAATCGTTGTTGATTGGTCTATCTTTTGTACCCTGTAAAGCTGACTGTTCCCCGCCTCGCCTTTGATCCGCACCGTCTCGTTGATAGCCAAAGACATGATGAATTTCGCTTCCGGGTTTTCAGGATGACGACGGGCTGTGATCGGTTCTTTTCGTCGCTTCCGCTGGTAGGCTTCCAGCAGGGTGACCACGTAACCCAGCCGTTTCGGGCGGCCTTTCTTATCGGTATATTCAAATATCTCGATGTGATGGTTATTCCCCGGCTGGGCGTATCTATGAGGCTTTATGGGTACGGCGGTGGTAAAGGTGTCGATGATTCTCACCTTTTTCACAGGCACGCCCGAAGGCATTAGCAAAGGCTCGGCGAAGGCTTCCTTGGGGATAGTCAGCTTGCCGGTGGTTTCGTCTATCCGGCAGCGGGATTCCACCAATTCCCTGATCCTGGGATCGCGAATCTTTTTCACCATGGCCGGAGTCAGGCTTTCCAGATTTTTACGATAAACGAAAAGCGACTGGCCTTTTTCATCCTTCTCTTCCGTTTTGCCCAAAAAAGTTTCCTCATGGAGTTTGCCCCGTACTTTTTTCGTTACTTTGTGGGAGACGATGATTTTGCCCACCGCTTCTTTGACGTCGTTACGAAAATTATCCCAGGGCGGAGGGAATTCATGGTCAACGGTCTTGGGATCGTTGACGTAGGCCAGTTTCTTGATGTGAGCGGTGTTGATGAGAGTAATAACGATAGCGTCGATGGCGTGATGACGGTGATCGTCCCGCTGCTTTTTCTCATTATCGTCGCCTTTGGTCGATAAAATATTGTTCAAGCCCCACTTGTAACGCAAAGCGGCGGTAACCGTACCCTTGGAACATTTGACGTCCCGGAACGTGGTTTTTAAAAATTTCACCACTTCCGTATTAATATAGCTGGTGTCGTTTAGCTGGCGGGCCACGAATTCATCCGTCTTGATTTCTTTTTGCGTGAACCGATTCCTTTTCTTGTAGGGCAGTTTGGCGACACGGAGCTTTATCGCCTCATAGCGTTTCGGGTCGCCTCCATAAGCTTCGAAAGGGGTCTTGTTGCCTTTCAGCTTGTTCTCATCAGCGAAACAAAGAGTTTTATTCATGCGGGAATCATCAAGACTGCGGTAGAGCGGCAGGATATGTTCAATCTGTACCTCCCCGGAAAAAAGCTGGGCGCCGGAAATGGCTTTGCCGGTGTAGGGGCAAATATTTAATTCCTGCCAGAGTTGGTATTTCAGGATGTCATCCCGGCCCGGCTTCACTATGCCAAATTCCGTTTTTAGTTTTTGGGCGATTTCCTTTCTTTCCCTTTCCCGTTTTCTGTTTTCCCTGAGAAGC
>JAJRWM010000125.1 GCA_024276815.1 bacterium
GCGATACGTTGACTGGTCTTTATTGAAAAACCTCCATCAGGTTTTTTGCTTGTATTTTCTGGCGGCGGGAAACAGGATGTTATTCAGGATCAAACGATACCCGGGCGATGATTTATGCAGAGCCAAATCGGTTGGCTCCTCGCCAACCAGATGGCTGTAATCTTCAGGGTCGTGTCCCCCGACAAAAGTAAAAGTCCCCTTGCCCTTATTACCATGGATATATTTTGCCCGGGTGTCCCCTTTTACCGTGGCCAGAATCGTAACCTCATCCTTGATAACCGAACGGCGAAAAGAAGTGGTCTGGCCAAAAAAACCTTTTATGGACCGGACATGACTTTGAGTTAACATCGTGGGAACCGGATCATATTTGGCCGAGAAATCAAACAAAACATAATCTTCCTTGCCGGAAGACTCGGGGTTTTTATACTCGCTGATGTCAATATTGGAAAATTCGTAAACATAAGCGCTGGTCTCCAGCGTGAAACCGGTAAAAGCGAAGGAACGATCAAAGTCTAATCGGGAGCGGTAGTTCGGCTCAATCGGCGTACCGTCAATTTCCGGAGCGATTATGTCAACTCCCAAAGCGGCCAGGGCAATATCCAGAGAATCCACGGCGGAGCACATGGCAAACAGAAAACCGCCATCCTGAACATAGTTCAGGATCCTTTCCGCTACCGCCCCCTTATGAGCGGCGACTGAAGGGAAACCTGCTTCAGCGGCGGCTTTACGAAAACGCAAAACCCGTTTCTGATACCACGACGCGTTACGAAACGCCCGGTAAAACTTGCCATACTGACCGGTAAAATCCTCATGATGTAAATGCAACCAGTCATATTCTGATAATTTACCACTCAAAACCTCTTTGTCCCAAAGCCTGGTAAAAGGGATATCCGCATAAGTCATGACTAAAACGACGGCGTCGTCCCAGGGATCAACCTCAGGCGGAGCGTAAACCGCTATTCGGGGAGCCTTTTCCAGCAAGACACTCTCCATGTTGTTGTTAGCGATTACTTCCCTGATCCGCAAAACCTCCGAACCATTGATTCTAACCAGGCTGACTCCCATCAAGCTCCCTTTACGGGCCACTTCATCATGATAATCGAGCATAAAAGAGCCGCCCCTGAAATTCAGTAACCACTCGACATCAAGGCCCTGCTGTAAAGCGTAATAGGTCAGACCATAGGCCTTTAAATGATCTGTCTGCTTTCCGTCCATGTATATCAGCATTTTATCCGCCGCCCGGACCGGCGCTGACCAGCAGGTTAAAATAACTATGACGCTGAGAATTAGTAAAATTGTTTTCTTCATATTAATTCACATTTGTAAGGCAGAATAAAAACCCTGGCAACCCCTTTTCACGTAGCCGGGAATTGGGTGAAACATCATGCTTCTTTCCGGCGCCTTCCCCTATGCCGTGCGAGCAGTTAAAGCACTAAAACTTTAACTGGCCTACGGCACTTTTAACCTCACTAAGTGGGCAATACCGGAATTGAAAGTACCAACGGCAAATATCCTCAGCCCACCGATCTCCTCGTTAGTAGCCTGCCTGCTTCAGCTCACGATAATCATCACCCTCAACGGAAATAAACTTGCACATCTCGACCAGACGGGAGCGCAGCCGGAAACCAATGCGGTCCCCCAGGGACTGCTCCTTGTTTGACTCACCAGCGCTAGCCCGTTTGCCGTAATTTTTGCTAACTTTGTTTTTGTTTACCGGGGATGGCCGGTCGAAATAGTTCGAGGTGAAAATCGTTATTTTATCCTCATTATAACGCTGGTTTATCACATACATTAACATGTCCTGAACCCAATCCGACATTTTTTGCGAACCCAACTCGTCCAGCACCAGGACTTCTTTATTGAGCACCGGGTGCAATACCGCCTGCTCTGAAATATTCGATTTATCACTATAAGTATTCTGAATCGCTTTTAACAGATCCCGAAAATCGTAAAACAAACAGGGAACGCCTTTTTCTTTCAATAAATACTTGATAATACCAACCGAAAGATGAGTTTTGCCAACTCCGCAGGGACCGATAAAAAAAAGGCCGGACTTTATTTTCGCCGGATATTTTTTAGCGAAACCCCGGGCGGTTCCAAGCGCTGCTTTCAGCGACTGGTTTAAGGGTTCATAATTATCAAGATCGCACCTTTGATAATGCTTGGGAATACGAGCTTCATCATATAAAATATCTTTTACCTGTTTTTTAAAGCAGGTACAGCGCATTACTTCTTCCAGGTCAGCCCTTTTAGTGAGTAACCAGCCGGTACCGTTACATTTTTCACATTTTTCAGACCCCATCAAAACCTCATAACTTCAAACTGAATAAATTTAATTTATCAAAACCAAGCAGGTCCTGCAATTCTTCATCCAAAGAAGCGTCAATGGTCTCCCGGTAAGCTTTGGGCGTCATATTAGGCTTCATACTTTTCAGTTCAGATTCCAGCTTCGCTCTCGCCTCATCAATTATACCTGATTCAAGAGCTTCCCGTATCATAATCCAGCCGTCGTTAAATACTTTCTCCACCTGATTGTTTATGGTAAAAGTGTCAAGATTCACGCCTGGCCGGATATCATTTTTTATTTTAACAAGCGCTTCCAGCATACGTCCATAAAATTCCACGTACTGGCCCGGTAAATCCCGTTTCCGCCTTAAATGTCCGGCAATCTTATCTAACTGTTCCGCGATAAACGCGTTATTCTCACTGGCACCGCTGACAACCGTTCGCCGGGACGCCGCCCCTTTGCGGTTTTGTTTGTGCCAGAGCCAAAGCCTTTGTATCTCCGAGTCGCATTGATAAATATTAACTTTAAAAAGCGGAATTTTACATTTACTAAAGGCCATCTCAATACCTTTTTCAATAACCTCAAAGGGAATGCCGTCGCTAAGCCATTGATCGACAACCATCCACTCTTTCGGCGAAAACATCAGGCCGCGCTTGCGTTTACTGAAAAAAAGCCGCTCAATCTCAGGGCGTGACATTTGTTTTTATACTCTTGAGTTTTTCCCGCGCTTCGTTAACGTAGATGCTGTCGGGATATTTAACGATTAAATCCTCGTAGGTTTTTATGGCCTTGGCGTCGTCATGCGGATTTTCCTCGTAAAGCGCGGCCAGGTTAAACAATACCTTAGGTAGATACACGCTGTCGGGATATTTATCAATTATCAATTTGTAGGTACTCGCAGCCTTCTCCATTCGCCCCAGCTTGCGATACAAACCGCCAATACGAAGCCAGACCGATTCAGCGTTTTTGGCCTCCGGCTCTTTTTGTAAAAACTGGTGGTAAATATCAAGCGCACCCTGATAATCACGCGTTTCCTCTTTTTCCAGAGCCGAGATGATTAAATCCAGATATTTATTAGGCGTATGCTGAAGGAATCTTACCAACGCCAGAGCGTCATTGGCTGCCTTCGCCTGCGGGTACTTCTCCGCCAGAGACTGCAATATCTTGCGGGATTCTTCCTTTTTATCTAAAAAAAGTTTTACCCGGGCCGAGAGATAAAGCAACTCAAAGTAATTATCGCCCGGCTTAAAGCTTTGCAATAACGGAGAGATCACCGAATCAGCCTTCCGGTAGTCTTTGAGATAATAATAACAGCGCGCGATTCCGAGTTGCGCTATTTCCTTTTTACGGGAATTGGGGGTTATCTCGACAACAAAGCTGAAATCATTGACCGCCTCCAGGTATTTCGCTATCCTGAAATATAGCTGCCCCCTCTGTAATACCGCGTCATCAGTGAGATTATCACGATTGGGACGTTCAATGATTTTTGTCAAAATACTCAACGATTTATTGTAATCGCCAACGTTTTCGTAGGCCTTGGCGGCGTCCAGCATCTGGGGATAGACTATTTTATAATTATCACGCTCAGGTAATTCGTCATACAGTTTTACAGCTTCCTGATAGTAACTCCGAGCGGATAATTTCCTGGCCAGTCGATAGATAACCGGCTCTTTTACCTTGCTTTTGTTTACCGCCTTTAAGAACTGCCGCAGGGCGGATATTGGCTGACTCTGCTTGATAAAAATATCGCCCAGGAGAATATTAGCCTCTATACGATTGGGATTATTTCGTAAATTACTTTCAATGGCCTCAATGATCTTCGCCATCGATTCACCATCATTAATCGCGTTGTCAATAGCCTCAATGACAATATATCGCTTTTGCGGAACCCGATCCAGATAATCAAAATACTCACCCATGGCGCTCCGCAGATCCCCAAGAACCTCATAGGTGTGGGCAAGCTCCATGGTGTAGAGAACAGGATTATTTAACTCTTTACGGGCCTGTTGATATATTTTTACTACTTCTTCTAAAAAACCGGCCTCTCCAAGAACCTGAGCTACCTGGTCGTAATAGCGCAAGTTCCTGGGATTAGCGCGAATAATCCGACGCCAGACGGCAATCGCCTGATCGGGCTGCCGGTTCTCAAAGTAAAGACGTCCCAATTGAAGATAAAAACCGGTATTTTTAAGTTTTATTTTAGAATACTCGGCAATCGCCTGATCGTATTTTTTCTGATAATGATAATATTTCATGAGGGTTTTATGAATATCGTCATTGGCTGGCTCTTTTAACGACCTGGACTTAAGCTCGGCAATTTTGCTCTCCAAGGTTCCGGTATGGTGATATATATTGATTAATTTATCTTCAATGCTGTATTTAACAGTCGGGAACCGGCTTAACATTTCCTCATAAATTGACAAAGCTTTGTCATATTGCTCAAGGCTGGTATATAAATCGGCTAACTGTTCATAATTGCTCATGATCCTCGGATTATCCTTGATCTCAACCTCCAGCAGCTTAAGGGCCTTGTCTTTTTGGTCTACCTGCCGGTAAAGCTTTATCAGCCTTGACCTTGCCGAACTCTTGTAGGCCCGGGGATTCTCTTCCAGAAGTTTTTCCAGTTCTTTAATCGCCAGCTTCGCCTCACCCGTCAGATCAAGACTTTCAGCCATTTTATAGTGAGCGTATTCCCGCTCTAATGGAGAAGCGCTCTTGCTGGCGTATATTTCCCAGTACTTGTCATAGGCGTTGCGGTAACTGCGGTTGTTGAAGTAATCATCGGCCCGCTTCAGCCTGATTACATTGTTGTCCCTGGGAACCGAGAAAGCGTTTCGAGGCGGAACAAGACACGATAACACGAAAATAATCGTCAGGAAGATCAACAAAAAAAAGTCGCTGGCTCGCTTCTCAGCCTTAGACCCGCTGATTAAACAATGATGTTTCACCGAACCAGACACGCAGTTTAACGATTGGTCAGAATTACTGAAAGCAGGCATTAGCCGTAAATCTCCATCATGGTCACAGCCGTATTGTAATGAATCTGCACGGTATCCTCAGGGTTATGAGCGTAACCGCCCGCCAAAACGATTACCAGGGGCGCGCCAATCTTTCTGACGGCGCCAATAATCAGCCGGTCACGTTTCAACATGCCCTCCTGCGTTAAACACAGCCCTCCCAACTGGTCATCACAATACGTGTCAGCCCCGGCGACATAAACAACCAGTTCCGGATAAAAACTGATGAGTTCGTCAGGAATCGTTTTTTCCAGCATTTCCAGGTATAAATCATCGCCGGCAAAATCAGGCAGCCCGATATCTTTATCGCTTCTCTCCTTGATGGGGAAATTGTTTTCCTGGTGGATTGAAAAGGGGAAAACATCCCGATTATCCTTAAAAATATGGGCCGTACCGTTACCCTGGTGCAGATCACAATCGATAACCATCGCTGATTTAATGAGACCGCTCTGAAACGACTTCTTTATGCCAACCGCGATATCGTTGATATAACAAAACCCCTGCGCCATATCCGCGTAGGCGTGATGAAAGCCACCGCCGATGTTCATGACCGCGGTCTTCTCTTCGACCGCTATTTCACAAGCTCGTATTGTTCCGCCGGCCATTAAAATATAACTGTCACGGATCTCGGCCGTCAGGGGCAACTCTGAAGGCGTTGTGCGGCTGGTCAGCTTCAGGTTCAGAAAGTCATCCAGATAGGCCTCGGTATGAACTAATTTTAAATCGCTATTACTCGCTGACTTCGGGACATGAAAACGCTTTATAGCTTTCTTGCTCTCTTTGGTCAGACGTTCATAAATACCATCGTATTTACCAATCTGAAAAACATGACCCTTGAAATCGGCGTGATATTTTGGCGAATAGATGAACTGTGATTTACTCATAATAAACTCTCTACCTTTCTCAAGTAACTTCGGTATCGCTCGTTCCGCGGGCTGTATTCACTCGCTTTCGCGAAAGCCGCCCTGGTCCCGTCCCGATCCCCGGCGATTCCCAAGGCGACACCCAGACGAAAATAATAAAAAGGCGCTGTTCGGGCACGTTCCGAGGCCCTGGTAAAATTTGCCACGGCCTGCTTGATATATTTATCCTCGTCCTTGCCAGACTCAAGATACTTCTTTAAATTAAGCTCTCCCAGGTAGGCGTAATAATCAGGATTCAGGGAGTTGTATTTTATCGCCCGCAGAAGATATTCTTCCGCGCCTTTATTAGATGCTCTAGCTTGTGAAAAAGATTTCTCAGCGTAAAACCAGCTATTGTTAACAACTAACAGAGGAATTACCAGGATCAAGGTCATAATGACCACATATCTATGAGGAATCAGCCATGGTTCTTGTTTGTCTTCCCGTAAAACAACGGCCATGACAGACCAGAACAACAAGCTGATACTGATAATATTATAATCTATATCGATTAAATTATGGAGAAAAAAAACAAGCGCTGTCAAATAAAAGAAAAAATTGTTATTGCCGGCCAGGTCCTTCCAGCGAACAAAGTAATATGTCCAGAATAAAGCGAATAATAAAAGACCGAAGATACCCAACTCGGCCGCGAATTGTAAGGGCAAATTGTGGGAATACCTGATGACGTTCGCGCCCCTCAACTGATATTTCAGGTAAATGTCACCGAAAGTGCCCCCGCCAGTACCCAGAAACCGGTTATCCCTGAATATATTCAGGGCTGAAAGATAATTCAGTTTACGTAAATTTATTGAGTCCGCCGGCTTAAAGGTCGCGCCGTGGCCATAACGCCGATATCCTTCGGCCAACCCAAAAAGCAGAAGACAGAGAAAAAGAATATTTAATATTTTATATTTAGAGATTAATTCCCTTTTTTGATAAATTATAATCAAAACAACAACTGATAAACTGACAATTGAACCAAATGATCGGGTTAAAACAAGATTTATCAGCGCTAAACAGAGACTAATCGCAATCACCTTGCGAATTTTGCCCGGATAAACGGTAAAGCCAGCCAATAAAAGCAATATCAGCAAGTTTAAATAGCCGGCGAAGCTGTTTGGCAGGGCAAAACTGGCAAAAACACGCCCCTCACGCAGCCGATTGACGATATTTACCTCCATAGTTTTCGGCAGCGTCGTTAAATCTATTAATTTCTCTAACCGGCGCAAACCAATTGTATACTGCCACAAACTAATTAACGAAAATACTATCGGCAGAGCTATCGCCACAGCCAGGATGGTTCTTTTCCTGACCAGTTGTTTCGCCAGCATATAATACAGAAAAAACGCAGTCTGGGTAATAATCGCTAAGCCAGTATGATATTTATTGATACTGTAAAACCAGGAGGGGAGGTTGGCGGTTAACATCAAAAAGACCAGGATATCAGGGAGTTGTATTTTCAGAGCTTGCTTTGTTGTAAAAACATACAGCAAGACGGCGATTAAAATTAAGTCGATTAAAAAATAAAGCGTTAGTTGATTGATGTTGGGAGAGATTAAAGCAGAGATTATCAGCGTTAAAACAAAAAACCATTGAAATGCGTTTTCCAGTGATTTATTCATCTATTCTGACTTTGTTTTCAATTTCCCTTACGATTTCTTCGATATTTTTGCCGTATGTCGCAACCTGAAAATCACACTGCGCATAGTAACGCTCACGTTCCTTGAGCCGTTTTTTTATTTCAGCCAGGGGGTCAGGTACATTCAGAATCGGACGGTGTGATGTGCGAGCGGTTCTTTGCAAGATTGTTTGCGGCTTCGCCGTAAAATTTACCAGCAGTCCATTATTTTTTAAAACCTTGATATTATCTTGGTCTAAAACCACTCCGCCGCCGCTGGAGATAACGATATTCTGTTCTTTAGCATACTCAGCTACTACTTCTTTTTCTATTTGTCTGAAAAACGATTCGCCTCTTTGATTAAAGATATCGCTGAGCGCGAGGCCTTCTCTTTTTTCAATTTCCCGGTCCAAATCAACAAAACTCATATCCAATTTATCGGCCAGAGCTTTGCCGACACTGGTTTTTCCAGTCCCCA
>JAJRWM010000126.1 GCA_024276815.1 bacterium
ATAGTCATGGTTCCGGATATCATTGAACGTGGGATTGGCGAAAATCAGACAGCCAACCTGATGCCGGCCGCATTTTTCAATCAGTTCCCCAAGCCGGTGAACATTACTCTTCTTCAGAACACAGCGAACCGCTTTCCTGCCCTTTAAAGAACCAAAAAACTCCACCGCTCCGTCGCTGAAATCAGACCAGTCCACAATCACGGAACGAAAAACATAGTCGTTGATAATCCAAGCCAACTCCTCGCTCATATCATCAATAACAATCAGGTTCACTTCCGACAAGGTTTTACGGTTGTCATCGCATAACTTCCGGCCGCCATTGCGCAGGAGACTGCCGCTGACAATCAGGTTAAACTCGAACAGGAAAGCGGCCTTCACTTTGGGATAAAGGCTCGCTGTTTTTTCGTCCAGTTCCGTCAGGGCGTCCAGATTCCAGCTTATTCTCAAAGGAGTCTTAACCTGGATTTTATCGCTGAGCATAGACTTCCCCTCTTTTTAATCCGAAATTACCATTACGCCTGTTTCACATGAACGCGGAACAAGCCACGCTAAACCTAACAAGGGTGAATGTATGAGGAGGCGACTACCGCGGGTTTTTCATATTCCTTTTTCATAAGAAGAATCCCTCCTTTCGCTAACGCTCTTCGATCCAGCAATGCGGATCAGGAGAATTGACATCTCCGCCAACAGCTAAAGCCCGGGCGGTACAGCCACCCAGACAATCTTCATAATAACGACAACTCACGCATTTACCCCGGGGAACTTTCCCTCTCATTTTCAGGAGCAGTTCGGAATTATCCCACAAATACTTGAGGTCGTCGGTCAGGATATTGCCGATGCCTTTCGGGATGAACCCGCAGGGCGTGACTTCCCCGTCCGCCTTGATCCTTAACGATAACTTGCCGCAACTGCTGCCCCTGATTACCGCTTTTTCAGTTCTGCGGGGCAAATCAAGAGCGGCGGTTATCGGGTCGTCCACCGAAATTATAACATCTTTTTCAGTATCCTTTAAAGGCAATATCCACCGGTAAAATTTCTGCCACTCCCCGGGACTCAGGTCCAGTTCACCCCGGTTCAGATAACCATTACCGCTGCACTTGTAATTATGAAAGGATATTTTCCTGACCCCAAGGTCGCGGGCCAGTTCAATTACCCCTTCCAACCCTTTAACATTATGGCGGTTGACCACAGTTGAGATATCGACGGTTAACCCGGTTCCCCTTAAAATCCTGATCGCCCTGACTGTTTTCCGGAAACCCTCCTTCGTTCGCCGCAGACTTTCATGGCTCTCGGCGCTGGCCCCATCCAGGCTGACCTCGACTTTAACCATCCCGCTGTCCTTGATCTCGCGGGCGATACTTTCAGTAATCAAAGACCCGTTGGTTGACAAGGTAAACCGGACGCCCCGCTCCCGGCCCTCAACGACCAGGTCAAATAAATCATTTAAAAGAAGGGGCTCCCCGCCCCCCAGGTTAACAAATGGTATCCGGTATTCACATAGCCGGTTTAGAATTCGTTTCCGGATTCCCGGCGTCGCCTCATTGTCCTTTTCGCTACGGGAATAACAGTGAGCGCAGTGATAATTACATTGATAGGTAATATTCCAGTTAATGAGCAGGGGTAAGGCCGGCAAAGTCTCTTCAGTTGCCATTAACCAGCCAATCTTTAGCCGTCAGGTCAGCGATAAAATTTTTGACGTCGGGTGTTATCTCCTTTTGATCGACCTCATATTCCCGGGCGATAATGTCAATAATGTCTTCGACGGTTTTTTCGCCGTCGCACAACATCCACACCCGGCTACCCACCTCATTCAACTGGTGAATCATATCACTGACCATTAAAATCACCCGGGGCGAATTTCGCGCGCCCTCATTGCGCCAGACTATGTCGTCCTGCCTCGCATACTTTATGCTCATACGACTAAACTCCCGCAAACGTTTAAACTGATATACAATTCCGGCGGCAAAAAGGTTCCCTTCGCTCCGACTTCTTCATTATAATCTTTTAACCAATATCAATGCAAGCCGTCTGATTTTTCCGCCCAGGGCTATTCGCTTCTCTGAAAGAATTCTTGAAGTATGAACTGGGCTAGCCGTTTCTTTGATTGGCTGAAGGTTATTTAAAGTTTTTTCAGAGGTGCCGAGGGGGCGGTTTTTGCCTGTTTATCGACGAGCTGATTTTCAGCGAAGTCTGGAAAAGCCCCGCGCGCGGGTTTCGTTTTTTTGATTTTTAATGCCTTGACTAGAGTTTGCCTGTTGCCCTGACAGCCAAATTCGCTGATATTGCTAATTTTTTGATTCTGTTATAATATATCCACTTTCATAACGGCAGTCGCGCGGAAGCGAAACGGCTGCCACATATATGCGGATTAGCGTAAAAAATAACGGGGGATTCAAGCCCTCAGCTTAAAATAAGATAATAAGGCAATTATGAAAGAACTGCTCTATTTAAACAACCGGAACACGTTGCCTGAGATGCTCAGAGAGGTTGCGGCAACCAGGAATATCACCATCAGAACCGCCGCGTACCAGACTTTCGCTCAAGCCCTGGACGGCAATCGGTCGCCCGACCTGTTTCTGCTCGATTGCCAGGAAAACCTGGCGGAAGTTATTGGGGCCTGCGAAAAATTACGAAACCATAAATACCATTCCCGCATTCCGGTTATTGTCCTGCTCTCCAAGGATGACGCCTCCAGGAGAGTCGAGATTATCAGAGCCGGCGCTTATGAATACCTTTTCAAGCCTTTGGAGGCCATCGAACTGGAAATAAAGCTGGATACTTTCAGCCGTATAAAGAACTCGTATGACAAGCTGGAGAAGAAAAACATTAAATTAAAGGAAATGGGAAACCACCTGAAAGAACTGTTGAAATTGAAAAACGACCTGGTCTACATCGCTTCACATGACCTGAAGGTTCCCATAACCAATATCGTCAGTTTTGGCCGGTTGCTAACCAATGAGCGGCTCGGCCCCTTAACCGACAAGCAGAAAAGCTCCCTGAACACGATTATGAAAAACTCGGACACCATGCTTAAATTAATTGACAGCCTGCTTAACTTTTTCGAGATCCAGGATGAAATCACCGTACACAAACAGAGCTTTAACGCCTTCGAGGTGCTACGAAATCTGCATAATTTATACCTGCCCTGGAGCGCGGACAAAAAACAGGAGTTCGTCTTCAGTGTGCCGGCCGATCTCCCCGACCTTTACAGCGACAAGTTGCGCTTTGTCCAGATTATCGAACATATCCTGCAAAACGCCTTTAAATATACACCTAAGGGCGGCCGGGTTGAACTGGGGGCTTTTGAGGATCGGAAAAACAAAGGGTTGACTGTTTATGTCCGGGACAACGGGATAGGCATCCGGCCGGAAAACATGAAA
>JAJRWM010000127.1 GCA_024276815.1 bacterium
CTGGGAAAGGAACGAATCCTTGCCCGTTTTCTTGATCTCAACGGTGATGGAGCCTTCCCCGTTAATAGAACCGCCAATAATTTTAGCTCCCGTTTTTTTGGCAACCGGTTTCGATTCGCCGGTAAGCATGGCTTCGTTGACTGAGGTTTCCCCGCTCACCACTTCGCCGTCAGCCGGGACTTTTTCTCCCGGCTTTACCATAACCCGGTCGCCGGCGTTTAATTGATCCAAAGGCACGTCCATCATGCTGCCGTCCGGCATAAGCTTATGCGCCTCCGAAGGCATGAGTTTGGCCAGTTCCTCAAGGGCGCGGGAAGCTCCCATAATGGATCTCATTTCTATCCAGTGCCCCAGAAGCATAATGTCGATTAAAGTGACTAACTCCCAAAAGAATATTTTGCCTTCCAGGCCAAAGACCACCGCGCCGCTGTATAAATAAGCGGTCGCGGTCGCCACCGAGATCAAGGTCATCATTCCCGGCCGGGCCTTTTTCAATTCATCGTATAAACCTTTGAGAAAGGGGAAGCCGCCATAAAAGAAAACGATGGTCGAAAGCAGGAAAAGCAGGTATAAATCGCCGGCAAACCGCAGGGTATCTCCAAAACCGAAAAACTGCTGAATCAACGGGGAAAGGAGCAGTATCGGCAGGGTTAAAACCATTGATACCCAGAATCTCTTCTTGAAATCGGCGATCATGTGCTCATGATGTGAACCGTGACCGCCATGACCAGACATATCGTGACCAGACATATCGTGACCTGACATATCGTGACCGGCATGCTTGCCGTGGCCAGCATGCCCGCCATGCATGTCGTGTTCTTTAGGCATGTCGTGCTTCATACCAGACCCGTTTTTACCGGAATGATGATGATCTTCCATTGGGGAGACCCTCCCTTTAATTATTTAACTACTTTGATAATTAAACCAAACAAAAGGTGCTCAAAACCCGATAAAATTACTCGGGGAAGTGTCGTTTATGATATTTTTCGCCAAAAAATATTTTCTCTTCGTATATGGGATAGGCGATTGGTTCCTTGTTTTGATAACCTATTCTTTCCCTTCGTTTTTCATCAAGCAGGTGGTAGCGGACGCTAACGTCCAGAATGGAAGGCGGTTCTTCCTGCCAGCTAAATTTAAAGGTGTACTCTTGAGGCTTGTTATACGGCAAACGGGTATCGTAAAGATCGATAATAAACGGCCGCCACATGATGTAGCGCTTCATCTTGTAGGTTTTTTCCTTCATGATCTTCCCCGTGCCGTCCAGCAGTCTGAATTCAAGAGTAAGATACCGGTCCGGAGTGCCGGTGGGAAGATAATGGTAAGTGCCAACATTGCTAAGGGTAAATTTATATTCAGCGGTTTTCTCAAATTCATCAATGAAGCTTTGATACTCAACCCGCAGGGCTTTTTTAACCTGCTTTGGGACATGCCCTCCCCAAAACAGGTGCCTCCTCCCGATCCGAGCTTTTAATCCTTTGACAACCGGTCTCTTTACCGGCGGCATATGACAGCCGACGCAATCCAATTCCTGACCGCTTTCTTCAATTTCGGCGACGGTGCCGCAGGGGGACATTTTATAAAACGTATCCCAGCGGTTTCCGGAAACGACATGACACTTCTCGCAAGGCTTCATACCTGAAGTCATTGTGGGATCAACCGTTACCGGGTGGGGAGCGTTATCCGTTTCAAAGGGGCCGACAATTTTGCCGTTTTTCACATGGCAAACCGCGCAGGTAACCCCTTGTTCTCTCAACTCGGAATTGAAATCAGGATTGGGTTCGAGAATGGGCTTCAGTTTCGCTTTATCTTTAAAGCCCAGGACCAGGTCTTCCTGCTGATTGACCAAAGGCGTATGACAGTTAAGGCAGTTTTGCGGTTGGTCTTCATAATCATAGTCCGTCTGGAAATAAGGGTCAGTCCAGGCCCGGGCCATGACGCTTTGCGACCACTCACGGTAAATCGCTTCATGGCAGCCGCCGCACTCCTGAGCGCTGACCGAGTCAAGTCCTTCGGGAACAGTCACTTCCATCGGCCGGGCGAATTTCTCGTCGATAACAAAAATCATCATCGGTTTTACAGACTGCCAGACTAAAAAAGCAACCAGGAAAATAAAAAGTACCAGGTAGAAATACTTTTTTGATGACATAATCTGAATATATCATGGAACCAATTTTGATTGTTAGCGAAAAAGTAAGCTGTTTGTAAAGCGTCCATCTTCCGACAGTCCGCTAGTCACCGTGTTCAGAAAACAGAAAATCTTTCTAAAAAAATGTTAATTGATTTGGTAAATGTTACGATATATCATATTATGAGCCTGTTCCGAAGCTCCTGGAAGATTTGTTCTGACAAAAGGATTTATGAAAAATATGGCTAAATCACAAGAAAATAACGGTAAACCAATATCACCATTCGCGGTTAAGGATTGCGCCCTGGTCGCTATCGCTACCGGGAAAAAAGCGCAAAACCTCAGAGAACTGAGAGATAAACTGTCGCAGATTCACGCCGGCTCTATCTATTATCATTTCTGGGGCGGCATGTTGCGTTTGCAGTTTGACGAACCTGAATATAACAATGATTTTTCAGCCTGGGCCCAAAATGGCCTGCATGATTCCTGCCTGGCGGAACGATGGGGAGCGATTGTGCCCAGCGAGTATGACGATCTGGAAAAGCTGCGCCAGGAACTGATCGAGGTGATCGAGGAAAGGCTGGATGAAAGCGAATTTGTTCCCTGGTCTAAAACCGATAAACAGTTTCACTTTATCCGCTCCCAGATAGTGGTCTATGATACCCACCACGAAATCCACCATTTCAGGGAATTGGCCGAGGTCTTCCCTACTCTTTCACTAGGCAGCGTTTTCTATCACTTCATTGACGCCCAAAGACGCTACCCGGTCGGGCAGGATGACTTCAGAACCTGGTTGAGCGAACTGGGCAACGGCTACGACGACCTTATTGGACAACTGGCTGAAGTCGACCCCTATTTCGCCTCGCTCAGCGAACTGCGCCTGCGTCTTACCAATATCTTCACCAATTACAACAATAAAAGGACCAAAAAATGAAATCCAGCCTGGATGCTTACGCGAAAATCACCGGCAAAGAGGTGATCGACCAGTTATATCAAATGGCCAGCACTTTGCGGGGAATAAAAGTTGTCCACGTTAATTCAACGAAAGAAGGCGGCGGCGTCGCTGAAATCCTGAACCGCCTTATTCCGTTGAAAAAAGAGTTGGGGATTGACGTAAGCTGGGAAGTCCTGCAAGGTAATGATGAGTTCTACAAATGCACTAAAACTTTCCACAACGCTCTGCAGGGCAACCGGGTTAACGCGTCCGAGGCGATGCTGAAAACCTACCTCGAGGTCAACGCCGAAAACGCCGAGAATCTCAGGACTAAACTGGAAGAAGCCGATGTCGTTTTCATTCATGACCCACAGCCGGCGGCGCTCCTGAAAATGTGTCCCAACCGCCGGGGGAAATGGATCTGGCGCTGCCATATCGATGTCAGCCGCACCTATCGCCCGGTCTGGAAATACCTGCGCCCTTTCCTGGTGGATTATGACGCCAGTATCTTTTCCCTGGCGGCATTTGCCCAGGCCCTGCCGCATCTCCAATACATCATTCCGCCCAGCATCGACCCGATCAGTAAAAAAAACATTGACCTGCCGGAAAAAGAGATTAAAGCGATCTACGACCAGTTCAACCTGGACCCCGGTCGTCCCATGATCCTGCAGGTCTCCCGATATGACCGCTTCAAAGACCCCATCGGCGTTATTGAAGCCTATAAACTGGCCCGAAAGTTCAGCCCGTTGCAGTTGGTACTGGTCGGCGGCGGCGCGACCGATGATCCCGAGGGCGCTCTTTTCATCGAGGAAGTAAGAGCGGCCGCCGGGGATGATCCCGATATTCACGTGCTTCTCCTGCCGCCCGACGCTCACCATACCATTAACGCTCTGCAACGCGCCGCGGATATAATTCTGCAAAAGTCCACCAAAGAGGGCTTCGGCCTGACTGTTACCGAAGGAATGTGGAAAGGCAAACCGGTTATTGGCGGCCACACCGGCGGCATCAGGCTCCAGGTCGTCGATCATCATACCGGGTTTTTAGTCAGCACACCCGAAGGAGCGGCCCTGCGCATCCGATACCTGCTTTATCACCGGGACAAGCTTGATGAAATGGGGATCAAAGCAAAACAGTTCGTGCTTGAGAATTTCCTCCTGACCAGACACTTAAGAGAATATTTGACGCTGATGATCGGCTTGATTCACGGCGCGGGGGAAAGAATTGAAATAGGATGACAACTCCCCCCGGCGAACCCTTTTTGGTTGAAGGTCTGCCCGATCTCTGGCAGTCGGTCGGAGACGCGAAACACCTTTTCCTGGGACTTGACTACGACGGTACCCTGGCTCCCTTCCGAACCGAACGGCTTGAAGCGGTGCCCTTTCCCGGAACAATTGAAATCATACAACAAATCAGAATGGTGAATAAATGCGTGGTCGCGTTTATTTCCGGTCGGCCGGTCAGCGAAATAATCCGGCTCACCGGCGAGTCGGAAATTCCCATCGCCGGCAGTCACGGCGCGGAAATCCTGATTCCCGGCCAGGAATTAATCGTCTTCACTCCAACTCCGGATCAGATCAGGATTCTCGACGCCGCCGAAGAATTGGCCCGACGGGAAAATTCTCCAGAACAAATAGAAAGAAAAGTTTCCAGTGTCGCCCTGCATACCAGAGGCGTACCAGAGGAAACTGCCCGCCGCAGGGAACAGACGATCTTTAAGCTCTGGAGTGAGTTGGGCGTTGCTGATGATATGGAGTGTCGTTATTTTCAGGGAGGCGTGGAATTGAGAATAGCCGCCCTGAATAAAGGCAAAGCGCTGAAGTACCTGCTGGGCAGACAACCGGCCCGGACTTTCGCCGTTTACCTGGGCGATGACGAAACAGACGAAGACGCTTTCCGGGAAATCAGCCCGTGGGGAGTGGGCATAAAAATAGCCCCCGGCAACCCGCCAACCCTGGCCAGGGGTCGGCTCCGGAATTGCGCTTCAGTTTTAGCCTTCCTTAAAACGTGGTTAGAAGTTATAATGGTCTGAGGGTATTTGCGTGATGAGACTCGTTGTCGTTTCCAACCGGCTTCCCATAAGATTAGTGAAAGAGAAAAACGAGTGGCTTCTCAAAATGGGCTCGGGCGGACTGGTTACGGCCCTGGTGCCGGTATTGAGAAATCGGGGCGGACTCTGGATCGGCTGGGCCGGGGCGACAGATCACGTCGATCTGGATAATCGCATAACGCCCTGGGCGAAGGATATCGGCTATACCCTGAAGCCGGTAACCTTGTCCCGGGAAGAAATAGATAAATTTTACTTCGGTTTTTCCAATGAAATCATCTGGCCGATGTTCCATGACCTGTTGGACCGTTGTCATTTTGACCCCAGTTTCTGGAATGAATATAAAAAGGTTAATAATAAATACGCCCGGGTAATTGTCAAAAACACCAAAAAGAAAGATTATATCTGGGTGCAGGATTACCACCTGATGCTGGTGGCTGACGAGCTTAACAAGATGGGCGTAGAACGTCAGACCGGTTTCTTTCTCCATATTCCCTTTCCCCCATTGGATATTTTTCTTAAGTTACCGTGGCGTTCGGAAATTTTGAAAGCGCTGCTCAGGTTTGATCTCATCGGTTTCCAGACCGTGCGTGACCGCAGGAACTTTGTCCAGTGTCTCAGGATGCTGATAAAAGACGCTCAGGTAAAAGGCAAGGGACAGATACTGACCATCTCCCTGCCCGACAAAGAGGTCCGAATCGGACATTTCCCCATCAGCATTGACTACAACGATTTCGTCAAACGCACCGATACCAAAGCGGTCGCTGAAAGAGCCTGGTTTTTTCACGAGAAACTCTCACGGATACAAATCATCCTGGGACTGGACCGGCTGGATTATACCAAGGGTATCCCGAACCGGCTGGAAGCTTTTCGTAACGCCCTGATCCGCTACCCGGAATTACAGGGTAAAATAACCTTATGTCAGGTGGTCGTGCCCAGCCGAGAAGATTTACCTGAATACAACAACCTGAAATCCAGGATCGAGCAATTGGTCGGTGAGATTAACGGCCAGTTTACCCGTTCCGGCTGGATCCCCATCCATTACATCTTCAGAAGCCTGGAAAAAGAAGAACTCCTTGCTTACTACCGTACGGCGGACATCGCCTTGATTACCCCTTTGAAGGATGGCATGAACCTGGTCGCCAAAGAATACTGCGCCTGCAATCTGGAAGAAAAGGGCGTATTGATTTTAAGCGAGTTCGCCGGAGCGACAGCGGAACTGCAAAAATCAGCGTTACTGGTTAATCCTTATGATGTTGAAGGGGTGGCCGACGCTATTTATCGTGCTTTTAAAATGCCGCGGGAAGAAAAGAAGGCCCGCATGAAAAAAATGAGAGCTTCCATCCAGCGGAACAACATTTATAATTGGGTCGATTCGTTCCTTGAGGTCGGTATCGCCAAAAGGCTGGATAATTTCCCGTCGCTTGAGTATTATATGCCGCAAATCGAAATGTCTTCCCCTCCTTGAAAGGTTTATTCGACTTGAAACAACCAGTCCGTAATTCAAAAGAGGAAACCCCTGAGAGAAATATAGCTTGCTTAAATTATGAGAACCGAGGTACCCTTGTGCTGGAAGGTCTTTTAAATCATAAGCGCCAATGGATCTGACTTGCCGCGGGGTATTCCGGTGGCATAATAAAAAAACGATAGCGCGGGATTTTACCGGTTTTTGTTTTTTAAGGGAAGTTCGTTAAACCAGGTCCGAACGGGAGAAAAAATATGGAAGAAAAAAAAGTAATTGATATCACCCCGCCCCAAATGCCGCAAATCCCTAAATGGGTTTCCGGTTGGCTGACCCCGGCAGTCTTTATCCTGTTTATCATCGGCTTCTTTTATACCCAGGCCATGGTCTATATCAGGCCTAATGAATGCGGCATCAAGCAGATAAATATTGGAATTACCAAGGGTATCCAGAAAAAGATATACACCGCCGGCTACCATTTCGTTATCCCGTTTGGCTTTCAGAAAATTTACCGTTTTCCCCGCGATATGCAGGTAGTTTTTCTGACGGACAATGAAAGAAGTATGGGAAGGATTCCGGGGATCAGGGTTGAAAAAGCCGCGACTATCCAGACTTCCGACGGCTTCTTCGTCCTGGTGGACGTATCCATCCTCTACCGCATCATTGATCCCTACCTGGTCTTGACGACTGTGGGACCCGGCCGTCTATTCGAAGATAACGGAATAATCCCCAAAGCCGAGCCGGCCTTAAAGGAAACACTGGGCGAGTTGACTACGGAAGAATTTTACAACAGTCCCCTGAGATCTTCCAAGGCGATTAAAACCAAGGAGTTGCTGAATAAAGCCCTTCTGGACAAGGGGATCAAGGTAGAACAGGTTTTGGTGCGTTATTTTAAATACAGCGACGAAATCCAGAGAAACATTGAGGATAAAAAATTAAAAGACCAACTGGTGTTCAAGAATATCGCGGAGGGAAAAGCCGCGCTTGAGGAAGCCAAGCTGAAAAAGACTATCCAGGAAGGCATCGCCACCGTTAACATCAAGCTGGAGGAGGCGGAAGCTTACCGGGTCCGGAAGCAGGCGGAGATTGAACTGTATAAACGCCGGAAAAAGGCGGAAGCGGATTTGCTGGTGAAGCTGGCCGAAGCTGAAAGAACCGATTTGAAGAATTCAGCTCTCAGGGGCGCCGGTTCGGATGAAATGGTAGGGCTGAAAATGGCGGAAGTGCTGGAAGGGCTTGATACCATAATTCTTTCCAGTGGCGAAGGGGGACTTAATCCTCTGAACTTGAAAAAGATGTTGCGTCTTTTTGGCGTGAAGGGAGGCAAATAGGATGAAATTGACCAGACTTAAAAATAGTGCGTTTTTATTGCTCTCTCTTCTCTCCCTGATCTTCCTGATAAGCGGTTGCACGCCTCATTCCACAGGCTCGACCGAGGTGGGCGTCCGCACCATAAAATGGAGTTTTGGGGGTTTGCTGGGTAAAAAAGGCGTGGTGGATAAATACTACGCCCCCGGCTCGACTTTCTTCTTTCCACCGCTCATCAATGACTGGCACACCTTTGATACCAAGCTCCAGAATATGGAAATGACCCTTTCCGCTTCCCGGGGTGACCGTAAAAAACGGGATGATTTATTGTTCAAGACGATTGATGGCAACGATATCAGCCTGGATGTCATCGTTTCTTTCCGTGTCAAACCGGAAAACGCTCCGCAAATTTTACAAGAGGGCGCTACTTCCAGCTATCTTTTAAAAGAAAAAATTGTTCGCCCCATAACCCGGGGAATTTTGCGAGACGTTTTCGGGGAACTGAAAACGGAAGAGTTTTATATTGCTGACAAACGTAGTGAAAAGGCTAAAAAAGCCGTAAAAATATCCAACCAGTTGTTAAACCCGCTTGGTATTATCGTGGAAAAAGTTTTAACCAAGGATTATCGCTTTAATCCGGCTTACCAGAAAGCGATAGAGGATAAAAAAATCGCCGACCAGAGAGCGGAGCAGAACAAGTCAGCCGCTAAAGCCGCGCTTGAGGAATATCGCAAAAAGCTGGCGGAAGCCGGCGGGACCTACAACCAGATCGTGGCCAAGGTCGATGGCCAGTACCGACAGGCAGTTATTAAGGCGGACGCTTATTATGAACAGCAGGGCAAGATCGCTTAAGCCATTATGGCTGAAGGGAAGGCTTCCGCTGAGGGGATCGAGAAAATGAGGCAGGCTTTAACCGGTTCGGGCGGCGAAACCATGGTGCGCTTAAAGATCGCTGAATCTTTACAAGGCAAAAAAATCATTTTAATTCCTTTGGGTGGCGGCGGACTGGATCTGAAGACCCTGGACCTGAACCAGTTAATCAAGGTCAAAGGCTTACAGTCCCTCGATAAACAATAACCATAACAGACCGCTAGAGCAAAGTGCAATCGAGTGTAAAGTTCTCAGGGGGAACTCTTTTTGGGAAAAAAATGCTCCAAGGGGCGGGTTGAGCGGTTGTTCGGCACGTTTCAGGACCGGTTGGTCAAGGAGATGCGGCTTAAGGGGATAAAAACCAAGGAAGAGGCCAACCTGTTTCTGGAGGCATCTGCCTCGGTACAACGAGCGGTTCAGGGTC
>JAJRWM010000010.1 GCA_024276815.1 bacterium
AAGCAGATTGAAAAGTCCCTTGTCTCCCGCGGTAAAAATGGTCGCTAAAAAGATGATAATCAGAATACCAGCCAGAATCAGTATCCCCACTGGAAAAACACTTCTGTGCCTTTCCGTTTGTTTCTCCATGAAGTTCTGTTACCTTTCTCTCCGTCCGCTAGAGCGTATTGCAATCAGATGTAATCTTTTCGCCGCCGGCCAACTAAAGTTTTAGTGCCGGACGACTCGCACGATGGATATGCAGGGGGCTATAGGGGGACAGTTTTTTTCTATGTCTACCGACGAGCTGTTTTTTAGCGAAGTCTAAAAGAGTCCCCCTAATAAAAGTTACACTTGGTTGCACTTTGCTCTAAGCGACTTTCCCATATTATATAAAATAACACAAAGAGAGAAAATTGTCAAGCGCCGCCGATCGCCTCGGGCCGATTAACCCAATCAAGACAATGAGTTACAGCCTTGAAGCCGAGGGCTTATCCTCTTTAAGGCGAAGAGAAGCTGCTTTTTAATTCCTGATAACGTTGCCTGGCCGCCCGGGCCTTGCGCTTTTGACCCAGTTTGCGGTAAACCAAGGATAAATTATAATAAACGCCCGGGTCGTCAGGCTGAATATTTTTAGCTTTGACCCAGTATTTCAAGGCGGCCTCGTAATTATGTAAATTGTTGAAATGCAGCGCTCCTAAATCCAGGAGAGTGGCGAAATAGCTTTCCGGCGCAAAAAATCCTTTCCTCCTCTCCAGCGCTTTCTCAAAATTCTCCCTGGCCAGCCGGTACTGTTGGTTACGCTGGTAAATCCGGGCCAGGTTACTGTAAGGCAAGGGCCACATGGGATCGGCCTGAATCGCCAGCCGATAAAAGAAAAGCGCCTGGTCATAATCTTGCTGATCCCGCAACGAATCCGCCAGGTTCGCCAGAGTGATATAATCATTTTGATTTTTGCTTAGAACATCCCGCCAAAGCGTTTGCGGGGTCTTATAAACCGCGTTTCTTTTGATGGTCAGCACACTCAGGAAAACCAGAAAAGCCAAACCTAAAGGCACGAGAGTTTTTTCGCCGCCAATTCTCCTGAAGACAAGCCTCAGTAGCAGTAATACTCCCATGGTCAGCCCCATAAAGGGTAAATAGAGATAACGCTCAGCCAGAATGCCCCCGTAAGGGATGAGGTTGGAGGTGGGCAGCAAAAACAGGAGAAACCAGGTCAGGTAGGGAGCGTAACCGGCCCGCCGGTAAAATCCGAACAGCAAAAGAGCGATGATTAATCCCAAAACAGTCAAAGACAGACCGACCGGCCAGGTCAGGCTGTTATAGGTGACGAACTGGTAAACCGGCCTTAACCCGGTCGGCAGGATAAACAGTTTGAGATAGTAACTGATAGCGACGACAAAAGTTAATAAAGCGCTGCCTATTGAGCCGCCCGGATAGATCGGCTTCATGAAGGAATCGGGATCGGTCATTAGATGGAAATTGACAAACAAAAAAAACAGCGCGACCAAAAACAGGGCGCCTTGCCTGAAAAGCGTCCTTTTCCAGCTGAATTGAGCGCCGCGAAAATGCCACTCAAACAAAAGACAGAGGGCCGGCAAGACCACAAAAGTCTCTTTCACCGAACAGCCAAGATAATAAAAGACCAGCGTGAGCCAGAAGCTGACCGCGCTTTTTTGGAAATACAAATAAAAGGCCGTCAGGCAGAACAGACCGCCGATCAAATCCTCGTTAAAGGAAATCACGTTAAAATTTTCCGTGTGAACCGTGTGGACAGCGAATAAACAGACCGCCAGAAACGCCAGCCGGTCGTCCACTTTGAAACGACGGAAGATCAGGAACAATAACCAGCAGTTCAGCAGATGAATCGCCAGGTTGAAGATACGCCAAAGCCCGGCGTTGTCCCCGAAGAGCCGCCAGTTGACCGAATAGATCAAGGAAGTTAAGGGACGGTAGGTTCGTTCCGCGAAGAGCGCGAAATATTGCCGCTTGTTAAAGATATATTTAATATTGCTTAAACTTTTGATCCCCTTGTTGTTGACAATGGTTGAAAAATCATCATAATGGAAGGGGTTTTTGAGGCTGTTCTGATAGCCGGCGGCAATTAAAATCAGCAAGCAGAAAAAACAGGCCAGAGTCGTGTGACTTTTGTCAGGGTGGCTCTTTCTAGGAAAAATACCGCCCCCCTATCTCCCTCCGCAAAAACCTTAATTGGCAAATTGACAACATATTACACCTGCTCTAAGAGGGAAACCTTCTTTTGTTCCTTTAACAGCATTTCAAGAAATTTCACTTTCCCAAACAACAATTATAGGGATTTTTTTACCGCGTCAACAATTCTCGCCAAATCACCGTTGGCCAGATGGGGATAGCTGGGCAGGTTGACAATCTCCCGGGAAGCCTGCCGGGCGTTATTGAAATCTCCATCACTGAAACCCTGATAGCACTTGAAATCCGGAATGCAGTAGTCGAAAAGCTCCTTGCCGACATGTACGCCCCGTTTTTTCATCGCCGAGATAAAGCCGGCCCGGTTCTTCACTCTGATATTGAAATGGGAGTAAATCCCGTCTGCCAGTACCGGCGGCAAGACTAATTCTCCGGCATCCTTGAGTTCCCGGTGATAAAATTCGTTGATCTCCGTTCGGCGCTTCATAATAAAAGCGAACTTGTCCAACTGGGCCAGACCCACTTTCGCCTGAATGGCGGTGAAAAGGTCTGGTAGTCTTCGGGAAGATAGACCCGCTCCTCGTCATAATATACCGACAGCGAATCCAGCAGCGATGTTTTCTCGGCCAAAAACTGGACCAGGCCATAAACCAGCTTGTTCAGCCCCCCCAGGATCTCAATCAAAAACAAAATCTGCCCTAAACTTTTACCGGGACCGGCGGGCGCGAAATGATCATCCCGGAATTGTTTTATCCGCCGATACAGAGCCTCGTCATTGGTCACCACGGCTCCTCCCTCAAGAGCGCTGATATGCTTGCCGATGCTGAAGCTGAACATGGTTATCCCGTTATATTCCCAGATCGGCTTCCCTTTGTAAGTTGTGGATAAGGCCAGCGCGCAGTCCTGAATCACCAGGATATCGGGCCGCTCCTTTAAAATAGCCGCCAAGCGGTCCAGGTCCAGCGGCGCGCCAAACATGTGCGTAGCGATGACCGCCTTCGTGCGGGGCGTGATTTTCGCTTCCAGTTCCCCTAAGTCCAGGTTGTAATCTGTGGGGTTGATATCGACGAACCTGGGCGTGTTCAAAGAAACGACGACCGCGTTGGGCACGACGACACAGGTAAAGGCCGGAGTGATAACTTCGCTGTCCTTAATATTATGAGCCTTTAAAACAGTGGTAAGCGCGCTACGCATATAGGGGAAGGCCAGGGCGAAACGGACTCCCAGCTTTTCCGCGAACCGTTTTTCAAAAACGGCGGCCGGCTCAGCGTTGTTTTTCAGCAGAGCCAACAGTTCCGCTAAATTAAAATATGGTCTCAGTCTTGGTATCATAAAAAGGCAACTTTAAATATTTTATGGCGTCCTTGATAGAACCGGCAAGGCCGCCATTTTCCGCGATCCACGCCAGTATTCTATCATAGGCGATATCCCAGTTATAGTCCCGGGAAAACGACTCGATATGCCAGTTTATAGCAGCGCAGCCATGGTATTCTTTGACCAGTTCCAGCCAGCTAATGGTATTTTCAGCCAGGGCCTCCGGTGAAAAACTGTCGCGCCCGAATAACCGCGTCATGTCCATATATACGGTAGGGAACTCCCAGACCGGAAGAAGACGCTGATTATTATGGTCGAACAACAGGTAGGGGAACGAGGCTCCCGCCCGCCAGCCAGGTTTCTCTTTAAAATAAACGGTGGCGTCATAATGACAGCCGACCTGGGCGAGTATCCGGGGGGTTTGGTCCCAGAAAAATTCCAGCCAGTGCTGACGGCTGCCGATAATTTTCCCGCCCGCCAGGTTTTCCAGGCCGGTTTTTTCCCGCCTGAAGATAACCGGCGACCGGGCGGTCCCGGTGCCGGGATGCAAACCTATTTCCATCTTTTCCCCACTCAGGAAAGCAAGCAGTTCCTGGAGCCGTTCTTCCTTTTCCAGGTCGTAGACGGGTTCGACCAGCCGCTGTTTCGCGAATTGTTTCCAGGTGTCAGCCTTTGCCCGGTAGTAAAAGTAAAAGGAAGAGTGGAAACCATATTTTTTTTCCAGATTAACGATTTTCTCAAAGCAGTTATAGTCGCTGCCGGAAAAAAACAGCCGCCGGATAAAATCCAGCCGCTCCCTGACCAACCGCCATTTTTTGAGCCGGAAAAGTCCGCTCAGCAAAAATCCCCCCTTTTTAATCCTGACCGCCCAGTCTTTCTCAAACGTATCCACGTCATGCGTTAAGCAGACAAAAAAACGGTCTTCTTTTTTCAGCCGGCCTCTCCAGGTGAAATCGTCAATATCTCCGATTCCAAGCGCTTGGAACAACCTGTCCAGAACTAGATAATAACGTTCCACCAGGGGCGGAGCTGGCTGGTTCTGGGAGTCATCAAAGCTGATCTGTTGTCGGGTTTCCGATAGATATTCCGCCTTTGAGGCAAGATGATAAAAAATATTCTGCGGAAGATCATGGTTTAGTCGCAGAGGCTTGTTTCCCGTGCCAGCCTTGGCCAGAAATTCGTTCCCATTGCCAGCTTCCCGGTAAAGGGGTATTGCCAGACTCTTTTCCGAATCAGGAAACAGCTTGATCCGCGTTGACTCGCGGTAATCAAGTTTTCTCGCCGGGATGAAAAGAGAGCTGTCTTCCGCTTTAACGGGAAGGAATCCGTAATAAATATGAAGATCGGCTTCTTCGCGCGGCTCCTCATTCTTTACGGCCAGGAAATTTAACTGTACCAGAGAGTTGAAATAATTACGGAAAACACAAGCCAGGGTACCGTGATGAAGCTTATCCCGGTAATAAACGTTAACCTTAAGTTTATCCATAGGCTACCCCAGGCTGCAAGCCTGCTATTCCAGGGTTTCCTTCACCAGCTTTAAGAAAACTTCCAGCTTGTCGAGTTTATAAAACACACCTTCCACGCCTGATATATCATATAATTTAGCGGCCATATATTTGTTAACGGAACTGATGATAACCGGTATGTTGGTATTCAGTTCTTCATGCATTCTCTTTAAAAACTCGTCCCCGGCCATCCGGGGCATCATGATATCGAGCACGATCAGGTCAATCTTAACGCCGGAACCGATTATTTCAAAAGCTTCCAGCCCGTCCCTGGCCCAGAGCACTTCCGGTTGATAATCGAGTTTTTGTAAACCGCCTCGTAGCAATCCAGGTTGTCTTTATCGTCTTCAATAATTAAAATCCGCTTGGATTTTCCGGCTGACATGTTGTCCCCTTAAGTTCACGGCAAACGTTAACGTTCCGCTTTCTTCCTTCCCAACTACATTTTATCATATTTGGTTCATCGATAATCATTTTACCATTGTGAAATGAGAAGGGAGAGAACATCGCGCACCCCTGGGAGGGGTTGGATACCGGACGAGGAAGGCGAACAGACGACCTGTTGCACATTACGAGCGTAAGTCGTCCGCAACCTCCGGTCATAAAAGAGATTACGGACGATTCGCGGTTAATAATTACTGTAAAAAAGACGAGATGCCTGAAATCCTGAGCGGGAATTACTTGTTAAGGCAATCCCTGGCGTATCCAAGGTAGTCAAAATCATCGGGGTCATTACTGATGCGCAGACCGTTCTTTCGCTGGTAAGCTTCTTCCTTCTCGATGTATTTCCGCCACTGCTCCCTGGCCTTGGTCGTTTCCCCCTGTTGCTGATATATCTGGGCCAGGTTAAAATGCGGGGAGGCGTACTCGGCCTCCTGTTTAAGGGCCTGCTTAAACCAATCTTCCGCGGCCTTGAAATCATCGTTTTGTATGGCCAGAACGCCCGCGTTATAAAGATCCGTCGCGCTTTTTTGTTCAATACCCATGGCTTGTTCCAGAATCATGCGCGCTTCCCCATCCAGACTGCAAAAAAAACATAACCCATATTTGTTGAGGACCTCTTCCGCTTTGCCGTTCTTGATCAGCTCGCTTTGACGCCTTCCTTCAACAACATAATACTCTTCATCATTAATGTTAGCGTTCTCCATACAGCTTCCTCCTAAATGTTTACCAGGTAAAACTGGCGGCCAGATTTATTTTCCGGTTAAAATAAAATACGCCTATTTCAGGCGCTTTGTGGTCTATTTCAAAAAAATGAGCGTCAACGTAGGCATCCAAAGCCGAAGCGGCTTTAATAACCAAATAGAGATAAATAAAATTGCGCTTGTTCAACTGTTGCTGACGGAAATCAAATAAAAAATGATCCTCTTCTTCCGCAGTGTCGCTCAGCCGGTAAGCATACCAGGCTCTTTGTCCTGCGGCGGCCGTCAGCGCGATACCGGACACAGTCAAGACCTCGGCTCCCAGAAAGAACCAACCCTTCCGCGGGCGCTGGTTGTAAAACTGTCCTTCGCCCGGAATCAGCGAAAGCATGGCGACCTGCCCGGGGCTGAGCCGGCCCCCTGCCGCGGTTTCATACCCCCCGGCCCAAACAGCGGTTGAAAAAAACAATAGCGAGGTAATTGTCAGGAACCGGAGAGTCAAGGTAAAAGATAATCTCAAAGCCTGACAATCTCTCCCGAAATGGTTTTATCGATCTTCAACAAGCCAACCGAACAATAGGGAGCGAAAACCCGGTCGGTTGCGCTGCCGGGATTAAAGAACAACACTCCGTTTTCCATCAGTATTTCCGGATGATGAGTATGCCCATACACACAGCAGTCAAGCTTACCGCTAAAACTTTTCCCGATACGCTTCCTCATGCCGGTCGGCGCGCCCCAGCCGTGGATTAAACCCACAGTGAAGCCGCCAAGCTCGATTTTCAGCTTGGCGGGCAGAGCTGATTTTGTTTCCGGCAGGTCCATATTACCGGCGACCGCCTTTACCGGCGCGATAACGCCTAACAGGTCTAAAGTTATCAAGTCCACCAGGTCGCCGGCGTGTAATATCAGGTCGACGTTTTTAAATACCTGGTAAACCCTATCGGGTATTTCTTTTTCGGCACCGGAAATATGGGTATCGGAAACAACGCCGACCAGCAAAACGGCTCCCCTTATTCCACTACCGCGGGAGCTGTTTTCCGGCGCAGATTGTCAATCGCGGCCAAATCTACCGAAATATGGTAATGCTCCGCCTCAGACAGCTCCTCTGCCGCTATCAACTTCTCAATTATCCGCCGACATAAAAAACACTCAGCCTGAACCTTGTCCGCCAACTTTAGCATGTGTAAGCCCCCTTCAAAAAAATGTACGCCAGTTTTTCCGCGGTTCGATATTCTCACAAACCTGACCCGTCATTCCTAGCCAGCGGGATCCGGAGCGGGTTCGTCTGAAAGGAATCGGTTATCTCGCTGAGCTTTGATAGCCATTCATCCCCGCGGCTCCGCCGCAAGGTCCCGAATGTCAAGCAATAACATCGGTAAACAATGGCGCCTAATAAATTATCGGTTATGGCCGGAGATTTATTGACTGCTAACGTTATTTCTTTTTATGACGATTCTTGCGTCGTTTCTTCTTGCGCTTGTGGGTAGCGATTTTTTTTCGCTTGCGCTTACGGCCACAACCCATATGAATACGCCTCCTTTAAAAGTACGTTCTAAGACTGCTTGATTAATTCCTCAACAGCTTCCATCGCCTGAGGAATTTTCGTTTTATCCTTACCGCCTGCCTGGGCGAAATCAGGCCGGCCACCGCCACGACCACCAAGTACCTGCGCCGCCGCCGCGATTAATTTTCCGGCGTTTAAGCGACCGGTTAAATCTTTGGTTACTCCCAAAACAATAGCGACGCCCTCATCCCGGGGCGCGAACAGTAAAACCAAACCGCTTCCCAGGCGGTTCTTCAGATCATCAACCACGCTCCTAAGCTGCTTGGCGTTTACCCCTTCAACTATTGTCATTAAACATTTCACTTCATTAACCGGTTTTACCCGGTCCAGCAAATCACCAGCCGCCGACAAAGCTTGCCTGGTGGCAAGTTCTTCCAACAGCTTATCTTTTTGCTTAATTTCCTTGAGCAGTTTTGCTACTTTTTCTTCCAGGTCATGGACTGAGACCCCCAACAACCCGCTGACGCCGTGAAGTATCTTTTCTTCCTCGACGCTTTTCTGCCAAGCCGGGTAACCGGCCAGACCCTCAATCCGCCTGATGCCGGCGGCAATGCCGCTTTCAGAGGTTATTTTAAACAGACCGATCTCTCCGGAACGTCGACAGTGAGTTCCGCCGCAAAGCTCCGTACTGACCTCGCCCACGGAAACAGAACGCACGACCTGATCATATTTCTCACCGAAAAACGCCAGGGCGCCTGACTTAACAGCTTCATCATAACTGGTCTCGGAAACATTTACCTCAGAGTCGGCCCGTATCCACTCATTAACCAGCTCTTCGACTTTTTTTAGCTCCCGCTCATGCAAGGCGGCCGGATGAGTGAAATCGAAGCGCAGCCGGGTAGCGGTAACCAAAGAGCCGGACTGCTTGATATGGTTACCCAGGACTTTCCGAAGCGCAGCCTGTAAAAGGTGAGTAGCCGTGTGGTTTACCGCTGTCGCCTGCCGATGCCCGGCGTCAACCTCAGCGGTAAGGTCCATACCTGCGTCAATTATACCATGAGTGACTTTACCAAGATGCAGGAAAAGTCCGCCGCCGTATTTATGAACATCGGTGATCAGAACCTGCGAGTCCGCTCCCCTGAGCGAACCGCTGTCCCCGCGTTGGCCGCCGCTTTCCGCGTAAAAGGGAGACCTGTCCAGCAGTAAAACGCCTTCCTGCCCTTCCGTTAACCGGCTCACTTCTTTATTATCATGAAGAATGCGCAGCAACCTGGCCCGGCAAGAACCATTATCGTAACCAAGGAATTCAGTCGGGCCGATTTCTGTTAAAATGGTCCCGTAAATTTCCGGGTTCTCCGCTTCTTCATGGCTGAAACCGGTCGCCCCGCGGGCGCGTGTCTTCTGTTCCGCCAAAGCCTGCTCAAAACCGGCCACATCAATTTTAAAGTCCTCGTCATGAGCGATTTCCCTGGTCAGATCAAGCGGAAAACCATAGGTATCATAAAGCTTGAAAGCCTCAATTCCCGGTATCGTATCTATGTTTTTTGCCCTGAGGCTGTCCAGCAATTCCGTGACCTTGGCGGAACCAATCTCCAGGGTTTCCGAGAACCGCTCTTCCTCGCTTTTAACGACCTGGCTGATATGTTCCCTTTTTTCAACCAGTTCAGGATACGCCCGCTTCATCAGATCGACGACCACGCCAACCAACTGGAAGAGAAAAAGATTCTTTAATCCCAGTTTCCGACCATTCTGGATTGCCCTCCGGATCAAACGGCGCAGAACATAACCGCGTCCCTCATTAGCCGGAAACACCCCGTCACTAATCAGGAAGGTCGCAGCCCTGACATGGTCGGCGATAACTTTCCAAGCGACGTCTGACGCCTCGTCCTGTTTATACCTGATGTTACTTAAGCGCGCCGTATATTCGATTATCGGTAAAATATTATCAATTTCGTAATTATTGTCCTTACCCTGAATAACGGAAGCTAATCTCTCAAGCCCCAGACCGGTATCAATATTTCTCATGGGTAAAGGCGAAAGCATGCCATCAGCCCGGCAGTCATACTGGGTAAAGACCAGGTTCCATAATTCCAGGAAACGATCGCAGTCACAGCCAACCGCGCAAGTCGGCTTGCCGCAACCCCTGTCTTCACCCAGATCGATGAGAATCTCGGAACAGGGGCCGCAGGGGCCGGTCTCGCCCATACGCCAGAAATTATCCTCTTCGCCCAGCCTGACAATGCGTCCCGGCGAAACGCCGACCTCATCTTTCCAGATCCGGTAAGCTTCATCGTCATCGGTGTAAATGGTAATCCAGAGGCGGGCCGGGTCTATTTTCATGACCTCGGTAATAAACTCCCAGCCCCAGCGAATGGCGTCTGGCTTAAAATAATCGCCGAAGCTGAAATTGCCCAGCATTTCAAAAAAGGTGTGATGGCGGGCGGTGCGACCGACATTATCCAAGTCGTTGGTCCGGATACAGCGCTGACAACTGGCCGCCCGGGTATACCCCTTGTTTTCCAGCCCCAGGAACATCTTCTTGAAAGGGACCATGCCGGCAATAGTAAACAGGATTGAGGGATCAACGGGGATTAAAGAAGCGCTCGGTTCTATTTGACTGGAGCGTTCAGCGAAGAAATCCAGGAATGACTGACGTATCTGATCGACACTAAACAACCGATTGAGTTCCCACATGATATTCTAATATATTTTTCATGACAGAAATCATTCTAATTCATCACCATCGAGTATCTGACTCTCGAAGTTAACCTCAGCGTCGGAGACGTCCACCCCGACCAAAGGTTCTGTTTTGGGGATAACCGTCACCTCGTCTTCCACCTTCGAAGCTCCCGGGTGGAAATCATAGGCGTCCATAATCGCTTTGGTTAGTTTTTCCAGCAAGGCGGGGTTCTCCTTCATTTTGCTGCGCACGCCTTCCCGTCCCTGTCCTAACCGTTCATCGCCCCAGGAAAACCAGGAGCCGCTTTTCTTGATAATCTTCTTTTCCACCCCCATATCCAGCAGATACCCTGTCTTGGATATACCCTCGCCATAGATCAATTCTAAGGCTGACTTCTTGAAGGGAGGAGCCATTTTGTTCTTAACGACCTTGACAGAAACGTTATTACCAATCACCTCTCCATTGTGGGTAATCGAAGCGGTTCGCCTGATGTCAAGCCGTACCGAGGAGTAAAACTTCAAAGCCCGTCCACCGGTGGTGGTTTCTTTTGGCCCGAAACCAAAACCGCCGATGTTGGAGCGGATTTGATTGATAAAAATCATGGAAGTGTTGGTTTTACTGATCGCGCCGGTCAGTTTTCGTAAAGCCTGGCTCATAAGCCGCGCCTGCAAACCGACATGCGTGTCGCCCATTTCCCCGTCAATCTCGGCTTTCGGTACCAACGCGGCGACCGAATCAATGACGATAATATCCAAAGCGCCACTCCGCATCAGGGTGTCGGCGATCTCCAAAGCCTGTTCGCCGGTATCCGGCTGCGCGATGTAAAGGTTGTCTATATCGACCCCCAGCTTTTGCGCGTAACCGGGATCCAGCGCGTGCTCAGCGTCGATAAAAGCCGCCGTGCCGCCCAGCTTTTGAGCTTCGGCGATAATCAAAAGGGTGATGGTTGTTTTACCGGATGCTTCCGGGCCGTAGACCTCAATGACCCGGCCCCTGGGAATACCGCCAATGCCCAGGGCTATATCCAGCGGCAGAATACCGGTCGGGATATAGGGCACGTCAAACCTGGAGGCGTCGTCCCCCAGACGCATAATCGAGCCTTTGCCGAACTGACTTTCAATGCGGGTCAGGGCTAACTGCAAGGCATCCTGTTTAGTCATCTTAGCGTTACTTTTAGCCATCTCAATCCCCTTTGAGGTAAGTTTCGCCCATGATCTTGTAGCTCGGTCCCTCGGGTGAAAGTTCACTTCTGAAAACGGAAATCTTGCTTACAGCCAAACCGCCGATGATCTCGGAACTGTTTTTCTCAATTGCCTGCTTCAAGGCGGCTGTCTTTTTCAGGAATTTTATCCGGCCAAAGGTTAAATGCGGTGAATACGGCCGCTCTTCCAGCTTCAAGCCGATCCCGGTCAACTGTTTGCTTAATATGCCATGGAGCGCGACCACGTTGTTCTGCCCCTCTTTAATGCCAATCCAGACAACCCTGGGTCTTTTGATGTTCGGGAAAACACCGCAACCGGCCAACTCTATTCTGAAAGGCGGAACTTCCCGTACGGCGATCTGGCAGGCGCTCATGACCTTGGGTATCAGTCTGGCGTCAATATCGCCAAGAAACTGCAAGGTTAAGTGCATGGTTTCCGGGGAGACCCACCGGTAATTACCAGGCAAAGAACTGAATTTATCCGCAAACACTTTGATTCGGTTACGAATTTCATCTGTAAATCTTATCGCTATAAAGGTTCGGATTTGATTTTCTATTTGGGTCAAAGTTCTAGCAACTAATTTCTTTTTTTATTATTTCCAGGGCTTTCATCGCCGCCTGGATTTTAATCTCGCTTCTGGTTCCCCGGAAACTACAACTATAAGAAGCAACCCGCTCCTGACGCGCCCAGCCCAGGAAAACCGTGCCAACCGGTTTTTCTCTTGAACCGCCGCCCGGACCGGCAAGGCCGCTGATCGCGACAGCGCAGTCACAGTTCAGCGCCTTAACAGCGCCTCTGGCCATTTCAACAGCCACCGGTCCGCTCACCGCTCCATGAGCGATCAGCGTCGCCTTTTCAACTCCGAGAAGCCGCATCTTGACCCTGTTGCCATAGCAGACAACACCGCCCTGGAAAAAATCCGAGGCGCCGGGGAACTCGGTGATCAGATGCCCCAGCAAACCGCCGGTACACGACTCCGCAACCCCGAGAGTCAGACCGGAACCGGTCAAAATCCCCGCGATCAAGGCAACCCGCTCAACCGCTTCGGCAACAATTTTCATATTTGGGCCTATAAAGCTGAAAGACATTCCAAAAGCAAGAGAATCCTATCATAATCACAACCGGCGGTCAAGCAATTTTCGGCAAAAGAGTTTCCCCGAAAATTCCTGCGACTAACTTTTTTTGCCAACTTGCAGTTTGAGGATATTCGCCTGATCACACTTTGCTTTAGATTTACTTTTCTTTTTTGGGCAGATAATGCCTGCTGATATAGTCTTCAGTGCGGCGTCTCGCCGGTCTGGAGAAAAACTTCATGGTCTCGCCCGTTTCCACCAGTTCCCCGTCATAGAGGAAGGCGATGAAATCAGACAAAAGGGTGGCCTGCCGATTATTCTGAGTTGCCAGAACCACAGTCATGTTTTTCTTCAGACGAGGCACGATCTCTTCAAAGCGCAGGGTGAAATCACGACCAAGACCCAGCGTCGGCTCATCCAGCAACAGGATGTCCGGTTCAGGCAGAAGTAATTGCGCCAAACAAAGCAAACGCTGCGCTCCGCAAGAAAGGGAATAAGCGTTCTTTTGCAGATAATCCCGGAAATCCCTCCAGAGACCGTAAGGCTCAAGACGTTTTTCCAGGTATTCGACAATACTGTGCTTCTTAACGTCTTTGCGGCTAACCCGTAAATTATGCAGCAAGTTATCCAAAACGGTGCCCGGTATCAAAGAGTTGCTAGTGGTAAACATCGCGGTTTTGCCAGTTAAAAAGAGACGATTGAAATCAGGCGCCGTAATACATTCATCACCAATATAAATTTCCCCCCGGTAATGACTGGTATGCAAAAAATCATTGAGACGGTTGATCGCCCTGA
>JAJRWM010000128.1 GCA_024276815.1 bacterium
CAATAACAGGGGATAGTGAAACTTGTTGACATTTAAAGTTTTTGGGAAAGGGGTGTGGGGAAGAACCTTTTTGGGAAAAAAGGTTTGCCCCGCAAAAATGTAATCAATATTAAACTCCTCATAAATAATTGAATGACCCTGGGCGCGATAACAAAACCGATCGTATTTTCATGTCGGGATGCTATAATCTTATCTTCGAGAGAGGTTTATCTGAATGGCTGATAAAAGAATCCTGGTGGTTGGATTTGGTAATACTTTGCTGCGGGACGAGGGGGTTGGCGTCCATCTGGTGGGTGATTTGCAGTCTCGCGGCGGGTTCCCGCAAACTGTTGAGTTCCGGCGCGGCGGCACTTCTTCTCTAGATATCATTCCCTATCTGGCGGGCATTGACCACCTGATTATCGTTGACGCCATGAAGGGCGGGGATAAACCGGGAACTGTTTACCGGCTGACTCCCGCCGAGCTGAAAACCACTGAGGTCAGCGGTTTGTCACTTCACCAGCTTGATGTTTCCCAGACCCTGGCCTTAGCGGCCAGGCTGGGCTACAATACGCCGACCACGATACTTGGCATTGAGCCATTCAACATGACGGATCATTCCCTGGAGCTTAGCCCGGTCCTGCAAGCGAAGATGCCTGAATATCTTAAAATTCTCGAAGACCTGGTTAAGGAAATCGCGGCCTGATATGCACGAACTCTCGATCGCCATGAGTCTGCTGGAAATTATTGAGCGAACCGCCCGGGCCAATGGTATGAGCCGGGTCACCAAGGTCCTGGTCAAGGCCGGGGAATTGACGAGCGTCGAGCCGGAGAGCCTGAGTTTTTGTTTTAATGAAATAAAGAAAGAGTCAATAGCCGCGTCCGCCGAACTGCTGGTGGAGGTTGTTCCTCTGCAAGGCTGTTGCCCGGTGTGCGGAAGTGACTTTGATATCAAAGATTCAAAATTATTCTGTTCGATGTGCGGCAACCGGGACATCAGGATAATCGCCGGCGAAGAGCTTTGCCTGTTTCAGGTTGAAGGCGAGAGTTAAACCGTTATAATTGATTTCCGTGAAAGGAAGCTGTTATGCCGAACCGGGAGGGTAACAAGAATGTTTTAATCCTGGGCTGGGTTTCATTGTTCACCGATTTGTCCAGCCAGATGATCTACCCGTTAATTCCCGAGTTTCTTGTCACTTTGGGCGTTAACAAGGCTGTAATTGGCATGATTGAGGGCATCGCGGAAAGCACCGCCGCGGTCTTCAGAACCGTCTTTGGCAAATTATCCGATAAAACCAAAAAAAGAAAAATATTTATTTTCCTGGGCTATGCTTTATCTGCGTTTTCCAAGCCACTGCTGTTCTTTGCCAATACCTGGGTTGTTGTGCTGGCGGTGAAATTTTCCGATCGGCTGGGCAAAGCGGTGAGAACTCCGGCCAGGGACGCCTTGATTTCCACCTCGGTTGACGCCTCGCGTCGCGGCCAGGCTTTTGGTGTGCACCGGGCAATGGACCGGATCGGGGCTTTAGGCGGTTCACTCTTGGCGTTGCTGGTTCTTTTTGCTTTTAACAACAATGTCCGGCTGGTTTTTCTGCTCTCCGGCGTACCGGCTTTAATCGCGTTGGGTTTTATTTTTTACGCGAAAGAGATGTCCGTCCGGGTTGAAAAATCCGGTCCTGAAACCGAGTACAACGTTTTAAAAGATTCCTCTTTTATCATCTTTTTGATCGCCAACATTGTTTTTACCATGGGCAACTCCTCCAACGCTTTTTTACTTCTTACAGCCCGGGAAACAGGTTTGGCGGTTGTGATGCTGCCACTGATCTGGATGCTGTATAACATAACCTGCTCGGTTTCAGCGTTGCTTTTGGGTTCTTTATCGGACAAAATAAGCCGCAAAAAGATAATAATCTTTTCCTTTATTTATTACTCCCTGACCTATTTCCTTTTCGCCCTGGCTCAAAACGCGTGGCAAGTCTGGCTGTTATTCGCTGCTTACGGGATCTACTATGGCCTCTCGAACGGGATATACCGGGCGTATATCGCTGATCTGGTCGAACCCGGCCAGCGGGGAACCGCCTACGGCCTGCTTAATACCGGAATCGGCCTGGCTTTATTCCCGGCTTCCTTGATTATGGGTCTTATCTGGGATAATTATGGCAGTAAATGGGCTTTTCTTACTTCGGCGGTTTTCAGCCTGCTGGGGTTCCTGATTATGTTGTTCGAATCGGTCATTAAAGCGAAGCGTGAACAACGGTAATTTTTTCAGGAACCAGGTATACCGTTCCCGGTTATGATAAAATAAGCGGTTATCTGAAACGAGGAGAAACAAGTGGAAGTAAAAGTAGTCAGCAATATTCTTAAGGCCAATGAACTGATTGCCGAGGCCAACCGCCAGGTGTTTGAGCGGGCGGGTATTTACGCGCTCAACCTGATGAGTTCGCCGGGCGCCGGTAAAACAACTTTGCTTGAGGCCCTGGCCGAGGAACTGGGCAGTGAGATAAGGATGGCTGTTATCGAGGGCGATATCGCAACCGCCGCCGACAGTGAGCGGATCGCCGCCAAGGGCGTGCCCACCGTTCAGATCAACACCGGGGGCGGCTGTCACCTGGAGGCCGGCATGGTAGCCAGGGCGCTTGACAGTTTGCCGCTCTCCGAGTTGGATTTGATAATAATCGAAAATGTCGGCAACCTGGTCTGCCCGGCCGATTTCAGTTTGGGGGAACAGGACAAAGCGCTGATCCTTTCAGTCTCTGAAGGCTCTGATAAACCCAAAAAATACCCGGCGATGTTTCGCAGGAGTTCTTTTTTGGTAATTAATAAAATTGATTTGCTGGACAGGTGTAATTTTAACCTGGAAAAGGCGGTTAGCGACGCTCGGTCCATTCAGCCCAACCTGGATATTTTCCCGCTCTCGGCGACTAAAAGAGAAGGGTTGGCCCCTTTAATTGACTGGCTCCGGCAAAAGGTTGAGTCGATTAAAGGCCGGCGTTAGGCAGTTTTTTCCCGATATTTATAAAAAGAGCGCCACCTGATTTCTTATTCGCTGTCAAATAAATAGCTAGAGGTATTGTTGTTGCCACGCAGAAGAAGAAGTATCGCTAAATTATTGGGGAGTTTATTGCTGATGGTTTTAACAGCCAGCGTCCAGAGTCAGGAAAGCTCAACTATTAAATGGCATCCTTGGGAAGATTATTCCTTTGAGCTTTCTCAGAAACAGCAAAAACCGGTCCTGCTGGACATCACCGCGACCTGGTGCCATTGGTGCGAGGTGATGTACGAGACCACTTATTCTGATCCGCGAGTTATCGAACTAATAAATAAATATTTCATCGCTGTACGGGTTGACGCCGACCGCCGGCCTGATATCGTCAACCGCTATTCCGCCGGCGGTTGTCCGACCACGGCCTTCCTCAGGCCGAACGGTGATGTCATCACCAGCGCGACCTACATCCCCCCGCCGCGAATGCTGGAGATATTACAAAAACTGCGGAACTTTGTTCGGGAAAATGAAGAACGGCCCATGCGAGAATACGAGGCGCTGGAAATCTTCCCGGTCGCTGATTTGAAAGAGAGTATCGTCGCTTTTCTGGAAGATGATCTGGAACAGAAATTCGACAGGGAAAACGGCGGTTACGGAACGGCCCCTAAATTCCCGACTCCTGATATTTATGAATATTTACTGCACCGCTACCAGCGGACCGGTAAGCGTGAATACCTGGGACGCGCGCTCAAAACTCTGGATAAGATGTATGAAGGCGGTTTGTTTGATGCCGTAGGGGAGGGGGGCTTCTTTCGTTACAGCACCAGGGCTGACTGGAGTGTGCCTCACTATGAAAAAATGCTGGATGGCAATGCGCGGTTGCTGGCAAATTATCTCCAAGCCTTTATTGTAACCAATGATGACAAATACCGGCAAATCGCCAAAGGAATAATTTCCTACCTTTTAAACAATCTCTATGATGCGGAAACCGGTCTTTTCTACGGCAGTCAGACCGCTGACGAAGATTATTACAAGCTCTCCGCTGAAGAGCGAAAA
>JAJRWM010000129.1 GCA_024276815.1 bacterium
AAAGGTTTTGATATAATAGAACGGGAACAGGTGAAAAACCTGCTCAACGAGCAATCATTGCGCATGAGCGGCGTTGTCAATATCAGCGAGGCTCAGAATGTCGGTAATCTCCTGGGGCTTGATTTTGTGGTCATTGGCAGCGTCAGTGCGTTTAAAGATCGTATCGAGATAGATTTGCGGCTGGTTCAGGTGGCTAATGGTAAAGCTGTCCTGGCCGAATCGACTACGGCAAGGGGAGAAGATAATCTCCGTTCGAGCGCGGTCGAGCTTGCCGGCAAAATTGACCAGGTCTATCAGCAGAAAGGGAAATGAAATGTTGTTATCGAGGAAGAAGAAAAAAAGCACCCCGATACCGCCGAACAGTAAAATTGAAGACATCCTGGAATTGGGTACTTTTTACTTTTTAAATCAGAAATATGAGCAGGCGGCGGAACAGTTCGAACATGCTATTCAGCTAGACCCTCAAAGAGCCAAAACCTATTATAACCTGGGGATCATATACGAAATTCAGAACCATTGTCCTGAAGCCCGCTCCATGTTCAGCAAGGCTCTTGAGTTGGATTCCGGTCTCGCCTGCGCACAGACTCACCTGGATAAAATTGTTGGCGGCGGCAAGCTTTAAAAAAGCGACGGTTATCATTCTGGACGGCGCGGGAGTCGGGGAGCTTCCTGACGCGGGGCTTTATCAGGATGTTGGCGCGAACACTCTTGGCAATCTGGCTCAGGAGGTTGCCGGGCTGAACCTTCCTCATTTCACCAGGCTTGGTCTGGGCAATATCACCGAAATTGACGGGGTTCCACCGCTGAGGCGTCCTTTGGCCTCGTGGGGCAAGATGAAAGAGGTCTCCTCCGGCAAAGACTCAACCACCGGCCACTGGGAATTGATGGGATTGGTCACAAAAAAAGCTTTTCCAACCTATCCTGACGGTTTTCCTGATGAATTGATAGCCGAGTTCGCCAGCCGAATTAAACGGCCTGTCATTGGTAATGAGGTCGCGTCCGGCACCGAGATTATTGAAAGACTGGGAGCGGAGTCTTTCAACGCTAAAGCTCCAATCGTTTACACCTCGGCTGACAGCGTCTTCCAGGTAGCCGCTCACATTTACAGTATCCCTCTTGACAAGTTATATGCCATGTGTGAGACCGCTCGTGACATGTTGCGGGGGGTTCACAGTGTCGGACGGGTTATCGCCCGCCCCTTTATTGGAAAACCTGGTCAATATGAACGGACGCCGGACAGAAGGGATTATTCAGTAAAGCCATCGGGCAAGACCTTTCTGGATTTCGCGAAGAAGGCCGGGATCAGGGTCACCGGTATCGGCAAAATAGAAGATTTGTTCGCCGGGCAGGGAGTAGGGGAGGCGCTTCACACCAGGAGTAATAAAGACGGGCTGGAGCGGACGCTGGAATGTCTGAAAAAATATCGTGACGGTTTTATTTTTACCAACCTGGTGGATTTTGATACCAGGTATGGTCATCGCAATGATGTTACGGGTTACGCCAAGGCCTTAGAGGAAGTTGACTCATATCTGCCATCGTTTATTGAAGCGCTTAACGGGGACGACCTACTGATATTTACGGCCGATCACGGCTGTGATCCAACCTTGAGCGGCACCGATCATACCCGGGAATACGTGCCGTTGCTTGTTTATTCTCCCAAGCTCAAACGTGGTATTGATCTTGGTATCCGGGACACCTTTTGCGATCTGGGGCAGACTTTGGCCAGCTTTTATGGGCTGGCGCCCTTAAAATGCGGTACGAGTTTCTATTCTAAGCTAATATCCTAACGCAATCTTCGCCGGCGATAACGGCTCAGTTAAAAACACACAACAGGTAAAATAATGAAACTAATTAATATAAAAAGCTTAACCCTGGATGAACTGGAACGGCTGGTTCTGGAATGGGGAGAACCGCGTTACCGGGCCGCTCAGCTTTATCATTGGTTGCAGGTTAAAAAGGTTTTCACCTTTGCTGAAATGACTAATCTGAGCCAGGATTTTCGGGAAAGGCTGGAGAAGAACTGCCGGCTTTCACAGCTCGAAATTATCGCCAGTCAGCGTGATGAAGAGGAAGGCACGGTTAAATATTTATTTGGCTTGGCGGACGGGGAAAGGGTCGAAGCTGTTTATATGCCGGCCGAAAAACGATACACCTTGTGTGTCTCTTCCCAGGTAGGCTGCAAGTATAAATGCCGTCTGTGCTTAACCGGCGGCATGGGATTTACCCGAGACCTGGAAGCTTCGGAGATCCTGGAGCAGATTGACGCTGTTGAGCGGGAACAGGGAATCAAGCTGACCAATCTGGTCTTTATGGGCATGGGTGAACCTCTTGATAATTTTGCTGAACTGACACGCGCGCTGAAGATTCTGTCTGATTCCGGCGGACGTGGTTTTTCTTTGCGGAGAGTGACCGTCTCCACCATCGGTCTGGTTGATAAAGTAGAAGAACTCTTAAGCTCAGGATTAAATCCCAATTTCACCTTTTCCCTGAACGCTTCAACCGAAGCGGTGCGCGGTCAGTTGATGCCGATCAATAAAAAATACCCCCTGGCCCGTATCGTTGAAGCATTGAACCAATTACCCCTGGCGCCGAGGCGACGGTTTACCATCGCTTATGTTCTGGTTAAAGGACTCAATGATAGCGTATTGGACGCGGAACGGCTGGCGAAACTTTTGCCGAGGAAAAAAGTAAAAATAAACCTGATACCGTTTAATATCCATCCCGGGCTGGAATTTTTCCCTCCTGATGATGTTATAATACTGGAGTTTCAGCAAAAACTCATAAACGCCGGTTTTTCCGTGTTCATCCGACACAGTCGGGGCCTTCGAATCAAAGGAGCGTGTGGACAACTGGCGGCGGGAAGAGAAGATGGGGATAATTAGCCGAAAAGACCTGTCAACAATTATGATTGTTGCCTGGTGCGGTCTGCTTACCGGGTCTCTGTATGGAGCGCTAAACGCTTTTTCCCTGTATGAGGAAGCCCGGCAGAAAAACCGGGAGCCGTATGGCATACAGCTAAGAAGTTACCAGGCGCAGGTGAAGAACAACCTGATCGATGATATCTTATCCTATGCC
>JAJRWM010000130.1 GCA_024276815.1 bacterium
TCACGTAAGGCGCGGTCGTGTCCGTATCAGGTTGATCGGCGAACAGCGCGTAGATACTGAAGTGGGTTACTTCCATGCTTAGGGAAAGTCCATCGCTGGCAACTGTGCCGACAACGCCGGTATCTTTCCAGTTCTGAGAAATATTGTCATAGACATAAAGCGCGTAAGTCGCTCCAGCGGACAAGGCGTTAGCGAGAGGTATCGTCACTTCCACTGGCTGGTTAAAGACTGTGCCATCGGGGCCAAATTCCGCGCAACCCAGCAAGTTTTTCTTGGCCGGCACCGGAGCGGGCAGGCTGTTTTCAGCAACCGGCGTTATCGCTAAAGTCAGGTTGGAAGTTAAAGCGCCAGGAGGAATATTAACTTTGTATCCCTGAAAGTCGTAAATTCCGCCGGCCGAGCCGATGACGTTTGGCGGTGGCGGAACCGGGGCAGGCGCAACGCTGCCTCCGCCGCCTCCACCACCCCCGCCGCCGGAACCGGAAGGCGGAGCGCAGGCGGTCAACAGAAAAAGGCAAAAGGTGAAGAGCAAAAGAATATCAGTGAACCGGTCAGATTTTTTAATCATGGAAAACTCCTATGTTGTTATATTGTTAAGGTGACCAGGAGCGGAAGAAGCTTTTTCGCGATGGAGCCAGCCCCCATTTCAGCCAAAACGGACTCAGTTTTCAAAAAGCCATCACCAGTTATATGCAATTATAATGCCAATTTAGCTTGGTTTGCGCAGAGAAACCGCCAGGCTTTTGTTTTACGCGGTCATCCACTTAATTTCAGATATGTTTCGGAAACAGGTAAAAAAAGATAAACCGGCAAACATTTTCTCAAATCCGGAAAAAAATTACAGGATTTAAAGGTTTTCGCGTTTTTTTCATACAGAAGTCTCACCCGGTCACCAGGTTCGTCACCATCGGGAATCGCAATCAAGGCGGATAATCCCCCGGGAGAACCCTTCAACTACGGATCCTCCCGGAGCTACCACCCAGTGTTTTTTCCAAGGTAACATCGGTAGAGCCATTTAGTGATGACTTTCCCCGATTAGTAACCCGTCAGTGAAGTGGGGGAACCAGTAATGTCATGCCAGCGTATGCAGGAATCTAGTGGATTCCCGTTGGCACAGGAATGACAAAGAAGGTCTTTTCCCCGGAAGACTGACGCCTTACCCCGATTACAACTTTTTACTTGCGGACCATTTTATCCACAACCTCATTGATGGTTTTACCTTGCTTTATCTCCTTGATCGCTTCTTTCAGGACGTTTTTAAAATCCTGTTTTTCCCCCCGCATCAGCTTCATGCGCCGCTTGGCTCCGGCAATAGTGTATTTTTCAACATTCAGCAGATATTTTATTTCCTCAATGACCTTTATATTCTGCTCACTGTACCGTCTTTGGTTACCCTGGCTTTTTTTCAATCGCAGGAATTGACTGAACTCTTTTTCCCAGTAGCGCAAAGTTGGCTTGGGAACCTGGGTCGCGTCACTAACATCACTGATGGAGTATTCCTTCGAAACAGCTAGAAGATTGCGGGTGTTATAGCCTATCCTCATTGCTTACCTTCCTTATCCACACCAATCAGATTGATGTCGTTTAACCTAATAGCTGCAATACTGTTTGAGGTATTTGGTTAGCCTGAGCTAACATGGCGATACCGGACTGCATGAGGATCTGGTTTCTGGTAAAAGAGATCATTTCCTGAGCGAAGTCAAGATCCCGAATCCGCGATTCACTGGCCGCCAGATTCTCCGCCTGAACTCCCAGGTTAACAATTGTATGCTCCAGCCGGTTCTGGAAAGAACCAAGCTTGGAACGTTCGGAAGAGACCCGGTTAATTGCGTCATCCACCTGGGTAATAGCGTTTCTCGCCCACTTGGTATTGACCACCAGAATGCCGTCAACTCCCAGCGCGGTCGCTCCCATATCACCAATGGTCACGTTCAGGGTCTGGCCTTGATTGGCGCCTATTTGAAAATTCAGGTTACGAGGCGCCACGTGCAGAAATTCACGGTCGACAGCCGGATTTATCCCGATTGAGAGACCGGGAGCGGTACCGGTCCGGTTCGAGACTAAGAGATCAGACGAGGGGTCAAAGATCAGGGTAACGCCCTCGATCAAGCCTTCAATCCGGGCCGATGAAGTCGTGGTGGTTCCTACGGCGAGACCAGTGTGGATGTTATAGGCCGCGATGGAATAAACAGGCGTCTCGGCTTCCGCGACGGTCATGAAACTCAAGGCGTTAAGCAGAGATTCTTCCCCGTCAAAGACGATATCCACCCCGGGCATGGGCGAAGTGACCCACAGGGTCGAACCGCTGACGCTGGTCGCCGTGGTGCCATAAGTGGTATTATTACCGCAGCCCGGCACATCGGTTCTTAATTCCACCAGGTTATCCCAGGTACCGGAAAGCGCGCCTTCCATATTCAGGTCGTTAGCGGAATTGGGATTGGCGATGGCCATAGAAAGCTTTTGCTCTAACGTACCCAGAGTATCCGTTTTCGTCAAGATGATTTCGGTCGGGTCCCCGGAGCGGTGCAGGGAGAGCTGAACGCTTTTGCGCCCGGTAAAAACACCCAAATCCTGGAAACGGCTGATCGAACCCAGAGTGGTGGAAGAAGTAGCCTGCTGGGCGTTACCGGCGCTGTCAACCACCACGAACACGTCGGATTTCAGGATTTGCATCTGACCGGTCGTAGTCGCCTGTTTCACGATGCTGAAGTTGCCGCCGACTCCGACGTCGCCGGTAACAACGCCTTTAAATGTCCGGGGAGAATCAGTTGAGATCAAGCCGGTGGAGGTGCCATCGAGCAGTTTTTTCGTGTTAAATTCCGAAGTTTGGGCAATGCGGTCAATTTCCGAGACCAGTTGATCTATTTCACTTTGAATTTCAACCCGGTCATTGGTGGTCCAGGTTCCGTTGGCGGCCTGCACCGCCAGTTCGCGTACTCTCTGCAGGATGGAGTGAGTTGCATTCAAGCCGCCTTCAGCGGTTTGCAGTAAGGAAATACCGTCCTGGGCATTCATTGAAGCCCGTTGAAGGCCTCTGACCTGGGCGCGTAATTTTTCCGAAACCGCCAAACCACTGGCGTCATCAGCGGCCCTGGTAATTCGCAGACCGGTTGAAAGCCTTGCCAGTGACTTGCTTAGCTGGGAATCCGTAATTAACAGATTTCGGTGCGCGTTAAACGCGGAGATATTTTGATTGATTCGTAACACCATATTTTTAAGCCTCCTTGATTAAAAAAAGTGCTTCCTTGCTCTTCTTATAAAAATCCCCCGATTTTTATTTCAGTTAAATCAAATAGTTCCCGATAAACTCACCCCCTTTCGTCTGTCTGGAATCAACTTTCCGCCAATAAAAAAGGCCCGCCACTAAACGCAGCAGACCTGTAACAAGCACCCAGTCCCCCGTCCGTGGCTTGAGAAAAAGAACTTCCTTGTTCTTCGTGAATCCTTTTTTACTGTCGTTATCTGGTATCGTCAAAACTAAAACGACACTTTAGCTATTACCCTTGTTTTTTGTTTAGTTTTCTTAAAGGATGAAGGCAATTAGTAAGGTTAATTTATTAATATACATGCTGAAAGTCTACCATCGTCGCGATATAATTATTTTTTAATAATTCCGAAGTAATCAGAAGGAATAAGCGTCAACCAATGGTTTAAATCGCTAGGGGGAAAAAGAGAAGCGGCTTTTTACGGAACGAGACGGAATAAATAGCTTGACTGGTCATGATATCAGTGGTAAATTCTTAATAATGTTATAGATGGTAATCTGTTATCTTATTCATTGGAGATTAAAATGAGAAAATTGATGTTGTCTCTGGTTCTATTAATTGTTTTTGGCCTGCTGCTTCTAACCAGTTCCTTTGTTGTCGGCGATGACCTGGATGATTTCTTTGATGATATGGAAACCATAGAGACCACCACGCCTGAGCCGGGCGCCGGGGAACTTGATAAACCGGCCGCGAAAACCGAAGCGCAAAAAGCCGAACCGGCAGGATCTGGAACTGGCAAGGTTGCTCCCAAGGCTCAAGTCAGCTATGTCGAAGGGGAAGTTAACCGGAAAAAATACGAAGCTCCTGACTGGGTTCCGGTAAAAGAAAACACCAAGGTGGAATCCAGGGAAAAAATCCGCACCATGGTTAAAAGCCGGGCTGAAATTATGCTTGACCAGGAAAAAGTAGTTCGGCTGGCTCCCAAGACCACCGTTGATTTGCTCAAGCTGTATAAAGAGGAAGAACGCAAGATCGCCACTGAGATCAATATCGATGAAGGCCGGGTCTGGGCCAATATCGCCAAGCTGGAAGATAACATGAACCTTTCGTTAAACTCCAAGTTAACCGTCGCGGCCGTGCGGGGGACGGTGTTCAGCTTTGAGGTTTCCGATACCGCCGTCACCCAGATCAAGGTCTACCGGGGTCAGCTTGAGGTTTACAATCCTTTTCCGCCAGCCTCTTCACAGTCAGGCGGAGCCTACGAGGTCAAAGCTCCTCACGAGGTAAAAGGCCCCGCCCAGGTTGCCGGCCCCAAGGAAGTTTCCATCGAGGAATGGACCAGGATCGTTATCAATGAGATGCAGTCCTTCAGTATCGGCCCGGGAGAAAAGAAACCCACCCTGACCAGGTTTTCTCTCACGGACCCCGCGGAACAAAATGAATGGATAAAATGGAACAAGTTACGTGACAAGCTTTTTGAGTCCATCCGAAAAAAAACGGAATGATCTTGCCAAATAATTATTGTCTTCAAGCGGGCTTATTGATGGAACCCCGGCTGGAAAGAGAAAGTTGTCCTTGACCGCCAAGTTCATTGTGATTGAGGGAATTGACGGCGCCGGCACCACCACCCAGGTGGCGCTTCTTCATCGGGCGCTGCTCGACAAAGGCTTTAAAGTTTTAACCACCACAGAGCCTTCAACCGGTGAGATCGGCAGCTTTTTAAGGAATGTTTTAGCGAGCCGGGACACATCCTGGGCGGCAGAAGAATTGGCGTTGCTCTTTACAGCGGACCGGCTCGACCATATAAAAAGAGAAATAAAACCGGCTCTGAAAAAATACCATTACATTATCTGCGACCGCTATTATCACTCGACTCTGGCCTATCAATCAAAAGCAAACGGTAAAAACCTTGACTGGCTAATATCCATTAACCAACCGGCGTTAAAGCCGGCTTTAACTTTTTTCCTGGATATCAAAGTGGCGACCGCCCTCTTAAGAATGGCGCGGGCAAACCGGGCACAGGAGCTATTCGAGAACGAAAACCAGCTAAAGCGAATCCACCGCAATTACCACCGGGTAATCAATGAATTGCAGAAACGCGGCGAAGCGATCATTGTTCTGGATGGCGAAGCCTCCCCGCAAGAAATACTCACAGCCGAACTAAAAATCATCGGCGGCATAAGCTAAAGCAAATTACGAACAGATGTAAGGCAAAACAAGAACTGGCCAACCCCGACTTTTCGAAAAAGAAGCAGGTTCTTCTGCACCTTCCCCCCGAAAACTTAAAATAGAGCATCTACTAATCAAAAACTTACATTAAGAACATTCCTGAGCAAACTTTTTATGGCATATTCAAGGGCAACTTAGGGGGCTCTTTTGGACTTCGCTAAAAACCAGCTCGTCGATAGATATAGAAAAACACCGCCCCCTATAACCCCCACAAAAACTTTAGTTGCGCCTTTCGGCATTCAAAAACAACATGTCAAATTTTGGTCAATAACTACTATAAAGATCACATCTGGTTGCTCTACGCTCCAGGTAAACCGGATCGTAAAAAAAAAGGGGCCGGAAATTAATCCAGCCCCTCTTCTACGGATTTAAACTACCTATTGCACCATCTCTTTCGCGGACGCAATTCTGTCCTGGGCTACTTTGAGCAACTCGGTAGCGTAATCAATGTTATGCGCGCCGCCGGTGCCGTCTTTATCCACAAAACGAATGTTGTACATGGCGTCATGCAATAACTTCTTAGGCTCCTTGAGGCTCTTGCCCATCTTGCCGGCATGTTCCAGCATAGCGCTTACAGCTTCGTAAGCTTCCTTGGTCTTTCTCAATTCCGCCAAGGTATCAGCCTGCCACTCTTTTAAGGTCTCAACATACTCCTCGTCATGACACTCGACACAAGCCGACTCGGAGAAACGATATTCTTTCTCTTCCAGGTGGCAACTGGTGCAGTCTTCCTCGCTCATAAACCCTGGCATTTCCTCATCAATGCCAATACCGGTCACGCCCATGTGCATATTCTTCTGGGTTGTATGACAGGTAAAACAGTCTTCCCGGAAAGCGGTTTCGCCATCATGGCACTCAAAACAGAGAATCATGCGCGGCAGGTTGCGTCTCTGAGGCTCTTCACCGTGAACGATTTCCTGATGACAGTTGGTACATTCAACCTCCTTGCCGTTAACTTCCCGCTTCAAGTGATTCTGGTGATTGATCGTAACCTTGCTGGGGAACTCTTTACTCTGATCACGCTCACCGGCCACCAGATTGGCATGACACTTGCGGCAACGATAATTTACATTCTCAAGAGCTTCGCCAACAGCCATAATACCGTATTCCTTGCCGGACGGAGATACATGAATATTCTGAGGCAACAGAAGCCTGCCGGCGTGTTCAGCGACCGTTTCAGGCGAATGCTTGGTCATACTGCCGGTAATCTCCGACACCATCTGGAACATACCGCCGATTTTGGCCTTGACAATCCCCATCAAGCCCGGCCCATAATGGCAATGCTTACACTCCACGCCATTTTCCTCATGAACAGACTGTTCCCAGCTCTCGTGTTCCGATTTCATGGAATGGCAAGTATTGCAGAACCAGGCCTCCGAAGACAGCTCTACCCCCACAACCGTCCCCACAATTACTAAAACTACGATAAGCGCAACAACTAGCTTGTTTTTAAACATACCGAAAAGAATACCCCCTTCAGATATTTAGTTACACCCCTAATTATAACTATGTAATCCTGACAAAAGCAGGTTAACGCCAAAATAGGTAAAGATTACAGATAAGAAACCATAAACCGCCAAATAAGCCGTCTTCACTCCTTTCCAGCCGGCCATATACCGGGCGTGTAAATAGGCGGCGTATACAAACCAGGTAATCAACGACCAGGTTTCTTTCGGGTCCCAGCTCCAATAAGTTCCCCACGCTTCATTAGCCCAGATCGCCCCGCTGATAATACCCGCTGTTAAAAAAGGAAACCCAAAAGCAATCGCAATGTAATTTATGTTGTCTAACTGTTGAAGATCAGGAAGTTTTGCGGCTAACGCCTCTCTTTTCCAAGAGGAGATTATCATAGATAAAACCAAGATGGCTAGCAAAATCAACGATTTATATATCAAAAATCGCGGGCTGGTAAAATAAAGAGCTGTTTGCTGACTGCCCAGGCTCAGCTTCTGCGCAACGCCCTCAATGATTAAATAGAAACAGGTGGTCACCACAAAAGAAATGTTCAGCACCGAAAAATAGGATGTGAGTTTATCGCGAATCCGCTCCCGCGCGACGGAAAATATCGCGTAAAGCCCGACAAAGACCACGACCCAGGCGCCAACAATGATCGCCCGGTCGCCCGCGGCGGGGGATAAACCAGGTAGCGCTACCTGGTATTTAGCCGTCGCCATGACCGAGAGAATAATAAACGCCACAAAGGCCGCTATGGTCGCGACAAAAAAAGCAAGGTTAATGATGGAAAAATTGGTTGATACTTCAACATCCCTCTTTTTGGGTGTCTTTAAAAGATACATGGTAACCAAGCCGTAACTGACAGCGAAAGCGGCGTAACCAACGAAGCAAAGCGCCACATGAGCGAGCAACCAGTTACTTTGAAGCGCCGGCACCAGAGGCTCGATATTGGGATCCAGCAGATTGGCGTAACCCATGCCTAAAAAAGCCAGCGGCATGACAAAAGCGCCCACCGGCTTCATGTCGTAACGGATATCCAGATAGAGGTAAAATGCCACGGTAACATAAACAAAAAAGGTAACGGATTCATAAAGATTAGCGAAGGGAGCGTGCCCCGCCCCGCCTTCCGCCCAACGCAAAATAAAGCCGACGGTGTTTATGACACCCCCGACAACCGCTATGGCGGTGGCGATTTTGCCCAGGACTTCTTTACCGCTGACCATGAAAAGGATGTATAGCAACGCCGAGATAAAGTAGCAACCAAAGGCTATATTATAAAACAACTGGTTATTCATTTATTTTACCTTTCTAACTAATCACAGATACTTCCGATATAGCATAACGATTTAAAGTTCCCGCCTTACCCGGAACTTTTGCGTTTATTAAACACAGCGAGTATTTTATCATATTCCTGCTTAAAACCAAGCGGATTTCTGTTAGCCATACCAGCCATGTTTATTTTATAGCCCTGTCGCGCTTTTTCTACCTTGAACCATAACTGGCGGTGCGAGATGTAAAAAGACATCATGACGCCTAGAATCATGGTGGAACAGAAGATATAAACAATAGGCACACCGGGATCATGCGCCACCTGAAGCCCGCTAACGCGCTTTTCTTTGTCAAAACTTGACTGATAAAACGTCACTCCCCGGTAGCGAAGAGGATCGTTGACCTCAATTGTTTTGGTGAGAACCCGTTCTCCCTTATCATATACGGATAAAGTGCTCTTATAATCCTTGGTCCGCTCGGCGTATAAATTATACAGCGAGATTCTAACATCCGGCAATAGCGGCTGCTGACGTAACAGGTCGCGCCCGGCGACAAATATCCATCTCTCTCCTATCACCCGACCTTTCTCCTGGTACTTGACCAGAACGGCCGGATACTCCGGCGGAGCGGTCAAATCACGTTCCGCGACCGGCCGCGGGTCCGCGACCCGGTAATCAGGCCGGTAATCAACCACCTGGCCCTTGATCCCCGTTTTCGGCACCTTGAATTTCTCTCCGAGGCTGACCTTGGGTTTCCCAAGCACCCGACCGTTTCGGACATCGCTGATCTCAAAGTAAAATTCCGGCGGGTAGTATTCCATATACAATTTTTCCAGCCCCAGCATAAAATCCAGCTTCGCCGCTTTGTTAAGCGTTCGGCTCCAATACCAGGGAGAGATCTCGCCTTCCTGGATCTGCATAAAGCCTTTGTAACCGCTTACCTTGCCCATAATAGCGCCGATTAAAACCATAATAATGCTGATGTGGGTGACAATGTAGCCCATTCGGGCCCAACGTCCCTTGTAAGCGTAAAGACTGTGCTCGTCAGTCAACGTGACATGGTAACCAAACTTTTTAATGATCCCGGTGATCTCCGCCACGCCGTTTATCGAGGGAACAATAATTTCGTCGCTGTTTTTACGGGCTTTAATACAGTCGAGGGAGAAGTTCTTTTTAGGCTTCGTTATCAACTTCCAGGTGGGCATAAAACGATCAATGGTGCAACAGGTCAGGTTCAAGATAAAAAGACCCAGGAGAGCGATAAACCACCAGGAATTATACATATCGTTCATCCCCAGTTTAATCAGGATGTTAGCCGTCGCTGGTTGATAGATCTGGAACATTTTTTCCGGCGCTTCCTGGGCGATGATAGTCCCAATAATTGAGGTTAACGCTAAAAGAATCAAAATAGTCAAAGCAACTTTTATTGAGCAGCAGTAATGCCAAACCCACCCCCAGAAAGTCTTGTTTTTACGTGCTCTGTTTTTAACCAACGCCTTTTTCTCCTAACAACTGATTAATGCCGACCCAGGAAAAGACACGGCTGGGGTTTTATCCCCAGCCGCTCACTTTTTACTACTCAAAACACCTTGGACAATTTATTTTGCCGCTTTGCGATGTTCAATTTTTTTGTAGTATTCTTTGAAGTTAAACTCTTTGTAATTGGGGCTGTTTTTATTGTGACACTTCTTACAGGTTTCCTCGGTAGGAACAACCAAACCTGCTTTAACAGCCGCTTCCCGGTTTTCCATGGTTTTCTTTTTCTTATACTTACTGCCCGGACCATGGCAAGCTTCGCACTGAACGCCGTGCAATTGTTCAGGCTTGGCCTTGGCGTCCTTACCGTAACCGGTCGTGTGACAACCCAAACACTTAGGATTCTTCTGCTCGTCGCCTTTTAACAAATCAAAGGCTTTCGAATGCTTGGTGCTTAACCATTTCTCGTAAA
>JAJRWM010000131.1 GCA_024276815.1 bacterium
ACTCCAGGCGCTAAAACTTTGAACTTGGGATAGCGGACAGCACCTTACATAAGCCTGTAATACGCTCTTAAACAGAGAGAGAACGCGTCAGCTACGGCTCCTCGCTATGGACAAGTTTTGGTTAATGCTTGAATAGCTATGTCGGTGAAATCTTTGCTTGACATGCAACCTTATATGATTAATAACCGCTATTAAACAGGCACCGGCCCACGAAAGCGGCATTAAAGAGGCTGTAGTCCTGTCTAGACCTGGAGTTTGATGAGCATTTTCAGGTTCTTTTTGCTGGCCTCGTCGTCAGGATTCAGCTCAACAGCCTTCTTAAAGGCGTCTATCGCTTCATCTGTCTTTTCCTGATGATAATAAACCACACCGAGATGGTAGTAAACGGTGGCGTTCTCCGGGGTTTGCTTGACAACCTGCCTGAACTGCGATTCGGCTTCGTTCAGCCGATCCAACCGGGTATTAACCATACCCAGCATAAAATTAGCGGAAGTGTAACCGCTGTCAATCCGCAAAACTTCCCGAAAGTGATGGGCGGCGGCTTTCAAATCACCCAGGTTATACAAGACCTGCCCCAAACGATAATGAGCTGACAAATAGTTGGGATTTAAACTCAGGGCTTTCTTTAGCACCGGAACCGCCTCGTTGATCCGGCCCTCACGATAATAGGTCATACCCAAGGCGTAATGAAGATCAGCGTAACGGTCATTAATCGCCAGAGCGGCCTTGAATTCGGATAAAGCCGCGTCCACGTCCCCCAGGTTATAATAGGCGTGCCCTAAATTTTTATGGGCGTTAATATTGTCTGGGTCGGCGGCTATAACATTTTTCAGTTGATTAACGGTTACATCATAACTGCAGACGACTTCACCCGGCTAGCCGTCAGGCCCTTCTTCCGCTATCAGCTTGCTGCCGCATTCCTTGCAGAATTTATGCTCCGCGGCGTTTTCTGTTGTGCAGCAGGGACAATTCATATCACACCTTCTTTAATTTTTTTTGGCAGAGTAAAAATAAATTCGGTATAGATATCCGGTTCGTTTTCGACCCAGATTTTGCCTCTATGAAGCTCCAGTATTTTCCTGGTGTTGAAAAGACCCAAACCGGTTCCTTTCACCTCTGATGCCTGCTTTTGAGTATTCATTCGGGTAAATTTACAAAATATTTTCTCTCTCATCTCAAGAGGAATATTGCCGCCGTCGTTCCTAACCCTGATTTTATACATCCCCTGGTCATCTTCAACAGTCAAGATTATCTTACCATTTTTTTCACCATATTTAATAGCGTTGCCAATTAAATTATTAAAGACAATATTCAACAACACGCTGTCAGCTTCCAGCGTCACTCCCTGGCTCTCATTTATTATCTCAACCTTGATGCCATTTGAGGATATAACCTCTCTGAAACTTACCAACACCGGCCAGACAATATCATTCATGAGGTCCAATCGTCTGAAATCAGGTTTAATTTCCTTGTGCTCCAAACGGGTCAGATCAAGATAATTGGTTACCATCTCCTGTAAATTATTGATACCACGCCGCATTACCTCCACCGCTTTTTTCTGCCCTTCGTTCAGTTCTCCCAAGCTGTTTCTGTCCAGCAACGAGACGTAGCCGCTCAAGGTAACCAGCGGGGTTTTAAGCTCATGGCTGACAAAACCCAAAACTTCCAGATAATTTTTATTTTCCCGTTTCACTTTTTTCTGATTTTGCTCCAGGATAAAAAACATATTGTTTAAAACTTCCCCGGTGGTTGACAAAAGGTCATGGCCGGCGGCAGTGAACACTCGGCAATTCTGACAGTCATTAACATCCACAACCTCACTATCCGCCCCGTCACAACCCTTGCCAACACACGATAAAACGGCCTGCCTCTGCCAGCAGCGGGCCGCGTCTTTTCCGTAAAGTTCACAACCTGACTGCTGACAGTTCATCACCTCCCAGCATTTCACCAGAGCAGGATTTTCAAAGCGAGGCAAGTTCTCAATGTTTTCGTCCACCTGATGAGCCAGGCGCAAAACCAGTTGATTGGTTTCCGCCAGTTTCCCAGAATATTCAGCCTGCCTCTCCTGTTCTTCAGCCTGTTCTTTCAGATAAGTAAAAGTCAGCGCGACAGCGGCGACAAAGATAAACGCGAGATGATAGATAACCGTGGCGATCGAGATGATTTTCTTGATGGAGTCGCTATCTTCAAATAGAAACAGAAATTGTAAAATGGCGTGATTAAAGCAATAAATCGAAATCAAGACCAGAAACGCACCGCTAAACCAATACAGAAAGAGATAAATTAACTGGTAAGGATTATCGTTTCTGAGCTTTCGAATTTTATAAAAGGCTAAAACCGCGATTAACAAAGTGGCCGTTGAAAATACCGCGTCAACAAACCAGATAAAAGTGCGACTGATCTCAGACATGTTCTTCAACCTTTGCGTGATTCTCCAGCCTGGTTAACCCCTGATAGAAACTGAGCACTCCCAGCAAACCCAAGAAGGGCTTAATCATTACCAGAGTGAAATAAAACATACTGAAAAAATCATTTAAGAGGAGTTTTCCATTCAGGAAATAATTATTTCCCGACGCCATCAACCAGACTACAACCTCTTCAAGACCGCTCAGCAACATCCAGCCGGCAAAAAACAAAATCGCCGTTGAAAAATAACGCCGGCCGGAACGGACATCCACCGAGCGGCGCAGGAACGGACAGATCGATATTAGTGAGAAAAACAGGACAAAGTGGGCCAATAAGCCGCTAACAAAAAACTCCAGCGATTGTGGATGATAGGCAAAGGCGGGCGGCGGCCTGAAGAATAAACTCAGGGAAAAAACAAGTAATCCTGAATTAAAGGTTGCTTTCTTGAACATTAAAATGCCAGCTTTCATGTTATAAATTTATCGCGGGTTATGGCATTTAACAGTCAATATATCAATATATTATCGGCAGTTACGATAGCGGTTATTAATGAAAAGTCGCCACAGCCACTTTTCGTTATCCCTCCCGCCAAGGGCAGACATGGCAGTATGCCGGCTTAACAAACGAGGTAACTCTTTGATCAACAACCGCTATGTTTTCATGTTTAGACGCTACATATCCGATTTAAAAAAAGAAAAAAAGGTGCGGGGAAAGGAAAAGACAACAACCTGCAGTAAGCTTTACGGCTAATTGATACACTGAAAATCAGTGACCGTACCGATGACAACCGCGGAGATAAACGCCAGAACAGTCATCAGGTGAAGCAGGCCTGATATTTCCCATTTCTGACTGATCAGCCCGGCGCCGGTGCCCCCGGCGAAAGCGCCAAAATACAAAAAGAAATTAAAGACGCCGGTCGCCGTCCCCATAAATTCACGGGCAACCATCTTGGTTACGGTGGTGGGCATGATCGGATGAAGAACGCTGACCCCGCTGTAAACCAGAAGAGTGCCGATTAACAGCCAGACCAAGCCGGTCATACTCATGAAAATAAATCCAGCCCCCATCGCCAGGTAGGCCGAGATGAAAACACTCCTGGTATATCCTTTGTCCGCCTGACGCGAACCGATAAACATCATGCCAATACCGATAACCAGCATGGGGGCGTAAATAATCCAGAAACGCTTGACTTCCAGATAGTCCCTCATGATAAACGGTAAAGCGAAAAAAAGCGAGGTCATGAGGAAATCAGTGATAAAACCGCAGAAATTCAGCTTAAGAAGCCGGGCGTTTTTCAGGATCAGTAAAACAGAGCCGGAATCAAGCTCCACATCCCGGTGATGATGGTGATGACCGGGAGCTTCCTTGAGAAAGAACAGGCAGTAAATAAAAGCCGCGACGACTAACCCCGTGGTTAGTATAAATAAAGAGCCGAAACCATAGCGGGCGCCTAAAATCGGCCCCAGGATGATCCCCAGGCTGATCGCGATACCAATCGGCATCCCGATCCAGACCATGCCGGAGTTGCGTTTCTCGGCCGGAATGATATCGGCGACAAAAGCGAAGATCACCGCCGTGACCGCCCCGGTTCCCTGAAGCAGACGGCAGAGAATGAGAATATAAATAGCTTTATCGGGTGAGTTGAAAAGATCTTGTGATACCGCCTGGGGAGCGATGCCCAAAACACTGCCCAGACCGAACAGAAAGAGACCAAACAATAATAAAGGCTTGCGGCCCCAGCGGTCTGAAAGCATACCAAAAGGAACCTGGAAAACCGCCTGGGTTATCCCGTAAGCCCCCAAGGCGATACCTATCAGCAGCGGAGAATCAGTAAACTGGTTTCCGTAAAGCACGAATATCGGTAAGACCAGAGAAAAGCCCAGCGTTCGCAACGCCGTGACAAGGGCTAAACCAAAAAGTGATTTTTTTTCAAAAGCGTTAAAAGCCATATTCTTCCCAGTAAGACTCAAGCTTAACTAATTATCGCTTTGCTGGCAAGGCTTTTATTTATATGTTAAATTTAGCCCAAATCGCTACGGGATAAAAAAACAAGCTGTCCGCGATTTTCAGTTGCCGGACAAAAACAAGGATTATCATA